>NZ_DASWYK010000168.1:0-47036 GCF_036405015.1 Flavobacterium sp. | reverse complement strand
AACATTGAAATAATGGAAGTAAGCTTCATTAAAGTAAGTTTTAAAAACGAGGTAAAATTACGAAAACAATCATATTTTATTAAAAAAGTGTAACAATTCATAAAGAACGAAGTCTTATAAGAAATAGGTAACAGAATTATTAACTTTTTATTATCATAATTTACTTAATAAAAATGTTATTATTGTCTAAAAATTTAACAATACCATGATTGAAATTAAAGATTTGCACAAATCCTATAAGATGGGAAGTTCAGAATTACACGTACTAAAAGGTATTAATTTTAATATTGAAGAAGGTGAACTAGTTGCGATCATGGGATCATCCGGATCTGGTAAATCAACACTTCTTAATATTTTAGGAATTTTGGACGAAGCTGATTCTGGAAGTTATATTTTAGATAAAACTCCAATAAAGAAATTAAACGAAACTATTGCTTCTAAATACCGAAATAAATTCTTGGGATTTGTTTTTCAGTCTTTCAATTTAATCAACTATAAATCGGCTCTTGATAATGTGGCAATGCCATTGTATTATCAGGGAGTTAAGAGAAAAGAGCGTTATGAAATTGCGATGAAATATCTGGAAAAAGTAGGTTTAGGATCTCATTCACATCACTTACCAAATGAGCTTTCAGGAGGTCAGAAACAGCGTGTGGCAATTGCAAGAGCATTAGCTTCAAATCCAAAAGTTTTATTGGCAGATGAGCCTACAGGAGCGCTTGATACCAAAACTTCTTATGAAGTGATGGAACTTATTCAGGGAATTAATGATGAAGGTAAAACAATCTTAATCGTTACACACGAACCGGATATTGCCGCTATGTGCAAAAGAAACGTAGTCCTAAAAGATGGACTAATTATCGATGATAAAAAAGTAGAACAAGTTAGAGCTTCGTCTTATGTTTAATATAGAACGTTGGCAGGAAATATTTGAAGCGATATCCAAAAACCGTTTGAGAACATTTCTAACAGGTATTTCGGTAGCTTCGGGAATTTTTATTTTGGTGATTCTGCTTGGTGCAGGTAAAGGTCTTCAAAATGGAATCGAAAAACAGTTTGAACGTGATGCTGCAGGGATTATAGAAGTTTGGTCTGGAACTACAACTAAAGAATACAAAGGCTTAAATCCAGGAAGACACATTCAGTTTCGTAATAGTGATTACAATCAATCGGTACAGAAATTTGAAGATAAATTAGATTTGCGTGCTTCAACAAATAATTACTGGGGGCAATCTTTTGCATATGGAAAAGAATCAGGAACCTACCAATTTAGAGGTGTTGATCCTGATTATGGCGGGATAGAAAATTTAACCATAGTTCAAGGTCGTTATGTAAATGCAAAAGATTTACAAAATAATGCCAAAGTAGCTGTTATCGGAATGAAATTAAAGCAAGATTTGCTAAAAGATAAAGAGGCTATTGGGGAAGAAATCTTAATTAATAACATTAGTTTTAAAGTAGTTGGGATTTTTACAGATCCAGGAGGAGAAAGAGAAGAAACTCGTGCTTATATACCATTAACGACTGTTCAGAAAACATTTGGCGGTGGTGATAAGATTAGTAATTTGTTTTTTACATTAAAAAAAACAGATAATTATGATGAGGCTTTAGCGCAGTCAGAGCAATTTACACAAGATTTGAAAAACTTGCTTAAAAGCAAAAACATGGTTGCACCTGAAGATGATAGTGGTGTAGGAGTATATAATTCAGTAAAAGATGCTAAACAGTTTTATGATTTAAATCTGTATATACGACTTTTCTTCTGGTGGGTTGGTATTTGTACAATTATCGCAGGAGTGGTTGGAGTAAGTAATATCATGCTTATCATAGTGAAAGAAAGAACAAAAGAAATTGGAATTAGAAAAGCCCTTGGAGCCTCTCCGTTTTCAATTATTTCTATGATTCTTCATGAATCCATATTTATTACAACGATTGCTGGTTTTGTCGGTTTGCTTGGAAGTTTACTTTTATTGGAGTTTGTTGGGCCAATGGTGCAGAGCGAATTTTTTAGAAATCCAGAAGTAGATTTTAGCGTGGCGTTAACAACCTTGATTTTACTTGTATTTGCTGGTGCAATGGCAGGTTTTTTTCCAGCCTACAGAGCAGCCAAAATTAAACCTATTGTAGCACTTAGAGACGAATAATCATGTTTAGTAAAGATAATTGGGACGAAATTTTACAGGCTTTAACGGCAAATGTATTCAGAACTGTTCTGACTGCTTTTGGTGTGTTTTGGGGAATATTTATTTTGGTAATATTACTGGCAGCAGGTAACGGACTTGAAAACGGTGTTAAAAAAGGTTTTGATGGAATCGCAACAAATACTATGTTTATGTGGAGTCAAAGCACTTCTAAAGCATATAAAGGGTTACCAAAAATACGTCGTTATGATTTTAGAAATAGCGATGTTGCAGCATTAAAACAAGCAATACCAGATTTACTATATGTTTCTCCAAGAAATCAGTTGGGAGATTTTAACGGAACAAATAATGTGGTAAGAGGAACAAAAACTTCGGCTTTTACAATTTATGGTGATTATCCAGAATTGATAAAACAACAGCCAATGGATATTATTAAAGGCCGTTTTGTAAATCAGCAGGATATTAATGAAAGAAGAAAAGTAGCGGTGATTGGTAAAGGAGTTATCAGCGAGCTTTATGGTAAAGAAGAAGAATCTGTTGGAACATACATAAAAATAAATGGTATAAATTTTATGGTTGTTGGAGTTTATGCTTCAAAACAGCAGGGAGGAAATGCTGAGCAAGAACAGAAGAATATTTTTATTCCGTTTACCACTTTTCAGCAAGCATTTAATTATGGCGATAAAGTAGGTTGGATGGCATTAACAGCGAAAGATGAATCTTCGATAACCGAATTAAAACCAAAAATTTTAGAGATTATAAAAGCGCTACATTCTGTTCATCCTACAGATGAACGTGCAGTAGGGAATTTTGACTTGTATGAGCAGTTTAACAAAGTGCAAAGTCTTTTTAATATTCTAAAAGTAATTGCGTATTTCGTAGGAACACTGGTTTTAATTTCTGGTGTAATCGGAATTTCAAATATCATGCTAATTGTGGTTAAAGAACGCACAAAAGAAATCGGAATTAGAAGAGCTTTAGGTGCAACACCAGGTGCGATTAGAGGCCAAATATTATCAGAATCTATATTTTTAACTATTATTTCAGGAATGCTTGGAATTGCCGTAGCGACCGGAATTATAGCGCTCTTAAACATGGCGCTCGATTCGATGCCGCCTGGAGGTAATACTATGTTTGCTAATCCAAGTGTAGATTTACGTGTTGTATTTGTAGCATTATTAATACTAGTTGGGTCTGGTTTGCTGGCAGGATTTATTCCAGCGCAAACAGCAATCAATGTAAAACCGGTAGATGCTTTAAGAACAGAATAAATTATCAATCAAAATAAATCGATTAAACCAAAAACAAATGAAAAAAGGAGTAACCGTTACCATTTTAATATTTATTGCAATCGTTTTTTTTGGCGCACTATATTATTTGTATGCTAAGAATCAGGAATCACCAGTTGTATTTAAAACGGAAAAAGCAGAAACGAAAACAATTGTAAAAAATACGATTGCGACAGGTAATATTCAGCCTGATGAAGAGGTTTTAATCAAACCAAATATTTCGGGTATTATTGAAGAAGTATATATCAAAGCAGGTGAAAAAATCAAAGCAGGAGATATGATTGCTAAAATTCGTGTGGTAGCAAACGTTTCAAATGTGAGTAGTACACAGAACCAGGTTCAGTCAGCTAAAATTGCTTTAGATAATCAGGAGAGATTGTATAAAAGACAAAAAACATTATTTGAAAAAGAAGTTATTTCTGCAAATGATTTTGATGCAGCTCAAGTAGCGTATAATCAGGCAAAACAAACTTATTTGGCTGCGAAACAAAGTTTAGATATCGTTAAAACTGGAACAACATCTTCTTTAGGAAGTTATGCCAATACTTTAATTCGTTCTACAGTTAACGGAATGGTTTTAGACGTTCCAGTTAAAGTTGGAAACCAGGTTATTGAAAGTAATAATTTTAATGAAGGAACTACAATTGCAAGTGTTGCAGATGTTGGAAGAATGATTTTTATTGGAAAAATTGATGAATCAGAAGTAGGGAAAATCAAAGAAAAAATGCCTATTGAGATTACAATTGGAGCAATCGAAAATAAAAAATTTGATGCTGTTTTAAATTATATTGCGCCAAAAGGAGTTACAGAAAATGGAGCGATTCAGTTTGAAATTAAAGCTCAAATGGTAAACAGAGACGACACTTTTATTAGGGCAGGATTAAGCGCAAATGCTTCGATTATTTTAGAAAAAGCAGAAAAAGTTTTGGCTATAAAAGAGTCATTAGTGCAATTTGACAAAAAAACACAAAAACCTTATGTTGAGATAGAAACGGCTCCACAGAAATTCCAAAGAAGAGATTTAGTTCTTGGAGTGAGTGACGGAATCTACGTTCAAATTAAAAGCGGAATTACGGCTACAGATAAGATCAAAATCTGGAATCAGGGCTTGATTAATGAAGGAGTAAAAAAATAATTAATTTGAAGGTTTAAGGGATTTTTTTGGGTTTAAAAAATGTTAAATTTGCGTAGTTCGGTTTACTGCGCTTTCATCAAAAATATATGAAAATAAATAAATATAATAGTCTGGTTTTTGCAATGTTATTCGGTTTTGGGATAACTGGACAAGCACAATCAAAACAATGGACGCTGGAAGAATGTGTGAGATACGCATTAGAAAATAATATTACAATAAAGCTCACAGAATTAGATTTAAAATCTGCTGCAATTGATAAAAAAGGAGCTATTGGTAATTACCTGCCAACTGTAAATGCAAATGCATCACACTCTTGGAATATTGGTTTGAACCAAAATATTACAACAGGTTTACTTGAAAACCAAACCACACAATATTCTTCTGTTGGAGCTTCTGTAGGAGTTGATATTTACAAAGGACTTCAAAATCAGCATAATTTAAGAAAAGCCAATCTTTCTATTATTGCATCAAAATATCAATTGTTAAAAATGCAGGAAGATATTTCTTTAAATGTTGCCAGTGCTTTTTTGCAAATTTTATCTAATAAAGAAGATTTAAAAGTCAAAAAAGAACAATTGACAATTGATGAAAAACGTTTTGCACGTTCTCAGGAAATGGTCAATGCGGGAACAATTCCTCGTGGTGATTTGTACGATTTAAAAGCAACCGTTGCAACAGATAAACAAAACATTGCAGTTTCTGAAAATAATTTATTGATCTCAAAATTAAGTTTAGCACAACTTTTACAATTAAAAGAATTTGCAGATTTTGATGTTGTAGATAACAATAATCTTGAAGATACCAATAATATTCTTGCGCAGACGCCAGTTGAAATTTACAACAAAGCAAAGGATATAAGAACCGACTTAAAATTAGCACAGACTAATCTTGAAATTGCAGAGAAAAATGTTGCAATAGCAAAAGGAGCTTATCAGCCAACTTTGAGTGCTTTTTACAATTTTAATACAAGAGCAAGTTATTCTGATATTATTGTCGGATCAGTTCCAAACACATTAAACCCGACATCTCAAATTGGTTATGTTCAAGGAACAAATCAGGCTGTTTTGCGTGATAATTCAATGTCGGTTTTAGGAAATGCACAACCTATTTTTGATCAGTTTAATGATAATAAAGGACAATCATTTGGATTGTCACTAAATGTTCCAATTTTCAATGGTTTCGCTACTAGAAACAATGTTGAAAGAAGCAAAGTAAATTTAGAAAAATCAAAAATAGATTTAGAACAAAAAAGTTTAGATTTGCAACGTAACGTTTATACTGCTTTTACAGATGCTAAAGCCGCTTTAAATACATATGAAGCATCTACAGTAACTTTAGAAGCAAGACAACAGGCTTACAACTACGCAAAAGAAAAATATGATGTGGGTTTAATGAATTCATTTGATTTTACACAAGCTCAAACCTTATTGACTAATGCACAGTCTGATGTTATCAGAACAAAATACGATTACATGTTTAAAATTAAAATACTTGAATTTTATTTCGGAATTCCAATCGTTCCAGTTATTACAAAATAATTTATTATGTCAAAAAAAACAATTTATTTCTTAGTAGGAGGCGCAATAGTTCTTATTGCAGCTTTAGTTGGTCTTTCAAAGGCTGGAGTAATAGGGAATAAGGATGAAGGAAAAGAAGTAGAAATCGCAAAAGTTACGGCTTCAACAATTGTTGAAACAGTTTCGGCAACAGGAAAAATTCAGCCAGAAATCGAAGTTAAAATTGCTTCAATGGTTTCAGGCGAGATTATTTCATTGAATGTAAAAGAAGGTCAGGTTGTTAAAAAAGGAGATTTATTAGTAAAAATAAACCCCGATTTATATACTTCTGGTTTAGAAAGATCTGTTGCCAATCTGGCTGGAACAAAAGCAAGTTTAACACAATCTGATGCTAGTTTTAAAGAAGCAAAAGCAAATTATGAGCGTAATAAAACCTTATACGATAAAGGAGTTATCTCAAAATCGGATTGGGATAAAGCTATTTCGACATACGAAGTTGCAAAAGCGACAAAACAAAGCGCTTATTACAATGTTCAAAGTGCTTCTGCATCCGTTACAGAAGCCAGAGATAATTTAGGACGTACAACGATTTATTCTCCTGCAGACGGAACCATTTCTGTTCTGAATGTAGAATTAGGAGAAAGAGTTCTAGGAACACAGCAAATGGCAGGTACTGAGCTTTTGCGTGTTGCCAATTTAAACAATATGGAAGTTGAAGTTGATGTAAACGAAAATGATATTGTTAAAATTAAAATTGGTGACGAAGCAAACGTTGAAGTTGATGCTTATTTAAAAAAGAAATTCAAAGGAATTGTAACCAGTATTTCAAACTCTGCCAGTACAACTTTAACATCAGATCAGGTAACAAATTTTAAAGTTAAAGTTCGAATTTTAAAAGATTCTTATCAGGATTTATTGGAAGGAAAACCAAGTACATATTCTCCTTTTAGACCAGGAATGACAGCTACGGTTGATATTATTACCACTACTAAAACAAATGTTTTGGCAGTGCCAATTAGTTCTGTTGTAGTAAAATCGGATACTACGGCTGTAAAAGATTTTAAAGTTGAAGATCCTAATGAAGATAAAAAAGCAGCTCCGAAAAGTGATAAAAAATTCGAATGTGTTTTTGTAAAAGTAGGAGATAAGGCTAAAATTAGAATCATAAAAACTGGAATTCAGGACGATACCAATATCGAAGTGATGGAAGGTCTAAAGCCAGGTGATGTTGTTATTACAGGGCCTTATACAACAGTTTCTAAAGAACTTAATTCTGGAGATAAAGTAAAGCTTAAAAAAGCGGAAACCCCTAAGAAATAATTTAATTGTTATAATTATGATTTCATTATGTGGAAGCCCGCCAGAAGGATTTTTTCAATTTATTGGGTTAAGCTTAATTCTAACAGTAGTATTTCTTAGTTTTACCCATTATAAGGTTTACAAAACGGACTATTATAATGAAGAATATGTCTATTTTTCTGCAAGTAAGAAGTTTGTCCTTTATTTATTGTTTTTAGCTATAAATATATGTGTGTTGCCTTTATTGCTTGTAATGGCGATTTTTCTTTACAAAGGAATTCTTAAGTAAAATATTTAATAATTAAAATTAAACAACATTGTCTCTTATTCTCAATATCGAAACGGCTACTAAAAATTGTTCAGTATCTGTCGCAAAAGATGGAAAAACCATTGTTTGCAGTGAACTTGCAGATGAAGGGTATTCACATGCCGAAAAACTTCATGTTTTTATTGAAGAAGTAATTGCTAAGGCTGGTATTTCTGTTCAGGATTTAAATGCAATTGCAGTAAGTCAGGGGCCAGGATCTTATACGGGTTTAAGAATTGGTGTATCGGCAGCAAAAGGGTTGTGTTATGCTTTGAATATTCCGTTAATAGCGGTTGATACACTTCAATCATTAGCTTCTCAGGCAGGAGTTACAGACGGAAAGATTATTCCGATGCTGGACGCTCGCCGTATGGAAGTGTACAGCGAAATCTTTAATGCTGACCTGACAATAGAAAGAGGAATAAAAGCGGAAATAATTGACGAGAATTCATTTCAGCAATATACAGACAAGCTTTATTTTGTAGGCGATTGCGCTGATAAATGTAAAGCTGTTTTGACTAAAGATAATTTCGTGTTTTTAGAAAACATAAAATATCCTTCAGCACAAGCGATGAGTAAAATCAGTTTTGATAAGTATCAAATAAGCGACACTGTAGATGTCGCTTATTTTGAACCTTATTATTTAAAAGATTTTATGATTACTGCTCCTTCTAAAAAAGAGTAAATTATTTTTGTATAGTATACGGCTGCACGGCAATTCCTGCTTCATCAAGTGCAGCTTTACAATCTTCTAAGGTTTCAGTAAAAACAGCTCCGTAATTGGCATTTTTTGCCCATGGGCGAACAGCAAAATCTACAGAACTCGCTGATAGATTTTTTACAAAAACTTCTGGTGCTGGCGTTTGTAAAACTTTTGGGTTTTTATTTAAAACATCTAATAAAACATCTTTTGCTTTTTTAATATCAGAATCATAAGAAATTGAAAAAGTCAAATCGGCTCTTCTTTCTCCGAGCATCGAATAATTGATGATTGTTCCGTTTGATAAAGTGCCATTTGGAACAAAAACAGTCTGATTATTTCCAGTTACCATCTTGGTAACAAAAATCTGAATCTCTTCTACGGTTGCAATAACTCCTTGGGCTTCAATTGTATCGCCTACTTTGAAAGGTTTGAAAACAATAATCAACATTCCGCCAGCAAAATTAGAAAGAGAACCTTGAAGTGACAAACCAACTGCAAGTCCCATAGCTCCTAAAATGGCAACAAATGAAGTAGTTGGAATTCCTAATTTTGAAATGACAGTTATGAATAATAAAATTCGGAGTGCCCAAAGTAAAATATCGGCAAGAAACTTAGTCAAAGTAGGATCTAAATTTCGTTTCACCATTATTTTTCTAATCAGTCTGTTTATTAGTCGAATGGCATATAAACCAACGAAAAGGATTATCAATGCAGAGATTAATGTTAGTGAATAATCAGCTAATATTGTAATAAATGTAGAAGTGTAACTTGCTATTTGTTCTGGGCTCATGTTTGTATTTTAAGAATAAAAAAAACCTTCTCAAAGCGAGAAGGTGTATTATTTTGCAAATATAAATAATATTTGTTTTTATAAGAAAAGAAAGCTGTTTATTCCTTGTCAGCTTCTTCAATTGCTGGTTCGCTTGTGTCAACAACAGTTTCATAAACCAGTTTTTTTGTTTCGTCTGTAGTTTCAGCAGTAGCTTCTTTTATACTTTCAATAACGTCGTTTATTGCTTCAGTAGCTTTTTCTGCATATTCGCTTGCCGTTTCTTTTACTTTTTCAATAATGGGTTCCGAAACTTCTATTACTTTGTCAATAGCTTCTTCGGCAAAAGTTTCTGCTTTTTCAATGTAAGTTTCAGCGGTTTCTGTTGCGTGTTCAAGAGTAGTTTCGGTATTATTTGCCGGTTCAGTAACCGATTCTTTGGTCGAGCCAAATAAACTCTTAAAAAATGTAGTTAATCCCATGGTTTTTAATTAATTGGTTATAAGTACAATATTAATTATTTTTATAGAATTAGTCTTTTTTTTAATGATAAATAATTGACAACGAGTGATTAATAATAAAAAAAAGCGCCTCGATTGAGACGCTTTTGCTTATTTTATTTATGAATTAAGCATTTACAGCTTCCACTTTTATGGCTTCATCATTCAACATACTTTTAAGCATATTTTCGATACCACTTTTTAATGTAAATGTTGAAGAAGGGCAACCGCTGCAAGCTCCTTGTAAAAGTACTTTTACTGTTTTATCATCTTCATTATAAGATTCAAAAGCAATATTTCCACCATCTGCAGCTACAGCTGGTTTTACATATTCTTCCAAGATGTTGATGATTTGTTGTGAAGTAACATCTAATTTGTCAAAAGCTTCGTCTTTTGTAGCTTCATTTTTTGTAGCTGTCTGAATTAAACTTTCGTCCAAAACAGTTCCTCCATTTTCGATAAATTGTTTGATGAAAGTTCTTAATTCTAAAGTGATTTCAGACCAATCATTAATTTCATATTTTGTTACAGAAATATAATTTTCATCAATAAAGATTTCTTTTACATAAGGAAATTTAAATAATTCCTGCGCTAATGGAGAAGAAGCAGTCTGATCAATGTTTTTGTATTCTACAGCATTACGAGTCAGCATTCTGCTTACTACAAATTTCAGGGCAGAAGGATTTGGAGTTGTTTCTCCATAAACTGTAATAGGTTGTTTTTTTGCCTTAGTTTCGTCAACTTTAATAATAACGCCTCCTTTATCAACAAAAGCGCTGATTTGTTCTGCAACAGCATCCTTAACATCATCCCAGTCTACAATACTATATCTTTCAATAGCGATAAAATTTCCGGAGATATAAACAGTCTTAACAAACGGTAAATAAAACAATTGCTGAGCCAGCGGAGAAGCTTGTGCTTCGTCTATATTTTTGAACTCAAAGTTTTGATTTTGAGTAATGAAATCTTCAAACTCGAACTTCAAAATCGTTGGGTTTTGAGTTTCTTTTATAGTGATTTTTGTCATGGTAGTATATTTTTTGCAAATTTACTAAAGTTATTTTCTACTAATAGCTATATTTGATTTTTTAATGAAATAATTAAGACTCTTTTCAAAGAAATCGTATTAAATTGCAGGAGTAAAAATTATATAGATACAAAATTGTCTTTATGGAATTTAAAATCAGGGTTTTATTAATTTTTCTTATTTCTTCCTTTTTCTCTTATTCACAGGAAGGAATACCTGTATATTCTGACTATTTGTCGGATAATTATTACCTGATTCACCCTTCAATGGCTGGTGCAGCCAACTGTGCAAAGATTAGATTAACGGCAAGAAAACAATGGTTTGGACAAGAAGATGCACCATCATTACAAACATTAAGCTTTAATGGAAGAGTAGGAGAGCGTTCTGGAGCTGGTATTATTATTTTTAATGATAAAAACGGTTACCATTCTCAAAAAGGTGTGAAACTTACTTATGCACATCATATCATGTTTTCAAGAGATGAGATTGATTTAAATCAGCTTTCTTTTGGTATTAGTGGTGGTTTGATACAAAGTCAATTGGATGAAACGAAATTTGGAGGAACTTTTGATCCTATTGTATTCGGTTCTATTCAGAAAGACTCTTATTTTAATATGGATATTGGAGCTTCTTACAACTTTCTGGATTTTTATGCACATGCAACAGTTCAAGGATTGTTAGAAACAAGACGAGAATTATATACCGAATACGAAAGCGATAATTTGAGAAAATTTTTATTGAGCGTCGGATATGTTTTTGGTAAAAGAAATAATGTTACCTGGGAACCTTCTATACTTTTCCAGTACTTTGATAAGACAAAAGAAAAAACGATCGATCTGAATATAAAAGCCTACAAAAATATGGATTTCGGAAGTCTTTGGGCGGCCCTATCTTATAGAAGAGGTTTTGATGGCGCACAGTATCTTGCAGGAAGCGGAGTTGCTTCTCAAAAATTACAATTTTTTACACCTATAGTTGGGGTTAATTTTAAGAACTTTATGTTTGCTTATACGTATTCTCAAGTAATGGGAGATGTAAAATTTGATACAGGAGGTTATCATCAAATTACTTTAGGAATTAATTTGTTCTGTAGAAAAGAACGTTACGACTGTAACTGTCCTGCGATTAACTAAATTTTATTTTTATGCTGATTAAATCTGTAAACGGAAAATCACCTTTGATTCCAGAGGATTGTTATGTTGCTGAAAACGCTACAATTGTAGGAGATGTTACTTTTGGCGATTCCTGCAGCGTATGGTTTAATGCTGTTGTGAGAGGAGATGTGCATTACATTAAAATTGGAAATAAAGTAAATATCCAGGATGGAGCAATTATTCACTGCACTTATCAAAAACATCCCACTATAATTGGAAACAACGTTTCAATAGGTCATAATGCTATTGTACACGGTTGTACTATTCAGGATAATGTATTAATCGGAATGGGAGCCATTGTAATGGATAATTGTGTTGTAGAAAGCAACGCTATAGTAGCCGCCGGAGCTGTTGTAACTCAAAATACAATTGTGAAATCAGGAACTATTTATGCGGGTGTTCCTGCGAAAAAAGTAAAAGATATCGATCAATCTGATTTTGCAGGTGAAATAGAACGCATTTCAAATAATTATGTCATGTATTCCAGTTGGTTTAAAGAAGAAAAATAGATTTAATAATTCCAATAAAAAAGAAATTCCAAATTCCAATGTGTTGTTCTAAAAGCATTGGAATTTGGAATTTTTTTATTGAAAATTTAAAAAACTATAGGTTGATTTTTTCGAAGAAAGTATTTTTATAGCTTTCACTGATTGGAATTCTTTTATCACTTATTAAAACCTTATTTTTCTGAATAGATTTTACATGTTTGATGTTGATAATATACGATCTGTGAATTCGTGCAAAACCTTTACTTGAAAGCAGATTTTCTAATTTAATTAAACTAATCAATGTCAAAGTAAATTTGTTATCTGTAGTGTAAATTTTGACATAATCTTTTAGGCCTTCAATGAAAAGAATATCAGCAAAATTCAGTTTTACATTTTCATATTCGGCTCTTACAAACATAAAATCCTGTTCAATTTCAGGAGCATTTGTGTTTTCAGAAACAGCCTGATTGTTTGTTACTGGCTGTAAAACCTGTTGAGCTCTTACAACTGCTTTTAAAAAACGGTGAAAAGGGATTGGTTTTACCAAATAATCGACAGCTCCAAGATTAAAACCTTCTACAGCATAATCGGAATACGCTGTGGTAAAAATAACTAAAGGTTTTTTCTCGATTGTATTAATAAAATCAATTCCGGAAAAATGAGGCATTTCAATATCCAAAAAAATCAAATCAACATTATTCTGATTAATAAACGAAACAGCATCAATCGCATTGTTAAAAGAATTGACTAATTCTAGCGAATCTACTTTCTTGACAAAATCCTGCAATAATTCTACTGCTAAAGGTTCGTCATCTATAATTACACATTTCATTTTTTCAGAATTAAGTTTTAATAATTTGTTTTGGCATTCAAAAGTAATTTTAAACCAGTAAATTAAGTTTTAAAATTTTCATAAAATACTGATTAATAATCAAAATTATACCCAAACAATACTAATTTCTATTAATGTATTCCGGTTTTGATTTCGTCTAATTTTAAATTTAAATGAACTCTATAATAGTCATTATCCTGAGTAATAACTAATTCATGCGCATTCGGATAAAGCAAATCAAGGCGGTTTTGAATATTTACAAGTCCGATTCCTGAATTTTCAGGATCTTTCACATAATTTTCGATAGTGTTTTCAATCCAGAAATCAAGATTATGATCTGTAATAAGTATTTTAATTTTTACGTGAGCTGCACCTTTATAATCAGTTCCATACTTAAAGGCGTTTTCAACAAAAGAAATCAATAATAAAGGCTCAATAAATTTGTTTCTGGTATCGCCATGAACGTTAATTACAATGTCCTCGATGTTGTTTAATCTCAGTTTTTGGAGTTCAATGTAATTCTGAATATAGTTTACTTCTTTTTCTAAAGCCACCGTTTTGTTATCGGTCTCATATAGCATATAGCGCATGAGCTCAGATAACGTCACGATGGCATCAGGGACCAAATCAGATTTTTTGTGTGCCAAAGAATAAATACTGTTTAGCGAATTGAATAAAAAATGCGGGTTGGTTTGTTTACGCAGATATATTAATTCGGTATTTGTTCTGTGCGTTTCGGCAATTAATTTGTTTTGTTGGTTATTATAGAATTCGGTTAATGTTCTAATAATCGCGCTTATGGTTATAATCAGAATATAGAAAAATGAAGGTCCGAGTTTAAAGAAAATCGGCTGTCTCATTTCAATTCTTTGAGGCATATGCATTCCTTCTCTTGGAAAAAAATGCGGACCTTGAGGTATCATTCGCGGCGGCATTATGTTTTCGGGTCTTAAGTGTCTGAATTCAGGAATAAAAAAGTTTATTCTGATAACCATAAAAATGGCAATAAGACCAAAAGCAAATAAAAAATACAACCAATATTTCTTTTGTAAAAGATAGGATGGAACCAAATAAAAATAATTCAGATAAAACAAGACTATTCCTGTAATCCACTGTGCATAAAAGTCATTTCCCATCTTAAAAGGACTTTCGTAAAACTGAATTAAAGAAGTTAAAATAAAGAAAACCCATATTGCACAATGAAATAGAATTTTGTTGTATCCGGTATTTTTTAAGGTGTCTAACTGCATTTATAATTTTATTTTTAATAAAATTAATTCATTTTTGGTTACCGTCGGAGATAAGTTATTTTTGAGTTTCTCTTTTACAAGGTCGGCTACTTTTAGAGCATCGCTTTCTGTTGCAAAGCTTTTGCTTTCGCTTATTACCGGAATAATAGTTTGTTTAATTAAAATTTTTTCTTTGTAAGCTATTGTATATCCCCATCCTGAATTTGTTTTGAAAGTAGTAGATGTCAATACTTCTTTTTTAACGCAGGAAATAAAAAATAAAAGAAATACAAAAACTAGGAAACACTTCCAGATTGTATTCTGAAAGTGTTTTGTTATATTAGTTATCATTATCATTTTGTTCTTCTAAAGGTCTAAATTCCCAAGCATCGTCAAAATAAGTAGAACCAATTCTTCCTAACATATAATAACCTCTATTGTTGATTGCAAAAGCAACTGCATCAGTTCTTGTAGCACCTTCCATTGCTGTTCTTTCTACCCATAAATCAGTTGTTGGGTTATATTCCCAAATCGTTTTGATGTTTTCACCACCTACAAGATATCCTAATCCATTCATAGAAAAGCTAGAAGCGTTAGAGCGTACAAGAGCATAATCATCGTTATATGAATAATCATCATCAGTATCTTTATCGATATCTCTTTTTCTTGTCCAAGTATCTGTTGAAGGGTCAAACTCCCAGAAATCTTCCTGATAAGTACCATTATTAACACCAGTTACGAGATAAGCTTTGTCTGCAATTACAAAAACTGTCGCATTACGTCTTTTGTTTCCGCTGAAACCATTTACAAGTGTCCATGAATTAGCCTGATCGTCGTATTGATAAAAATCTTTTAGGTAATTTCCATCGTAACCTGTACCAAAATAAGCTTTTCCACCTGCCTGAAATCCTACTGCTGCATAACGCGCTGTTCCCGCAAAATCTGTTTTTTGAGTCCAACTATTGCTGGAAGGATCGTACTGATAAAAATCTTTCAATTTGTTAGTTCCGTCATACCCCAGACCAACATATCCTTTTTCATTTAATGAAAAACTAGAAGCCGAGCTTCTGCCTACACCAATAAAATCTGCTTTTTGTTCCCAGTAATCTCCGTTTGAATTGTAAATCCATAAATCTTTCAAATATTCGTCACCAGTATAACCGCCCACTACATAAGCGAAATCTCCAATAACAAAACTTGTAGCACTAGATCTTGCTGGGCCGTCAAAGGCTGATTTTTTAATCCAGTTACCCATTAATTCTTCATCTTCATCATTACTGCAGCTTAGAAAAAAAAGGCTCGAAAAAAGCGCTGTGAATAAAATTCCTTTTTTTAGATTAATCATAGTGTATTTAATTTATTTATTGTTTGTATTTGATCCCTATTCCTAAAACGTAACCATTTCCTGTATTGTAATCATATAGTTGATGGTCACTATTATCTAATAATTTGTATTTTTTGTCAAAATCATAACCTGCTTTAAAATTTAAGAACCAATTGCTGCTCACATTACGTTCGTATTCAAATGCAGATGTAATTTGTGATAAAACTGCTTTTTCTTTATCATTCGATGCGTCGAGATGATAAAAACTTCCGTTAAAGCTGTTTGTTAATTTAAATTCATTTCTTTCGTTATTCGAATAGGTAATTTTAGAATCAGGGAATCCAATTCTTAAATTAGTTTTTTCATTGAATTTATAATCCAAAGCCGCAATCGGAGTAAATTTTGGTGCACCAAAAATCGATGTTCTTCCAGCTCCAATCACAATATTTAATTTTGGATTCAGTTGTTGATTAATCGTTATATTTCCTAAAACAGTCAAATCTGATATATCTAAATTTTGTTGGAAATTGACTGTTGGAACAACCGAAAACGCCCAATTTGTTTTTTCTGATATCTTGTGTGAAAATTCAAATTTGTTTTGAATCTGATTGAATTTATCCTGATCCTGATAAAAATCTAAGGGATTCAATTCGTAATTCACTTTCAAATTCGAATATTCTAATGTGTTTTTTATTTTGTAATTAACTCCCAAATCCTTTTCATAGGAAACAGCAATATCAGTTTGATTGAAATTTATCTTATTTGTTGACTCTGTTTTAATATTCGCGTAAGCAGCAAAATTTCCCTGTGCTTTTATGCTTAAAAACGAAATCGAAAAAAGAGAACAAATTAAAAACCGTACTATCATTATTTATTTTATTGGTTTCAAAATTAAACGGAAGGCTCTCTTAAAAAAAAGAAGATATATGTATGACCTGTTTTGATAGACTAAATTGTCATTTTTAAGGTTGAATTAAGTTTTAATGAGATAATTGCTGTTATAGATCATTTCGATTGATTTGTAGCTTAAAAAAGCTTGATAGTATATGTTATAGTGTAGCGCGAAAGCTTGCATTTTATATTTGTTCAAAAAATAAATTATGCACAAGTTTATATTGATCTTGCTTTTTGTACTAAGCTTGTTTTCATGTGGTACAGATACCGATACAGGAGAGTTTACTGTAGGCTCAGATTATCTGGCTTTAAGTAATAAGGTTGTTTTGATTGATACGGTTACTGTTAACATGTCAACCATTAATTTTGACTCACTTGCAACGTCAAACCGTGGAAGAATTCTAATCGGGAATTATGATGATCCTGTTTTCGGGAAAGTTAAATCGGATAGTTATTTTCAGCTTTCTGCCGATACTTATGCTTTAAATAGTGTTGGTTCAGATACAGAATCTACCAATTATGTTTTTGATTCAATCTCTATGATTCTTAAATATGATAGATATTATTACGGAGATACTACAAAAGTTCAGACGTTTAATATTCATAGATTAACTCAAAAAGTTAAGCCTAACACAAATGATAGTAATTTCTACAACAATTCTACTTTGGCCTATAGTTCGGAAAGTCTTGGAACTATATCGTATAAACCAAGACCGAAAGAAAAAGATTCTATAAACATTAAAATGAGTAAGGAGTTTGGCGAAGCTCTTTTTCAAAAAATCAAAAAAAGGGAGGTTACAGATTTTGACAGCTTTACAGAATATTTAAAAGGTCTTGTTTTAGTTCCTGAAAATTCCAATTCTTCCAATATTATTGGTTTTAGTGTTTCAACAAGTAAAGTCCGCTTATATTATTCGAAATATCAGTCAGATAATGAAGCAGCATCGCTCATTGTAGATTTTTCGATTTTAGATGCTACTAAGCAATTTAATTCTATTTCTCTAGATAAAACGGGAACTATTATACAAAATCTTCCGGCTTCGACTGGCAGATTGTCCAGCTTGCAGACCAATAATCAAGGATTTATTCAGTCTGGAACTGGAGTTGCCTGTCGAATAGATTTTCCTAATATAAAACAGTTTAAAAATATTTCAACAAATGGAGCCATTGTAGACGCAGAATTAATTCTGAAACCTGTCAATAATTCATATTCAGAAAAATATCCTTTAGCAGATTCCTTAACGGTTTATGTTGGAGATAATTTAAACAGAATAAGCGGAACATTGGTAAACTCAGCAGGAACATCGGTTTATGGAAAACTGAGTCAGAAAAGTGATGAGTTTAATGAAAATGTTGGCTATTCTATTTCAATTGGCAATTTTCTTCAAAAAGAAATGCTCAAACAATCTGATTCTAGGTCAGCGCTTATATTGACTTTACCAGGAATTGCTCAATCTGTAAACAGACTGGTTTTAGGTGATCAAAAGCATTTAAACAATAAAATTCAGCTTAAAATTTATTACATCTCATATTAATGAAAAATAAAATTGTTTTGTGGAGCTGCTTCATTTTGATGTCGTTGACTTCCTTTTCTCAAAGTATTTCAAGTTCTCCGTATTCATTGTATGGAGTTGGGAGTTTGTATGATTCAGATTTTGGATATTTGCCATCAATAAGTTCTTCTGGAATTGCTTTGCCTTCGGATACATTTATAAATAATTTAAATCCGGCATCATTGGGATTTATGTATCAAAACCACTTTTTGTTTGATATAGGAGGAAAAGCATTATCTACAACCTATCAGAGTGGTACACGTAAAGAGAGTCGAAATAATTTTCAATTCTCGCATTTAGCATTTGCATTTCCAGTCACAAAAAAATCAGGTTTTAGCCTTTCTCTTCGTCCATATTCCAGTTCAACATTTAAAATTTCAAATTTAAAACTGCCGATACAAGACGGACAAGAATATTATTATCTTACAGCTGAAGGATCGGGAGGGTTAAATAGTCTGGATTTTTCATACGGTTACCTAATAGGAAAAAAACTGACAGTGGGAGCTACTGGAACGGTGCTTTTTGGAAATACAGTTGATGATCGTTCTTTTTTAATTGGAAATTCTATTACAACAATTCATAAAAAAACAGATTACAACGGAATACGAGCTACTTTGGGGGCACAATACAAAATAGATTCTACTTTTACTATTGGAACAACATTTAAGGTTCCTTCAAGAATTAATGCATCAAAAGTACAATCGGTAACAGCAATTGCTGATGAGGTTCAAACTTCTATTGAATCTGAGGCCTCTTCGGATACAGACGATTATTATATGCCTCTTGAATTTGGAGTTGGAGTAAGTAAACGATTTAAGAATAACCTGAATTTGACTTTGGATTATGAAAGAAGTTTGTGGAATGATACCAAGCAATCAGATCTGTATGGTAATTTTGTAAATCAGGATCGGGTTGCATTTGGATTAACGTACAGCTCCAAAAAAAATCCGCGAAAATATTGGGATAGAGTAGGTTATGCTGCGGGAATCAGTTATGATACCGGATATCTTGAAGTTGATTCGCATCGTGTTAATAATGCATCATTTTCAATTGGATTAAATCTCCCAGTTGACAATACATTTTCGTCTTTGAATATTTCATATTCTTATGGACAAAAAGGAAGAATTGCAAACGATCTGATAAAAGAAAATTATCATAAGATATCTCTCAATTTATCATTGGATGGAATTTGGTTTGTCAAACGAAAATTTGAATAAACTTTTAGAAGTCTTTTTTAATTACGGGATATTTATATTCTAAAATAGCCTCCAATACTTTTGGATCTGAATTGACATAAAAAACAGGATCATTTTGTGTAGCATCTGAAAAGCCCACTTTGTCCTGTAGTAAGTTTTTAGTTTGTCGTGCAACAGCTTCTCCTGAATCTATAATTTTTATATGATCCGGGAGAATTTTTTTTATTTGAGGAATCAAATAAGGATAATGACTACATCCTAAAACAAGATAATCAATATTGGCTTCAATCATTGGTTTTAGATAAGATTCCAATAACTGTGTCATTTCTGGTGAATAAAGATTTCCATCTTCAATAAGTTGTACAAGTCCATAACCAACTTGTTCTACTATTTTGGTGTTTTGAAACATCTCTGCAGTTTTGTTAAACAATTCACTATTTAAAGTTCCTTTTGTAGCAAGAATTCCGATTACCTGTGTCTGTGAATTATTTGCTGCAGGCTTAATTGCAGGTTCGATTCCAACAAATGGAATATCATAATCTGCACGTAGTTCGCGTATTGCATTTGTTGTGGCAGTATTGCAGGCCACCACAATAAGTTTGCAATTATTTTCAAGTAAAAACTCTACATTTTTTTTACTTAAAGCAACAATTTCATCCTTCGTTTTTTGACCGTATGGAGCATTTTTACTGTCAGCCAGATAAATGGTTTTTTCATTCGGAAGAAGATCATGAATGGCGCTCCAGATGGATGTTCCGCCAATACCAGAATCAAAAACGCCTATAGGATTATTGTTTGTCATAAAGCAAAATTACTATTTTTTGTATAAAATCTGTAACTCTAAGTTAATTCAATTCCTAAAATTATGTTACAGATTGGGTTTAATTTTTTGTAAAAAAAAACTGCTCAATTTATAGAATTGAACAGTTAGTTTTTTTAAGTTTTGAAATTCTTAGAATCCTAAATCTTTTTTAACGTCAGCTGTGATGTTTGGACCATCAGCTAATAATAATGTAGAACCATCTAAGATGTATTGGAAACCTTTAGCTTTTCCAACTTTTTGGATAGAAGCTCTTACTTTTTCCATTAATGGTTTTACGATATCATTTTCTTTTTGTTGTAATTCTTTTTGAGCATTGTCTCTGTAGTCAACAATTCTTTTTTGCATGTCTTGTGCTTCTTTAGAACGGTCATTGTTAACTGCTTCAGTTACTGAAGTAACTTCTGCTTCATACTTTTTCATTTTAGCTTGGTATTCTTCAACCATTTTTTTGTATTCAGCATCATATGTACCACTTAACTTTTGCAGTTGATTTTGAGCATCTAGCATAGCAGGCATTTTCGACATGATCTCGCTTACATCAACATGAGCTACCTTCGCTTGCGCGTTCATTGTGTTACTTGCTCCCAAAATAAGAATTGCAGCAATTAGTAAAGTTTTGATTTGTTTCATCATTTTTAAAAATATTAATTAATTATTGGTCGTATTTGCTTTTTGTGTTTCGGCCTCTTTTGCTTTTTTGGCCGCTTCTCTTTCTTCTAAAATTTTCTTTCTCTTTTCTTCTAATTCTTTTTTACGCTGTTCGTAGAGCAATTGTCTTTCTTCAGCTTTTGTCATTGCAGGCTCAGTAGTCGACGTTTGTTGTGTGTTAGTTGCCGCAGGTTTAGCAGTTGTGGTGCTTGTTTTTGCAGCTTCGGTCGTCGTCTGAGTGTCTGTTGCTGTCTTAGCTGTTCCAGAAACCGTGCCATTTTTTTTGGCTTCTCTTTCAGCCTGAAGCGCTTTTCTTCTGTCGTCGTATTCCTTTTTCTTGGCTTCCTGCTCCAGTTTTCTGTCTTCAATTAATTTTTCTCTGGCTGCTTTTTTCTCATCAAGCGCTTTTTGACGCTCTGCCATAGCCGGATTTTCGTCTATTGCATTTTCAAGATTTTCTTTAGCTTCTTGTTCTTTCAGTTGTTTCTTTGTCAACTGTTCGCGTTTTTCAGTACGATTTAAGATTCTTAAAACCTGATCGCTTATGTCAAATCTTGTGTTACTAAAAAGCATTGTCAAATCTGATGACTTGTCAAAGATAAAATCATAATTTTTGGCTTGAGCAATATCCTGAACCGCTGTAAAAACCTGATCTTGGATTGGTTTTGCTAAAGCAGCTTTTTGTCTCATTAAATTACCATCAGCTCCAAATTGTTTCTGCTGATAATCCATCATTTCCTGCTCAAGAAACTTGATTTCAGTTTCTCTTTCCTCAATTAATTCTTTCGTAAGTAAAGCTTTTTCTGTTTTTAAGCTTTCCTTAAGCGCATTTATATTTAATTTTTTAGCCTCAACTTCTTGTTTCCACTTTTGAGCTTTTTGCTCTAATTGTGATTTAGCTTCTTTATAATCGGAAACATTTTCTAAAATATATTCCATGTCGATGTAGCCAATTCTAGTCGTCTTACCTTGTGCCTGACTTGTACTTGCTACAATCAAGGCTAAAAATATAAATAAAAATTGTTTTCTCATAACATAACTTTATTTGATGATTTTTAACCAAACGTTATTTCTCTAAAATTGTTGTCCAATAATAAAGTGTGTTTCCCAACCATTAGGTTTTGATTGTCCTGGAAGAGCATCAAATCCGTAACCAAAGTCAATACCTAACAATCCAAATGCAGGCATGAATACACGTAAACCAGCACCAGCAGAACGGTTCAAATCAAACGGATTGTAATCTTTGAACGTTGGATATGATGATCCTGCCTCTAAGAATGTTAAAGCATAAATAGAAGCTGATGCTTTTAAGGTAATCGGATAACGTAATTCCATAGAGAATTTGTTATAAATAGTTGCTCCGATTGGATCGTTATTTGTATTTACTGGAGTTAATGAATTGTTTGGATAACCTCTTAACTGAATAGTCTCTCTACCATCCATAGAGTAGTTAGCCATACCATCTCCTCCTAAATAAAAACGCTCAAACGGAATTACACCTCTTTCCTGATTGTAAGCTCCTAAGAAACCAAATTCTGTAAGGGTTCTCAATACTAGTTTTCCATAAACTTTAGTGTACCAGTCTCCTTTAAATTTAACTTTATAATATTCTAACCAATTGTATTTTTTCTGATCGACTTTTGCAGGATCCGCCGCAGCTTCCTGATAAGTACTCACTTTGTTTCCGTTTGAATCTAAATAATCACCCGCATTTACAACTACCTGATTTCCGTCTGTATAACTAGATGTTGCTTTTAATTTATATTCCTCCTGATTTCCTAGATCACCATATTTTATACCATTAAATAATGAGTATGGAGGTGTAACTTTTGCCGAAATACTAAATTCAGAACCATAAGTTGGGAATATTGGGTTAACCCCTTTATTACTTCTTGAAATTCCGATAGTATATGCTAAGTTTCTTGATGCACCATTACCAAATGTAAATAAACCAGTATTGTAATTGTTCAAGTCATAATGCTGATAACTTACAGACTGTGATAATACAAAGTAATCATCAGGAACAGTTAACCTTTTCGCTAGACCAACTTGGACTGTAAAAATATTAAAACTTTTGCTTCTATCAACAGTTCTGGTGATGTAATTGTTAAGAAATTGCTTACTGTATGAAATAGATGAACTAAATTGGACTGGTTTTTTTCCTCCAAACCAAGGTTCTGAAAAAGATACACTATACGTTTGGAAATAGGTACTTCCTTGTAAACGAAGTGCTACTTTTTGTCCGTCTCCCATTGGTAATGGTTTGTAAGCTTCTTTGTCAAATAATTTCCTTGCAGAGAAATTGTTAAACGAAAGTCCTAATGTTCCGATGAAACCTCCACCGCCATAACCTCCTTGAAGTTCGACCTGGCTAGATCCTTTTTCTACAACATTGTATTCAATATCAACAGTTCCTGCTCCAGCATCAACGTTTTTAAATTTCGGATCAATTGCTTCAGGATCAAAGAAACCTAATTGTCCAATCTCACGAATGGTTCTTACTAATTGTTCTTTACTATATTTTTCACCTGGTTTGGTTCTTAATTCACGATAAATAACATGATCGTTTGTTTTGTCATTTCCAACTACAGTAATCTTGTTGAAGTATGCAATTGGCCCCTCTGTAACTCTAATTTCAAAATCAATTGTATCGTTTACAGTTTTTACCTCTACAGCATTAATGTTTGAGAATAAATAACCATTATTTTGATATAAATTGGTGATGTCTTCGGCATCTGGTTTAGACTTATCGGCAATTCTTTTTTCTAGTAAAACTCCATTATAAGTTTCCCCTTTTTTAATTCCTAAATAACTGTTTAAAAGACGATCAGAATAAACAGTGTTACCTAAGAATTTAATGTTACCAAAGTAGTATTTGTTTCCTTCTTCTACATTAATCTTAATAGCAAGTGTGTTTTTCTTTTTGTTGTATTGTACAGAATCGTAAATAATACGAGCATCACGATATCCTTTTTCTTTATAGGCCGCAATTACTTTCTCTAAATCGGTTTTATATTTCTCTGGAATAAACTTAGAAGCTTTAAAAACACGAATAAAGTTTTTCTGTTTAGTGTCTTTCATTGCAGATCGTAACTGACTGTCTGTAAGTTGTTTGTTTCCTGTGAAATCAATATTGCTGATTTTTACTTTGTCACCTTTATCGACCCTGACAAGCATGTTTACCTGATTTCCTGCTATGGTGTCAGGAGTAGTCGTAATAGTAACTTTGGTGTTATAAAAACCGTCTTTTTTATATTTGTTTTCAATATAATTTTTAGTAGTCGTAATTAAGTTTTCGTTGACTATCTTGTTTTTAGTCAAATTGTTGTCCTTAATTAATCCCTCAACTTTACTTTTCTTAATACCAACGAATTTAACTTCGTTTAGTTTAGGAAGTTCAATAATATCTAAATCCAGATAAATACTATCGTTTTCTACCTTATTAACATAGAATGCAATCTCATCAAATAAACCTAGTTTACCTAATTTTTTAATTGCACTACTAATTTCTTCTCCCGGAACAGTGATTTCCTGACCTTTTTGAAGTCCTGAAAAGGTTACAACGGTTTGCTCATTGAAGCTTATTTTACCAACTACGGAAACTTTGGCTAGAATATATTTTTTTCCCTGATCAAAAGGAACTCTTTCTTGTGCTTTAATTTGTGAAAAACTACCCAAAAGTAAAAGGGTAAGGACTATTTGTATTTTTTTTTGCAACACTAAAAAATTATTTAATTTGTTCACTGGTCTTTCCAAATCTACGTTCTCTTTTTTGATAACTAATAATAGCCTCATATAAATCCTGGTCTTTAAAGTCTGGCCACAAGACATTAGTAAAATATAATTCTGCATAAGCGATCTGCCACAGCAAAAAATTACTTATTCTATGTTCTCCACTGGTTCGTATTAATAAATCTACGTCTGGTAAATTTTGCGTGTAAAGATGCTCATTTATAATTGAATCGTCAATAGTGTCGATTGAAATTATATTATTTTTAACTTTATCACTAATTGCTTTTACAGCATTTACCAGCTCCTCTCTAGATCCATAACTTAAAGCAAGAGTTAGTGTTAATCTGGAATTGTCTTTAGTTTTTTCCATCACATCCAAAAGCTCTTTTTGGGCTGTTTTTGGTAATTTGTCAAGATTTCCAATTGCGTTGAGACGAATATTGTTTTCCTGAAGCGTAATGAGTTCTTTTTTTAATGAATTGATCAATATTTTCATCAAAGCTTGTACCTCAAGTTTTGGACGGTTCCAGTTTTCTGTTGAGAAGGCGTATAAGGTTAAATATTCAATACCCAGCTTAGCCGAAGTTTTGATTATTTCTTTTACAGATTTTGTTCCATTTTCATGTCCAAATGCACGCAAATAGCCTTGTTGTTTTGCCCAGCGTCCATTACCGTCCATAATAATGGCAAGGTGTTTTGGTAAGTTTGTGTGATCTATTGATTCTATTAAATTCATTTTATTCTGCGCAATAGCAAGGTTTTTTTCCAAATGTGTATGTCAAGGTCACGCCTGAAAAAACATACCAGTCATTATTATTTAAATTTCCAAACTTTAAAATGTTTGAATTGCTTGTATTAGGGTGACTTCCGTCAATATTATCTGAAAAGGTATAACGTACTCCTGTTTCAAGTCCTAAAACAAAACGTGGTGTTATGTTTGATTTTATACCTAATATAAAAGGTATAGCAAAAGAGCTTGAATTTTCAGAATAAATGACGTTTGGGCTTGTAGTATATCTATATAAATTGTCGAAGATAAAGAAATTTAATCCCGAATATACATAAGGAGTAATTTTTGTGTGATAATCATGAAGATTGAAATCGAAAAAGTTGAATTCTAATCCTGCAGAAAGTTCTTTGATATTGTTGTCAAAACGATATCCTCTTTGGTTTCTTCCTGTTTCGTCCGATTTATAATCATTTCCAGAAACTTCTGATTGTGTATAAGAGAATCTCCAGGAGTGTCTTGGGCTTCTGTTCCATTTATAAAGAACTCCAAAAGCTAGTTTTTCTGGGGCGATATAAGTTGTTTTACCAACATCACCAACAAAGTTGCTTCCACCAAGAAAAACACCAAGCTCATTGATCTGAGCATTTAGCGTAATAAAGGGGAAAAAACATAACAATAAATTAAAAATTTTCTTCATTTAATTCAAAATTGCGTGCAAATATAATAATTATCAATACGAATCAAAGTTCCTTTGGTTAAATGTGCTTTTTTTTCAATTTACGTTATGATTTTGAGCCATTTAATGATGATTCACTATATGCAGAACGAGAAAATGTGGTAATATCGTATAGAGAAGAATTATAAAAGAGTTTAATTTCTTTTGTCTTCTCCCCAAAGCAATTTGTTTCTCAAGGTTTTCAAGAAAGTTTCGCCTGGAATTTCGACCATTTTTATTTTATAGTCTGTTTTTTTAATTTTTAAAATAGACTCATTTTTCACTGAAGAAATCCTTGAGTCTAAAGAAACCAAATATTGATCTTCTCTACCAGTAACGCGTAACGTAATTTCGGTGTCGTCTGGAATGACAAGTGGTCTGGCTGTTAAATTATGAGGTGCTATAGGTGTAATTACTAAGCTTTTTACATCTGGGGTTAATATTGGTCCCCCGCAGCTTAAAGAATATCCTGTAGAACCAGTTGGAGTAGAAATGATTAATCCGTCTGCCCAGTAAGAGTTCAAATATTCATTATTCAAGTAAGTTTCTACCGTAATCATCGAAGTAGTGTCTTTTCTGCTGACAGTTACTTCGTTCATGGCAAAATTAAGTTCTTCAAAAGCATCATTTTTAGGATCTGCGGTTAATCCTAATAAAGTACGTTCAGAAGTAGTGTAATTTTGGTCAATAACATATTGTAACAAACTTTCAATATTCTCTTTTTGCACTTTGGCAAGAAAACCTAATCTTCCTGCATTTATACCTAATAATGGAACACCAGAATTACGAACAAAAGCGGCTGCCCTCAAAATGGTTCCGTCGCCGCCAATGCTTATTAGCATTTCAAAACTATTATCCAAAGCACTGTTCGAAGGAAAAGTTTTGTATTCTTTCTTAACCAACTGTTTTTCGTAAAGCATTTTAAGAAAGTTTTCTTCAATTACCATTTCGATATTATTGGAATTGAAAAACTTGAAAATGTCTTTTATGATTGGTTCAGTACTATTTTGATAATATTGTCCGTAAATGGCTATTTTCATTCTTTTTTTAATTAGAGAATTTGTCAATGTGTCAATTAGATAATTGGAAAATGCGAAAATTGTCTAATTAACTAATTTTCTCATTGGCACATTTATAACTTATATATTAAGGTATTTGTCTAGGTAATCTGATCGTTCTTTTAAGCTGTTGATGTAAGTATCTTCCTGATGTTCTGAAATAATTTCATAACCATATCTTCTATATGTCTGAATAATTTCATTGATAGCTCCTAAACCAATTTTCACAGTGATTTGAACATTTTCTGTATCGGCTTCAGAAACAAAACATCCTAAAACTTTACCATTATTACTTTCTACAATCTGAGTCACCTCGCTCATTGAGTAATCTAAAAGTCCTTTTTGAACAATAATAATTGCTCCTGGCTCTTTCAAAAATGGAGTTTCCTGAAAAAATTTCATGATATCTTCCATTTCGTAATAACCGATGTAAGCGTTATTTTCGTCAAGAATTGGAATTATGTTGGTGTGATTTTTAGCGAAGACTTCTAGAACATCTAGCCAGATCATCGATTTTCTGGCAAAAAAGCGTTCTAAAGTATATTTGTAGTCAATTGCTTTTTTATCAGTGTCAAATGTTTCTACATCATCAGAAGAAATGCTTCCAATAAAAATCCCGTCTTCAAGAATCGGGAAATGAGAAAAATTTACATCGATAAAAAAGTCCTGAATCGATGCTATCGTTTCCTGACTATCAATCGCTCTGAAATCATTTGTGATATAGTTTGTAATTTCTGTCATAAATCATTGAAGATATTTGATGCAAAATAATCAAAAAATACCGAAAACTGCTGCGTTTTACTTTGTATTTTTGTCATTACAAATATAGTGTTACTAGAATTAATTATCTATTTATATGACAAAGTTAAGTGTAAATATCAATAAAATAGCAACGCTTCGAAATGCTCGAGGCGGAAATGTTCCCGATTTATTAAAAGTAGCTGTAGATATTCAGCGTTTTGGTGGACAAGGAATTACAATTCATCCGCGTCCAGATGAACGCCATATTCGTTATCAGGACGCACGTGATTTAAAAGCAATTGTTACTACAGAATATAATATTGAAGGAAATCCGCAGCATAATTTTATTGATTTGGTTTTAGAATGTAAACCAGATCAGGTAACATTGGTTCCAGATGCAATTGGGGCGATAACTTCGTCTGCTGGCTGGGATACGATTAAAAATCAGGAATATTTGACAGAAGTCATTCAGGAATTTCAAAGAAACGGAATTAGAACGTCAATTTTTGTTGATCCGATTCTAGAAATGATTGAAGGGGCAAAAAAGACAGGAACTGACAGAATTGAATTGTATACTGAAGCTTTTGCACATCAATATGAATTGGGTAATGAAAAAGGAATTGAGCCTTACACTAAAGCGGCTATTTTAGCAAACGAATTAGGTTTAGGAATCAATGCTGGTCATGATTTGAGCTTAGATAATATTAAATTTTTTAAAGAAAATATTCCAGGCTTATTAGAAGTCTCTATTGGGCACGCTTTAATTTCAGAAGCACTTTATCTTGGTTTAGATAATACTGTGAATATGTATCTGAATAAATTGAAATAATTCTTTAAAAGAAAAAAATAAAAATATGCTTTATTCAAAAATAGAAGGCGAAGGAAAACCATTTGTCATCATGCATGGATTTCTCGGAATGTCTGATAACTGGAAAACTTTAGCTGGACAATATGTAGAAGCCGGATTTCAGGTTCATATTTTAGATTTAAGAAACCACGGACGCAGTTTCCATTCAGACGAATGGAGTTATGAAGCGATGGTTCAAGATGTGTACGAATATTGCCAAGCTAATAATTTGACCAGAATTGATATTCTCGGACATTCAATGGGAGGAAAAGTGGCGATGCTTTTTGCTACGACATATCCAGAAATTGTAGACAAATTAATTGTGGCAGATATTGGTCCGAAATTCTATAAACAACACCATCAAGATATTTTGGCAGGATTAAATGCTGTTGATTTTTCAGTAAAACCAAGCCGAAATGATGTTGAAGAAATAGTTTCGCAATATGTTTCTGATTTTGGAACACGCCAATTTTTATTAAAGAATTTATATTGGAAGGAACCAGGACAATTGGCATTCCGATTTAATTTGCAAGCTTTTAATAATAATCTTGATGCGATTGGAAAACCTTTGGCAGAAGGTTTGGTTTTTGATAAATCAACCTTATTTATTCGCGGAGGAAATTCAGGATATATTCAAGATGCTGATATGGATGAAATTCGAAAACATTTTCCAAATTTACAGTTAGAAACCATTCCAAATGCAGGACATTGGCTTCATGCAGAAAATCCGAAAATGTTTTTTGAAATAACCACTACGTTTTTAAAAGAGTAATGCACGTTTTAGTAGTAACAGATTAAAGGATTGTTAGTTTTTTTTGAATTTTTAAATTTTAATTAGTGTTAATCTTTTAATCTGTGGCAAAAAACAGTACTTTTAAATAAATTTAAAACCTGAAAAACCATGAAATTATTACTTAGACTTCTTGTTACAGCTGCCTTAGTTTTATTATTGTCTAATCTTTTAACTGGGGTTCATGTTGCTAGTTTTGGTACAGCTGTTATTGTTGCAATAGTTTTAGGATTGTTGAATATTTTTATAAAACCAATTCTGGTATTGTTGACCCTACCAGTAACCATTGTTACTCTAGGCTTATTTTTGTTAGTTATAAATGCTTTAATGATTTTAGCTTGTACTAAAATTGTTGGTGGTTTTGCAGTCGACTCTTTCTTGACGGCATTAATTTTTAGTGTTATTTTGTCTGTTCTACAATCAATCACTTATAAAATACTGGGAGACGATAAATAAAACAAATTGAGCAGATTAAAACTGCTTCAAATACAATAGATTAAAAACTTGGTTGGGTTGCAAAAATTTTATAATTTTGCAACCCAATTTTATTATGTAAATTAAAGAAGAAGATGGATATTAAAAGAGTAGCAATAGACGCTGTAAACGAGACAATTGTTATGAACGTTGTTCATATGGATTATAAAGGTCAAGTAGCAAAAAGAATTAACGAAAAAATGCCTTTAGCGCAAGTAAAAGGATTTAGAAAAGGGGCTGTGCCTAAAGATCTTGTTGAAAAACAATACGGAAAAGCTATTAAGCAAGAAGAGATCAAAAAAGTAGTTGATTTGGCTTTGGAGCGTTATATTCAATCTGAAAGATTAAATCTTTTAGGAACTCCTCTAGCTAAAGTAAACGAAAACTTTAACTGGGATGCAGAAGAATTGACTTTCGAATATGAAATTGGTTTAGTACCAAACTTCGAAATTGATTTAGAAGCTAAAAATAATATCGTAAAATATATTGTAACTGCTGACGATAAATTAATTGACGGACAAGTAGAGCGTATCCAAAAACAATTTGGAAAAGCTATCCCTCAAGATAAAGTTGAAGCTGATTCAGATTTAACTGGAACTTTTGAAAGCGAAGCAAACGGAATCAACAATACAACTACAATTGCAGTTAGTGCATTCAGCAAAAAAGCTGGAAAACAATTCGTAGGTAAAAAAGTTGGAGATGTTGTTACAGTAAGCACAAAAGGTTTATTTGATGACGATCACCAATTAATGGATTACTTAAAAGTAGGTCACGAAGGTGTTCACGGTTTAGATGTTGAAGTAAACTTCACAATCGAAGCTATCAACGGTTCTGAGCCAGCTGAATTAAACCAAGAATTATTCGACAAACTTTTTGGTGAAGGAAAAGTTGCTTCTTTAGAAGATTTAAAATCAAAAATTAAAGAAGATGCTGAAGCTCAATTCGCTCAACAAGCTGACCAAAAATTATTATTAGATGTTCAAGATTTCTTGATCGAAAACACAAAATTTGATTTACCAGCTGAATTCTTGAAAAAATGGTTGCAAACTGTTGGAGAGAAAAAATTAACTGCTGAAGAAGCTGAAGTTGAATACGCAAGATCTGAAAAAGGTTTACGTTTCCAATTAATCGAAGGAAAAGCATTAGCTCAAAGCAATATCCAAATCACATTTGAAGACTTAAAAGAGTTTACATCAAACGCTATCAGACAACAAATGGCTCAATTTGGTCAAACAAACCCAACTGACGAAGAAGTTCAAGGAATCGTGGCTAGAGTTTTATCTAACCAAGAAGAAGTAAAAAGACTTTCTGAGCAAGTTGTAGCAGCTAAAATGTTAGATATCTTCAAAGAAAAAGCTAACCCAACAACTAAAGAGGTTACTTACGAAGAATTTATCGCTGCATCTTACGGAGAATAAATTTCTACAGAAACAAACTATATTGGAGCGTCAGGATTTTTTTCCTGACGCTCTTTTGTTTTAATTTATTTTTTGACTACTTTTCAGGAGCTAATCCAGCTATTCGTTACAAGTTTTTTCATTCCTGCCTTTTTTTGTAAGGTATAAAAAGAGCTTCCGTTGGTCGCTTTTTTCTACCAACAAAAAATAGTTGTCATTTCAAAAAGCTTTTCACTGCTATCTGGGCTAGAAATAAGACAAATTGACATTCTTTAGAAAGAGGTACAACCTTTGATGGAGAATATATACATTAAATAAAGTAAACTTAGAACAGATACATATGAACTACGGTAAAGAATTCAAAAAATTTGCTACAAAGCACCAAGGAGTAAACGCAATGTATTACGATAAAATCGTTGCTGCGATGACACCAACAAACATGACTCCATATATTATCGAAGAACGTCAGTTGAATATTTCTCAATTAGATGTTTTCTCTAGATTAATGATGGACAGAATTATCTTTTTAGGAACAGGTATCGATGATCAAATCGCAAATATTGTTCAAGCTCAGTTATTGTTTTTAGAAAGCGCTGATGCTTCAAAAGATATTCAAATTTACTTAAACTCTCCTGGAGGAAGTGTTTATGCAGGTTTAGGAATTTATGACACGATGCAGTACATTAAACCAGACGTAGCAACAATCTGTACCGGAATGGCAGCTTCTATGGGAGCAGTTTTATTATGCGCAGGTGCAGCAGGGAAACGTTCTGCATTACCTCACTCAAGAGTAATGATTCACCAGCCATCTGGAGGAGCACAAGGTGTTGCAACAGATATGGAAATCAACTTACGTGAGATGTTGAAATTAAAAGATGAATTATACAACATCATTTCACACCACTCTGGTCAATCTTTCGAAAGAGTTCACAAAGACAGTGAGCGCGATTACTGGATGAAAGCTGACGAAGCAAAAGAGTACGGAATGATCGACGAGGTATTAAGAAGAGGATAATTTTCTTAAGCTTCTAAGTTACAGAGATACTAAGTTTCTAAGTATTCTTTGTAATTTAAAATTCATAAATAAAACAAAATATTAAGCTGTAAAGAAGTTAAGTTTTTAAGTTTTAGGTTAAAAAGCTTAGAAACTTAGTATCTTTGCAGCTTAGTAACTTAAATAAAGAATGGCAAAAGTAGTATTAGAATGTTCGTTTTGTGGAAGAAAAAAGCCAGAAACTAATTTATTGATTGCTGGAATCAATGCGCACATTTGTGATAAATGTATTGAGCAGGCACACGGAATTGTATTAGAAGAATTAAAATCTAGCGGAAGCGCAAAACTAGTTGGGGACTTAATTTTAAAGAAACCAAAAGAAATCAGAGCTTTCTTAGATCAATATGTTATTGGTCAGGATCAGACTAAAAAAGTAATGTCGGTTGCGGTTTACAATCACTACAAGCGTTTAATGCAACAGCAATTGGATGATGAAGTTGAGATTGAGAAAAGTAACATCATCATGGTTGGTCAAACCGGAACAGGAAAAACATTAGTAGCAAAAACGATTGCTAAAATGTTAGACGTTCCATTGGCAATTGTTGATGCAACAGTTTTAACAGAAGCAGGTTACGTAGGAGAAGACGTTGAAAGTATTTTAACTCGTTTGCTTCAAGCTGCAGATTACGATGTAGCAAAAGCAGAAAGAGGAATCGTATTTATTGACGAAATTGATAAAATTGCTCGTAAGAGCGATAACCCTTCAATTACACGTGATGTTTCTGGAGAAGGTGTTCAACAGGCATTATTGAAATTATTAGAAGGAACGGTTGTAAACGTACCACCAAAAGGAGGACGTAAACATCCAGACCAAAAATTTGTTGAGGTAAATACTCAAAACATCTTGTTTATTGCAGGAGGAGCCTTTGATGGAGTAGAGCGTATTATTTCTAAACGTTTAAACCGCCAGGCAGTTGGTTACTCAACATCTAAAAATGTAGACAATATCGACAAAGACAATTTGTTGCAATATATTATTCCAAAAGACATTAAAGATTTTGGATTAATTCCAGAGATTATTGGTCGTTTACCGGTTTTAACGCACATGGATCCTTTAGATAAAGAAACACTTCGCGCGATTTTAACACAGCCTAAAAATGCATTGATTAAACAATATCAGAAATTATTCTTAATGGATGATGTTGAATTTTCAATTACAGACGAAGCTTTAGATTTTATTGTAGATAAAGCTTTAGAATACAAATTAGGTGCTCGTGGATTACGTTCGTTATGCGAAGCGATCTTGACAGATGCGATGTACGAACTGCCAACTTCAGACGATACTAGTTTGACAATTGACAAAGAATATGCAGAACATACTTTGAGTAAAAACTTATTGAAGCGTATGGAAATTGCTTCTTAAAGTAATAAGATAACTTTGTCAAAGCTTCAAACTTTGACAAAGTTCAATTATAAACCTGTTCATTTATTTGAGCAGGTTTTTTTATGGTCTTTTTTTAAGTTTAGTGCTAAAACGATATTTTTTAAGTAAAATCTTACCTATTTTGTTATTTGTAAGATTTTATTTGTTAGGTTTGTTTTGTAATAATTATTAATTAAAAAATAAAATTATGAAACAAAAAATTAAAAAAATCATTGTTTTAAGTGTAATTACTTTGATTTCTACTGTTTTTTTGAGGTGTCAAAAAGATGATGATTTAGTAAATCCCGAAGTTGCGAAAGTTTCAAGTGCAAAAGAATGGTTCAAAAAATATGAATCAACAACCGATAATTACACTTTGTTTCAAAATCTTAATTATGATTGGGTCAATGCCGAGCTTAAAATTAATAAAGATGGCACACAATTAATTGTTGTTCCAATTGACGAGAAAAAAAAAAGATCAAGATGAAAACTGGGAGCAAAAACTTTATATTTATCAAGTAAGTAATAAAGATTATAAAGCACTTTTGTATGAATTTTATCCTGAAAATTTGGAAAATGATAGTGTCGATTCCAAAAAGTTTAGTGGATATATTGCTGCATGGGATTTAAAAACAGGCTTTGTTAAGTCAGCAAAATTTGTAAATAATAGTATAGTAGAAAATGGTGTAGTAAAGGTCTTAAGTGAGGAGCAATTAAAGCTAAGAACTGCCACTAACAAATCGGATGCTAGAGCTCTGGATAGTGAAGATGGTACGATGAACGGTAGTAGTCCCGCACCAACTCAATTAAAAGAAGTCATTATTAATAACTCCTATAAGGATCCTTTTGTTTCTGTCTACTTCCCTTCAGGTAGCGATAATTCTGGTTTTAGTATTGTGGATTATACATCTAGTTATGGTGGTGGAAGTAGTGGTGGAAGTGGAAATTCGATCATGCCTCCTCCTCCTCCAAAATTACCCATAAGTGATATTAAAAAATTCTTAAGTTGCTTAAATACAGCAGCAAGTGCAAATTTAACTGTTTATGCAGAAAAAACTAATTTATCTAGTGTAAATGTAGGTCATGCATTTATATCTATTTCGCAAGGTAATAATGTAATGACATATGGATTTTATCCAGAAAACGGATATGATAAAGCATTTGTTGGACAAGGAATAATGGGAGAAAATGGAGGTCATATCTATGATGTGTCAGGAAATATAGGACAAATTACACCAAAGCAATTACAGCAAATTATTTCTTTGTCAGTAAAATATCAAAGTAGTTGGTACGATTTAGATGCTAATAATTGTTCTGATTTCGCAGCTGATGTATTGAATATTGTGGGAGTTGCGAGTAATAATTCGTTTGAGACACCTGGTACAGTTGCAAAAACATTAGAAAAAATACCAAATCACACTTCTAGTCCAAGTTATGCACCTAAAACGAAAAGAACATGTCTTTAATAAAAATTCTAAAAATAGTAGCAATAATTTCATTTTTAATGCTACCTGGGCTTAGTGAAGTTGGAATTCCATATTTTGCCTTTTTATTATACTGTTTGCGTCAATTTATTACTAGTCTATCTGGTAATTCAGATTCGATATTTTGGCAGGGATTTCTTGTTTTGCCTATATTGGCAACTTTAATTGTTTTTCTTATTAGCAAAAGCTATAGAATTTTGTTTTTTTGCTTTTTAGTTTTGTTTATAACACAGATACCTAGTTTAATAATTAATTATAAAGGAATCGATTTTTTGTTTTTATTTCTTTTTTTGACTTTTATAATATCTTCAATTTGTGTGATTGTATTAGTAAAAAAGAAACAGAGGTGAAATTTTAATTTTTATGGTTATTCAAAAGCATGGAGATTGCTTTTTGGATATCTAAAACAACTTTGACAATGTTCATTATAAACCTGTTCATTTTTGAACAGGTTTTTTTTATGTCAGAAATAGTTAAGTAATATTTTTCTTTCTTGTTTTTAAAAGAATATATTTGATGCTTCATCTTTTTTCGTAATCAAATAATTCATCGAGACGGGCATGGTAATTAAGAACTATTTAATTCTACTTTGTGTTTTTGGATTTTCTTGTAATAAAGAAAACAAACCAACGACTGTTTCTGAAAACAAACCTAAAAGTGAAGTAGTTTCAACAGAAAAACCTCGAGTTGAAATCAATTATAACGATTATTATAAAGAAGCCGAAGAATACTGCAAAGCAAATAAACTCAATCAAAACAAATTTATGTTGATTGATCTTGGTGTTCATTCTGGTTATAAAAGATTTTTTATTTACGATTTCAAAAAGAAAGAAATCTCAAAAGCCTATATGGTAAGTCACGGCTGTGGTGATAATCAATGGGGAAGGACTTCTTCTAGAGAGAAACCACAAATTAGTAACGAATTTGATTCACATTGTTCTTCGATAGGTAAATACGTAATTTTAGATCGAGGTGTAAGTCAGTGGGGAATAAAAGTAAATTACATCTTGCAAGGAAAAGATAAAACCAATTCGAATGCAAGAAGCCGTGCCATTGTGCTGCATTCTTGGGAAGCTATTTCAGATAATGAAGTTTACCCTGAAGGAACACCAGAAGGCTGGGGTTGTCCCGCAGTTTCAAACGAAAGCATGAAAGAAATCGACGAACTTTTGAAAACAAATAAAAAAGTTCTGATGTGGATTATAAAAACTTAAGCAGTATTACCAGCTGCTAGAATAGATTATTTTGTAATAGTCAGATAAGTGGGATTGGTAATTACTTGATCATTAAGCCAAACATTTTTTTTGACAGTAGAATTTTTTGTTCGCGAATATTCAACTTTTACAATGTCTTTGTCGTTTTCATTCCATTGAATATAAGTTTCAGGGAATTTTTCTCCTTTATCATGGTTTAAAAATACTCTTATTGCGTATCGATCTTTATTTTGGTAAATCATAAAGAAATTAGGAGAATCTAAATTCCCTTGATATTGCGGAACCAATTTACCGTTCAATAAGAAGAGTATTTTTATTTTATTTTGGTCATAACTGTTCGGATTGTTTGGGTTTAATAAATCTTCATTTTTAGAATTAACAACGCTAAAGTCTATAGAAGCATCAAGAACATATCCTTCAAGTGCCTCTTCTTTAAAAGGATTTGAATCGCAGCTCGTTGAAAATAAAACAATTAATAAAATCCAAAAAAATCTTTTCATGTTTAAGTATTTAGAAATTCATGCTAAAAATAAGAAAATAATTAATAAAAAAAACATTTACTGTACTCTAAATTTCTCTCGATATTCAATTGGTTTCATGCCAACCATTTTATAAAATACTTTTCTAAAAGCTTTTGGGTCATTATAACCTGTTTTTTCAATAATCTCTGAAATAGAAAGTTGAGTTTGTTCTAAGTATTTCTTTGAACTTTCGACTCTTATATTCTGAAGATATTCGATTGGCGGAATTCCGGTTACTTGTTTAAAACGACGTGTCATATTTCTGGCGCTTGTTGGAATATCTTTGGTGATTTCTTCCAGTTTTTCGATGGAATGATACTGATTTTCAATTTTTTGCTGTAATAGGGCAACCAAAGAATCATTGTGTAAATGGTTCGGTCTGAAAGTACTGAAGTAACTTTGCTTGTAACGATTTAGGTCAATAGAAAAGATTTTAGCAATTTTGACTGCCATCTCATTACCACAGAATTTCTGAACCAAAAGAATCAGTAAATGAAAAGTTGAGGTAGAACCTCCACTGGTGTATAAACTTCCATCGGCAGTTAGGGTTTCTTCGGCTTTCAATTTTACCATCGGAAAAGCTTTGGTAAAAGCACTACAAGCGTCGACATGTGTGGTAGCTAATTTTTCGTTTAATAAACCAGAAGCGGCAAACAAGAAAGCTCCAGTGCAAAAACTTGCTAATTCGGCTCCCGCTTTATGTTGTTTTTGAAGCCAAGGAATAAAGTTTTTGTTCTTCTTTATCATTTCGCTCATATTGTCAGTCGTAAACGCTGGAATCAAAATAAGGTCTGGATTTATATCGGAGGTTTCTATAGAATGACTTTTATAACCGAATAAACTACCCTGATCGGTTTGCTCTTTCGATTGAAAAATCATGATTTCGAATGGTTTTTCTGTTGAAGGAGAAAGTTTATTTGTTGTTTCAAATACCTCCAGAATGGCTGCAATACTTAGTAATTTAAAGTCGTGAGGTACAATTAAAGCTAGTTTCGTGCTCATGAGGTTTGTGGTTTTTAGAAAATCAGTTCTAAACAAAAATACATAATTTGTCTCAAATGCCCCTAAAATTGACTTTTAATGTATCTAAAAGCAAATTGTGAAATTTTAAATTTGTTTCTAAATAATTGTAACTTTATATATTATGGAAACAAAAATTTTCTTAAATCTTGCAGTAAAAGATTTAAAGCGAGCAATATCCTTTTTTAATGAATTGGGTTTTCCGACAAACCCGAAATTTACAAATGAACAAGGAGCTTGTATCGTTATCGACAAAAATATTTATGTAATGATTTTGGTTGAAGCGTTTTATCAAACCTTTACTCCAAAACAGATTTGTGATTCTAAAACGACAAGTGAAGTTCTTATTTCTCTTTCTATGGAATCGCGTGAGAAAGTAGACGAAATAATTGAGACAGCGGTAAAAGCTGGTGGAACAGATTATCAGGAAGCTAAAGATTATGGATGGATGTACCAAAGAACATTTTTAGATTTAGATGGACATCATTGGGAGGTGTTTTATATGGATGAAAGTCAGATTCCGAGTGAAATGCCAATAGAAATGTAATTAAACAAATGATAATGTATTAAAATATATAAAATGATAACAATAAAGAACACAGTAAATGCATCTTTAGACAAAGTTTGGAATTTTTGGAACACTCCAGAACATATTACAAAATGGAGTTTTGCTTCGCCAGACTGGCATACACCTTATGCAGAAGCCGATTTAAGAGAAGGAGGAAAATTCAAATCTACTATGGCGGCAAAAGACGGAAGCATGAGTTTTGATTTTGGAGGCGAATTTACTTTAGTAAAACCAAACGAAGCGCTTTCGTATGTTTTAGGAGACGGAAGAAAGGTTGAAATTACTTTTACAGAAACCGCAGACGGAGTTGAAATTGTTGAAAGTTTTGATCCTGAAACTCAAAATCCAGAAGAAATGCAAAAAGCAGGCTGGCAGGCTATTTTGGATAATTTTAAAAGTTATGTTGAGTCTAATTAAGGTTCAAAGTAACAAAGTAACAAAGTAACAAAGTAACAAAGTAACAAAGTAACAAAGTAACAAAGTAACAAAGTAACAAAGTAACAAAGTAACAAAGTAACAAAGTAACAAAGTAACAAAGTAACAAAGTAACAAAGTAACAAAGGTGTATCTTAATTAACTTATATCACTTATATGGTTTAAAAAAAAAGAAAAACTAAATATCTAACCCAACAAAAAAACAAAAAATGACAAAACAAATATGGTTGAATCTTCCTGTAAAGGATGTAGCAAAAGCGAAAGATTTTTTCTGGAAAATAGGTTTTTCGTTTAATGAACAGCATGATACGCCAAGCTCGACGTGCATGGTTGTAGGTGAAGGACATTTTGTGGTAATGCTTTTTGAAGAGATGCTGTTTTCGAGTTTTTCTCAAAATAGTATTACAGATACGAAATCTAGCTCTGAAGTTTTGATTTCGATTGATGCTGAAAGTAAAGAAGAAGTGGACGAATTGGCTGAAAAAGTCAAAGAAGCGGGCGGAACTGTTTTTGCTCCTCCAGCCGAAAGTCAGGGATGGATGTATGGCTGTGGTTTTGCCGATTTGGATGGTCATCGTTGGAATGTTTTATATATGGACTTTAGTAAATTACCTAATTAAGATGGAAAAACTAATTTTTAATATTGATATAAAAGCTTCTAAAGAAAAGATTTGGAAGGTTTTGTGGGATGACGAAACTTACAGAAAGTGGACGAGTGCTTTTTGTGAAGGAAGTTACGTTGAAACGAATTGGAACGAAGGTGATAAAATTTATTTTTTAGGACCAGGCGGAGAAGGAATGAATAGTTTGATTGAAGCTAAAATTCCGAACGAATACATGGCTTTTAGACATATGGGCGAAATCAAAGATTTTAAAGAAGTTCCACCAAATGAAGAAACAGAAAAATGGGTCGGAGCAATGGAAACCTATCGTTTAGATCAGAAAGGAGACGTAGTCGATCTTCATGTAGAAGTTGATGTAATAGAAAAACATATAGAGTATTTTAAAGAAGCTTTTCCGAAGGGAATGGAAGTAATTAAAGAATTGTCTGAGAAGTAGAGATTAGAATATAGAGGAAAGAAGCAAGAGGAAGATTTAATACTCTGCTTTAGAGGAATTAACAATTTATAACTAACAATTAATAATTAGAAAAAATGGCAGCAATAAATCCATATTTAATGTTTAACGGAACTTGCGAAGAAGCGTTCCTATTTTACAAATCCGTTTTTGGGGGAGATTTTCCTTATATCGGAAAATTTAAAGATGCTCCGGCAGAAGAAGGAGAAGTGCTTTCTGAAGAAGCATTAAATCGTATCATGCACGTTTCGCTTCCAATTGGAAATTCCATTTTAATGGGAAGTGACAGTCATCCGAGATATGGCGATGTAAGTTTTGGAGATAATTTTTCTGTTTCTGTGAATACAGAAAGCACAGAAGAAGCTGATAGAATTTTTAACGGACTTTCAGCAGGAGGAAAAGTTGAAATGCCAATGAATAATACTTTCTGGGGGTCTTACTTTGGAATGTTCAAAGATAAGTTTGGTATAAACTGGATGGTAAGTTTTGATAAAAATATACCAAACCCATAACCAAAAAGTTACGTTATTTTAATAATAAAACAGAAATGTTAAATTACTCGAAAAAGCACATGTATATGTGCTTTTTCTTTTCAAAAAAACAAGGATTATTCTTTTTTATCAACGAGAGATTGCCGATTTTTGTCGCTTCAAAATCAAGAAAGAAAAATGGCAGCAGAAGATAAAGAAATAATTTTATTAAAAGTTTCAGGACACGATAAAATTGGAGTTACAGCAGGTTTAACAGCTGTTTTGGCAGCATATGATGCTAATATTTTAGATATTGGTCAGGCCGATATTCATGATACACTTTCTTTGGGAATTTTGTTCGAAATTGCTGCAGGTTCTTCATCAGCACCAGTTTTAAAAGACTTGTTATTTAAAGCGTACGAACTGGAAATCAAAGTAAAATTTATCCCAATTTCTATTGAAGATTACGAAAAATGGGTAAAATCACAATCTAAGCAACGTTACATTATTAATATTTTGGGAGAGAAACTGGCAGCATCTCAATTGTCTGCTGTTACCCAAATAATGTCAGATCAAAATTTAAATATTGATTCTATTATTAGATTAACAGGAAGAACTTCTATCGTTGAAAAAGAAGAATATCCGCGTTCTTGTATCCAATTGTCTGTAACTGGTGAAATTGTAAACAAGATTATCATGACAGCAAGTTTTATGGAAATTTCCAGAACACTTAACGTTGATATTTCTTTCCAAGAAGATAATATTTATAGAAGAAACCGCCGTTTGGTTTGCTTCGATATGGATTCAACTTTAATTCAAACCGAAGTAATCGACGAATTGGCAGAATTAAATGGAGTGGGAGATCAGGTTCGTGCCATTACAGAATCTGCGATGAATGGTGAAATCGATTTTAACGAAAGTTTCAAAAAGCGTATGGCTTTGCTTGAAGGCTTAAGCGAAGAAGTTTTACAAAATGTTGCCATTAATTTGCCAATTACACAAGGAGCGCACCGCTTAATGAAAGCCTTAAAATATTACGGATACAAAACTGCAATTCTATCTGGAGGATTTACTTATTTTGGAGAATACCTTCAAAAAGAACTCGGAATAGATTATGTTCATGCGAATCAGTTAGAAATTAAAGACGGAAAATTAACTGGTAAATATATTGGTGATATTGTAGATGGTCAGAAAAAAGCCGAATTCTTAAAAGCAATTGCCGAAAAAGAAGGAATCCACATCAACCAAACTATCGCCGTTGGAGACGGGGCAAACGATTTACCAATGCTAAACTTAGCAGGTCTTGGAATTGCTTTCCACGCCAAGCCAAAGGTGAAAGAAAGTGCTTCAACATCAATATCAAGTTTAGGTCTTGATGGTGTTTTATATCTTTTAGGATATCATGATAGATATATCGATATGATGTAAAATACGTCTTGCTCTGAGCAAAAGCGAAGATTTTTCAGCTCATTTTTGTAATTTCGACGAAGGAGAAATCTCCTCAAGTAGCTCCGCAACGTAAACCAATCTTTGTAGAGTTTCTCGCAGAGATTTCTCCTTCGTCGAAATGACACACTAGATGGAATAAAATAGAAAACCTCAGTCCTTTTCAATAAAGAGCTGAGGTTTTTTATATGGGCATGTCTCTTAAGAATAGTTTAAAATTGAGAAATGCATTGCCTCCAGCTAAAGCTGGAGGTTTGGTAAAATTAGAAAAAGGCTTTAGCCAAATTTCTTGTGTATTTGGCTAAAGCCTTAAATAGCTTTTTATAACCACTAGCTAAAGCTAGTGGCAACTAAAATTGTATCAATAAAATTGTATTGGTTTTTTATTCGCGAGATTCCAATTCCCTCTTAATCTCCTTTAAAGTATTCATATTCAAAATAAAAATAGGAAGCAAAGCAATCGGAATGACATTTGAAGCGCTAAACCCTTTATTGGCAACAAGAAAAATATTAAGACCAAACAAAAGAAGTAAAACCACTCCAAACAAATAGGTAACTGTTTTGAATGATTTTTGGGTTTTGATTAATTCTTCAACAGTCATTTCGCTGAATTTCTTCTTTTTCATTTTGGTTGTTTTTATGTTGGGTTAATTTATATTTTAATGGCTTGCATTTCCTTCAATTGCTCCAAATAATCCCTCTGATTCGAAAGTCTCGGAATCTTATGCTGACCGCCCAGTTTGTCTCTTTCTTTCAACCAATCATAAAATAAATTCTCACGAGCAACATTAATCACCAGCGGATTTAAAGTCATATTGTTATAACGTTTCGCTTCGTAATCTGAATTTAGAGTTTGAAGTGTTTCATCCAAAACTTTCTGAAAAAGACCAACATCAGCTGGGTTTTTCTTGAATTCGATCATCCATTCGTGTGCACCTTTTTCTTTGTCTTGCATAAAAATAGGAGCAACCGTATAATCAATAACTTCTGTTTGTGTAATCTTACAAGCTTTTGCGATGGCCTGATCGGTATTTTCAACCATTAATTCTTCGCCAAAAACATTAATATGATGTTTGGTTCTTCCCGTTACTCTAATTCTATACGGATTTAATGATGTAAAACGAACCGTATCGCCAATTAAATAGCGCCATAAACCAGAATTGGTTGTAATTACAATCGCATAATTTTTATTCAATTCAACATCTGCCAAACGAATAACTTTTTGGTTTGGAGTTCCAAAAGTGTCCATCGGAATAAATTCGTAAAAAATTCCATAATCCAGCATTAAAAGCAAATCGCTAGAATTATTTAAATCCTGAATAGCAAAGAAACCTTCAGAAGCATTGTAAATTTCGTAATATCTGAAATCTTTACTTGGGAGTATATTTTTATATTGGTCTTTATATGGAGAAAAACTCACGCCACCATGAAAGTAAACTTCCAAATTAGGCCAAAGTTCCAATAAGTTTTGTTTTCCTGTATTTTCCAAAACCTTATTCATCAAAACCAGCATCCAGGATGGAACTCCGGCAAAACTGGTTACGTTTTCGTTTTTGGTTTCGTTGATAATGGCTGCAATTTTGGTTTCCCATTCGCTCATCAACGAAGTTTTACTGCTTGGTGTACTGCTAAATTCGGCCCAAATTGGCATGTTTTCAATCAAAATTGCCGACAAATCTCCGAAGAAAGTATTGTTGTTTTCGTAAATCTGAGAACTTCCACCTAAACGAAGACTTTTTCCTAAAAATAATTCAGAGTCTTCATTATTATTTAAATAAAGACAAAGTAAATCTTTACTGCCTTTGTAATGACAATCTTCCAGAGCTTCATTACTAACCGGAATAAATTTACTTTTTGCATTTGTAGTACCGCTCGATTTGGCAAACCATTTAATTGGAGTTTCCCAGAAAACATTTTGTTCTCCTAAACGCGTACGCTCAATTAGAGGTTGTAATTCTTCATAAGTAGCAATAGGAACTCTTTCTGCAAAAGTTTGATAAGAGTTAATAGACGAAAATTCATATTGTTTTCCAATAACCGTATTTTCTGATGCCGTCAATAAGTTGTGCAATAATTCTTCCTGAACTTCATTTGGATATTTTAAAAAAAGTTCTATTTGATGAATCCTTTGTTTAAGAACCCAAGAGGCAAACGAATTGATAATGGATAAAGGCATGAATTTGTTTTTTAGATTACGGATTTTAGGTTTTAAATCTCACAATCCATGTAAAACTAAAAACATAAAATTTGAATATCGGCCGACAAATAGTAACTTTGCCGTCATATCAAAAATAGTATTTTTTTGTAAAAAACAATTCGATTTGAAGTAAAGATTCTCTTTTATAAGTCGAATTTTAACACTAAAAAGTGTAATTCTTTTTGATTAATCTAAATCAGCAATATAAATAAACAACGAATGCAATATCAAGGTGTCCTGACAAAAATGCAAACCGAATTAGGAAGTCCAATTCAATATTATTTGGTTTTTGAAGATAGTTTTCTGAATGTAAATCAGTTATTGGATAAAGAAATCGAAATTAATTTTGTTGGATTTCAGTGTTTGAATTGCGGTAAAAAGAAAAAAATATACCGTCAGGGTTTTTGTTACGACTGTTTTTATTCGAGTCCTGCTGTTGGTGACTGGATTATGAGACCTGAATTGAGTACAGCGCATTTAGGAATTGCAGACAGAGATTTAGATTATGAATCGAAAGTTCAGTTGCAGCCTCATATTGTTTATTTAGCAGCAGCTTGCGAAATAAAAGTAGGGGTAACCCGTAAAACACAAGTTCCAACTCGTTGGATAGATCAAGGGGCTTCTCAGGCCATTGCTGTTGTTGAAGTGCCAAATAGATATTTGGCGGGAATTACCGAAGTTGCTTTAAAAGATCATTACACTGATAAAACCAATTGGCGAAAAATGCTGCAAAATTCTGTTGAGGTTTTTGATTTGGTTGCAGAAAAAGTGAAAATTGAAAGTTTAATTCCAGATGAGGTTAAAGAATTCTTTTATTCGCAAAAAAATGATTTGTTTGATTTGCAATATCCGGTTTTGAGTTATCCAGCTAAAGTGAATAGTTTAAATTTGGATAAAACTCCTTCATTTACCGGCAAATTAACTGGAATTAAAGGACAATATTTGCTGTTTGAAAACGGAACTGTATTTAATGTACGTGGTTCTGAAGGATATGTTGTGACAATAAACGTGTAGGGTTTTATTAGCAAATTGTTATCTTTTTTTATGATTAAGTTATTTTAATTTAAAATTTACAATTTATTTTGTGGTTTTGTGTTAATTAGTTGATGAATAATTATAGCTTTGACGTGTTGAAGCAAATTTAATATTTCAAAAACAAATACCTCAAACAAATACCACATGAGTAACTTAAAAAAAGTTAATACTTTTAGGCGTTCATTAATGCGTAATCTGACTAAGAATATCGGCAATTCAGATGTCAGTAATACCGAAACAATTGATGTGACGAAAATCAAGAAAGTATTAATTTGTAGACCAAACGGCCGATTAGGAAACATGCTTTTAATCACACCTTTGGTTGAAGAAGTAACTAAAACTTTCCCAAATTGTAAAATCGATTTATTTGTGAAAGGAATGCTTGCACCAATTGTGTTTGAGAATTATGATAATATCGATAAAATAATTCACCTACCCAAAAAGCCTTTTAAAGAATTAGTAAAATACTTTAAAGTTTGGACTCTAATTAAAAAACAAAATTATGACGTTGCGATAAACGTCGATCAAAATTCTTCTTCAGGAAGACTTGGTGTCAAATTTTCAAATGCTAAATATAAATTTTTTGGGAATCTTCCAGAAAATGTTACCCTTGAACATACAGATTACGATCATATTGCAAAATATCCGGTATATAATTTCAGATATTTTTTAAATCAAGTTGGAACAAAAGATAAAAACGAACCTGTAGCACTTATAGATTTAAAATTATCCGAAACCGAAATTGCAAACGGTAAAGAGATTTTAAATAAAATTATTGATCCAAACAAAAGATCTATTGCGATTTTCACCTATGCAACTGGTGAGAAATGTTACAGTCCTACTTGGTGGGAAGAATTTTATACTGCATTGAAAAAAGAATATCCGAACGAGAATATTTTTGAAGTATTGCCAGTAGAAAATGTTTCTCAGATCAATTTTGAAGCTCCGACTTTTTACAGTAAAGATGTTCGTGAAATTGGTTCTGTTCTGGCAAATGTAGATGTTTTTGTCGGTGCAGACAGTGGAATTATGCATTTGTCAAGTGCTTCAAAAGCGCCAACAGTTGGTCTGTTTTCGGTTTCTAACTTAAAAAAATACGAACCATACGGAAACGGAAGCGTTGGTTTGGATACCAATGTTTTAGGTGTTCCAGATTTTATAAAAGCAATCAATAAGATTCTAAACAAATAAAATTTAAAAAGAGATATAAAAAAAACCTGTTCGAAAGAACAGGTTTTTTTATAAAAATCTTAGAGCCTTAGCATCTAAGCATCTTTTATTACGGATTCTTCTTTTTGAAAAGCCCATTCAATAAGTCACTTGCTTTTTTAGTAACTTCTTGTGTTTTTTGTTCTTTTTCTGTTTTTGCAGCCTGCGTTGTGTCTTTAGCTTTTGTGTTTTTATTGATTAAATCTGTTAACGCAGCAGTTCCTTTTTGTGTCAATTTTTCTTTCTGCTGATTTACCAATTGCGTAGTCAGATTCGTTACAGCAGTCTTCATATCAGTACTGATTTTTGGATTCGAAAAATTACCAGTCAACACAGCGTTAATCGGAATATTATCCAGTTTTGCAGCATCAGCAGGAGACAATTTCGCAATTAAATTGTTGGCTTCAGTTCCTAAATATTTAGCAGGAACATCAAATTTCAAGTTGTAATTCATAGTCTGATCAAAACCATGAGTTCCGCCAACTGTCACTTTAATATCTTGGTATTTAATATCAAAAGGTTTAATGTTTACTTTTCCATTATCAAAAGTTAAGGCTGCTTTAATATCGTTCAGGTTTACTTTATTCAAATCGATAAATTTCACATTTGAACTCAAAGCGCTAAGCAAAGT
>NZ_DASWYK010000167.1:0-20021 GCF_036405015.1 Flavobacterium sp. | reverse complement strand
TTGTCCTGTTGTTAAAGCTGTTGATGATGGAATCAAAGTTCCTCCGCTTATAGCAGTATACCAAACAATATTTGCTTGATTGGTTTGAATACTTGCAAATGTTGGTGCATCTTCCTGACAGAAACTTTGTGTTCCTGCTGTTACCAATGTAGGTGTTCCAGGATCGCTTACAATAACATCAACTGTCAATCTTGAAGCGCTTTCACAACCTGTAGCTGGGTCAGAAATTGCTGCAAAATATTGTCCTGTGGTTAAAGCTGTCGTAGATGCGATTGCTGTACCACCTGTTAAAGCAGTATACCAAACGATATTACCTTGATTGAATTGAACACTTGCAAATGTTGGCGCATCTTCCTGACAGAAGTTTTGCGTTCCTGCTGTTACCAATGTAGGTGTTCCAGGATCGTTTACATTTACATCAACTGTCAATCTTGAAGCACTTTCGCAACCTGTTGTAGGATCACTGATTGCTGCGTAATAAGTTCCACTTGTCAACACTGCTGTTGATGCAATTGCTGTTCCGCCTGTTAAAGCTGTGTACCAAACAATATTTGTTTGATTGAACTGGATACTTGCAAATGTCGGTGCATTTACTAAACAGAAGTTTTGTGTTCCTGCTGTTACTAATGTTGGCGTTCCAGGATCATTCACAATAACTTCAACCATCAATCTTGTATTGCTCTCACAACCTGTTGTAGGATCGCTGATTGCTGCATAATAAGTTCCGCTTGTCAACACTGTTGTTGACGCAATTGCTGTTCCACCTGTTAAAGCGGTATACCAAACAATATTAGATTCATTAAATTGAACACTCGCAAATGTTGGAGCATCTTCTAAACAGAAGTTTTGAGTTCCTGCTGTTACCAATGTTGGTGTTCCAGGATCGCTTACAATAACATCAACCGTTAATCTTGAAGCACTTTCACAACCTGTTGTAGGATCACTGATTGCTGCGTAATAAGTTCCGCTTGTCAACACTGCTGTTGATGCAATTGCTGTTCCGCCTGTTAAAGCTGTGTACCAAACAATATTAGATTCATTAAATTGTACGCTTGCAAATGTCGGTGCATTTACTAAACAAAAGTTTTGTGTTCCCGCTGTTACCAATGTTGGCGTTCCAGGGTCATTTACATTAACCGTTACTTCTAGTCTTACTGAGCTTTCACAACCAGTAGCTAAATCTCCTGATGCTGCATAATAAACACCACTTGTAAGCGCTGTTGTTGCAGGAATTACTGTACCTCCTGTTTCTGTAGCGTACCAAACAATATTAGCACCATTAACTTGGATACTTGCAAACGTTGGCCCGTCTTCTAAACAGAAGTTTTGAGTTCCAGGTGTCACTAAAGTTGGCGTATCTGGGTCACTAATTATAATTACTGCATCTTGCAAAGTTCCTGCTAGGTTTTCACAAGTATTAGCGCTAGAAACAGCTACATAATAAGTAATTGGACTCATTGCCTTTGTTAAACCTGTTGCAGTCAAAACACCTGCCGCATCTATTGTATAAGTTACATTATTTATTACAGCACCATTTGTAATTGGCTGTGTTTTATTTGCATCCAAATACCATGTGAATACTGGTGTAGTCAATGTTGGTGCAGTTGGAGTTAATGATGCTGGTACACTATGACAAGTAACTAAATCATCAACTAAAATATCATTTCCTGTTGAAGGAGGTAAGATCGTAAATGTAATTTGTTTTCTATCTGCTGCTGCAGTTTCACAAAATTGATCTGAACTAACTCCTACGTAATAAGTATAAGTTCCAGGTAATAATCCATTTAAAACTAATTGTGAAGTTGTTTCTCCAGGAATTAATTGGCTTGTAGTTCCGTTAAAACTATACCAGTAATAAATTGGATTCGTTACAACTGGCGTTCCACTTAAAGAAGTTGCCAAAGTTGCTGTACCTGAAGCTGAACAAATTGAAGTTGTTGTACCTCCATTTAAAGTAATATTTGTTAAAGCATTTGTTGGTGCAGAAGCTTTAACTTCAACTGTAACTTCACCTCTTGCAAAAACTTCACATCCATAACGAACTGGCTGTACGTAGTATTTATAGATACCTGCAGCTAAATTTGCTGGGACAGTATATGTAATACCTGTAGCAACAGCTGTTCCTCCCGTTGGTGCGTCATACCAAATATAGGTAGAACAGGCTTCTTCTGGTATTTGAAGGGTTATATCAGTTCCCGGACAGACCGTGATTTTATTCGTTGAATCTCCTCCAATAATAGTAGTATTAGCTGCACGTTCAACAGTATGAACTCTTAGGAATTCCAAGACACCTGCAACTCCTCCAAAACGAATTCTTACTCTATCATAAACTTCTGTTGGAGAAGAAACTAATGCCACTGCCATAGTATTTCCTGACAATAATCTTAAACTTAATAATGTGCTTGTATTTTGAATAGGTGCACCTACAGCTACATTTCCTAAATAACGCTGAATAGTGAATCCTGTTAGAAGATTAACATCTAAAAGCGTTCCTGGTTTAGAAATTACGATACGTAATGTATCACTCAATACAGAAGGTGATTTAAATTGAACTGTTAAATCTGCTGCTGTCAATACTCCTGCTCCACTATACATTGTTGCAAAAGTTGTGATATCATTGTCTGCAATATTCCAAGCATCACTAACTCCCACTAAAGCCGTTGCTGCTCCTACACCTACTAAATTAGTTGCTCCATACAAAACATCTTCAATATCGCCACCCGCACAAGACACTGTTGTTGTAGGCTGTTTGTAATAAGCATCAAATACTTTTGTACTTTGAGCAACACTTAAAACAGAAGCAGATTGAATTCTAATTCCATCGTAATCTTGTGGACCTGCTGCATTAGAAGGAACAAAAGTAAACTCATAGGTATTATCTCCAGAAATTAAATTTAATAATGATCCAGATACCGATTGCATTGTTCCGATATCAACACCTCCTTTAGTTCCTATTACTGATAAATTTTGTCCTACAGCCAATAAACTATATTCTGAACCTAATTTTACAGTTACTGGAGTACCTTTTACAATATTACCTGGCCAAGTTAAATTCTGCCATGTTGTACCAATTCCTAAAAGTCCTAATCCAGTAGTGATAGTGGAATACGTTTGCGTATTTCCATCAACTGCATTTGCTCCATTGGTAACACCTCCTGTAACAATTGAACCTGATGTTTGACCATTAGCATATACTCTTTGAGTCAAAGATTGACAATTACTTAAGTCAATAACATTAATAACTTTCGTCGCTGTAGTAGTACAACCTGCAAGGCTCGCTACCGCTGTATAAGTATATGTTCCTGGTGCGCTTAACACTCCTGTTGTAAAAATTGGTCCAGTCAAAGCATTACCTTGAGGATCAAACCAAGTAATTGTTCCATTAGAAGTAGCTGTCAAGGTAACATTAGTACCCACATTTACAGATTCTTGTGGATTAGTTACAACCAAAGTTGGTAAAGTATTAATAGTAACAGTAACTGATTGTCTAACAGAAGGACATGTAATTCCATTTCCTTGCGCTTCAATTGAATAAACACCAGCAATTGTTATATTTGCTGCTTCATCTGCTGTAATTTCAGTATTTGAAGAATTAAAAAATCTATAGCTTGTGTTTCCTGTATTATCAAAATTCGTAATTGCATTAGTTAAATTAGCACTTCCACAACCTGCTAATGTTGAATTAACTGTTAAAACTGTAGTCGTTGGGAAAGTAACAATAACTTCTTTTAATGTACCATTTGCATTTTCACATGTCGCTGTTCCAGAAACAGATATATAATAAGTAAATGGTGTGTTTGCAGCACTTAAACCTGATATTGATAGTGCTCCAGTTGTTGGATTTTTAGCAAAAACCGCATTAGGCTGACCTGCAACTGAGCTTCCTGTAATCTCCACCGTTTTATTTATATCTGTATAATATCTATACTGCGCTCCTACTATCGTTGAAGTTGGTGCTAAAATCGTTGTACCATCACAAGCCGCTTCTATAGGGCTAGCAATTACTATGTCAGCACTAGTAGCCAACGGATTTACTGTAACAGTAACAGCTTGACGTGCACTATTTTCACACGCACCTCTAGAAGCATCTAAATAATAAATAGTTGTCGCAATTAAATTTGGCGTAGTATAATTTGCTGTAGCAGAAAGCTGTGTTCCTCCACTAGGTGAATCGTACCATGCAAATGTTTCGCCCACTGCTGTTGAACTAGCCGTTAAAGTAGTAGACTGTCCAGCACAAAGTGCAGTAGCATTTCCTGTAATAGCAGCATCCTTAAATCTAAATGATGCTCCGTAAATATTTAATTGTCTTAAAGCAGAAACGATTCCTCCTAATCTTACCTGAACTCCAGTAAAATTAGCTCCTGCTACAAAACTAGCTCTAAAACGGTTTCCTCCTAAAAGCTGTACATTCGCCAATGAATTGATAGAAACACCGTCGGTATTATCAGTAGCTCCATTATAACTTTGTAAAGAGATATATGAAAGCGCACTAATATCTAATAAACCAGTAGGAAGTCCTAATTCAACTTCTATAATATCTCCTGCTAAACCTGCAGAAGCAAAGTCAAGTTTTTGTTGTACATAACCTCCTAAATTAACTGGTATACTAAGAGTTGTTGCTGTATTATTATCTCCGTCTACAGATAATGTCTCTGTTCCAGTCACAGCTCCACACAAAACACACACTAATCCATCATTAGATATGGTTTGATTATTAGCTTGTAAACAAGTCGTAATAGGTTTATTTACAATTACTGTAATAGAAGTTCTCGAAGCGCTCACACAGTCAGAAGCATTTCTCGCTTGAATATAATAGGTTGTATTAGCACTTAAAATTGGTGTAGTATAATTTGTATTTGATATAAGCAAATTACCTCCTGTTGGAGCATCATACCAATCATAAATAATTCCTGCAACAGGATTAGAAACCTGTAATACAACATTTTGACCAGATTGAATATTAACTGTTGGAGAAGTAACTGTTGGTGCTGCTGGCAGTGGACTTACGTTTAAATTTACTGGAGTACGTGCACTAATACAACTTCCTATAACAGCTTCTACATAATAACTTGTATTTGCAGATAAAACTGGAGTTGTAAATGATGTTCCTGTAAAAACAAGATTTCCACCTGAAGCAGCATCATACCAATTGTAATCTGTTCCTGCTACTGGTGCTTGTACTGTAATAGTAGAAGTTTGTCCGCTACATAAATTTAATGGAGTCGCTGTTAAAACAGGTGCAACTGGTGTGACAATTGAAACTGGAACAGGCTGTCTTTCACCATTTACACAACCATTTCTTGTTACTTCAAGATAATATGTTGCTGCAGTATTTAATACTGGAGTTGTATAGGCTGCAGTATTTGATAAAAGATTCCCTCCTGTTGGCGCATCGTACCATGCTGCAGTTTCCCCCACAGCAAGTCCAGCTGTTAAAGTAGTAGCTGTTCCATTACAGATACTAGTATTACCAGAAATTACGGCAGCTTTATATCTATAAGAAGCTTGATAAATATCTAGACTTGTCAACACTGTTGCAAGACCTCCCAATCTCACTTCAACGCGATCAAAATTGGCACCTGCAGTAACACTAGCTCTAAAACGGTTTCCTCCTAATAACTGAACATTCAATAAGTTATTAATAGAAGTTCTATCATTATTAAAAGTAGCGCCATTATATGTAGCAAGACTAATATAACTTAGAGCTGAAACATTTAAAACACCTGCTGGTAATTCTAACTCCACATCTACAATATCTCCTGCTTTTCCAGGATTGTTAAATTGTAAAGTCTGCTGTACCCAGCCATTAATTAAACCAACCGGAACTGTTAATCTCGCTGCTGTAGAAAGGTTTCCATCAACAGAGAAGTCTGGATTGGTAGAACTACATAAAAGACAAATACCATTAAGTAATGTCTGTTGACTGTTAGCCTGTAGACATCCGCCTAATGGAGTTGTGATAACATTTACTAAAACAGGAACTCGAGCCGCGCTTACACAAGCACCCGTAGCACTCAGAGTCTCTACATAATAAGTTTTAGAAGCCGTTAATATCGGTGTTGTAAAAGTTGGTGTATTAGTTGCGATAGCAGTACCTCCTGTTGCCGCTTCATACCAATTTATTGTTGCCCCTGCCTCAGAAGTAGAAGCACTTAGCGTAGCATTTTGTCCAGATTGAATGGTAACACTCTGCGTTAAAACCGTTGGTGCTGCCGGAACTGGACTAGACACAACATTTACCTGAGTTCTCGTCGGACTGATACAAGTCCCAATTGACGCTTCTACATAATAACTCGTTGTTCCTAGAGGAACAGTTGGAGAATATGTTGTGCCTGTTGCCAATGAGCTTCCACCGCTTGCAGTCGAAAACCAATTATATGTTGTACCTGGTATCGGATTTACAAGAGACAAAGTAGTCTGCTGTGTTGGTGTACTTGAACATATTGCAGTTCCTGTATTACTAACAGCCGGTGCCACCGGATTGGACACATTCAATACCACTGGAACCCTATCGTTACTTTCACATCCTCCTGCACGTGTAACACCAATATAATAAGTTGTATTAGCTGTTAATGCAGGCGTAGTAAATGTATTTCCATTAGCCAAAGCGGTAGTAGACGTTGGAGAACTATACCAAGCCAATGAAGTACCTGCAGAAGGTACCGCAGTTAAAGTTGCTGTACTTCCAGAACAAACTGTTTGAGCTAAACCTCCATTTACTGTAGGCTTCGCAAAATCAAGTCTGACATCGTATATTCTAAATTCTGTAAGTGCCGTAACAGCACCGCCAAGATTAAACTGAATTTGATTGGCTGGACCAGTCAATGTTAATCTTAAAACTCCAATGGTATTACCAGGGAGTAATGACAAATTAAGTAACGGACTATTGACCGCTACACTTGAGCCGACGTTGGCTCCATTGAGTTTTGCCTGTAAATTTGCCGTTGAAAGTAATGACAAACTAAGTAAACCAGAACCACTCCCGATGTACATGACTACCTGATCACCAGCTTGAGCTGTCTGAGCAAAAGTCATCGTTTCTTCTACCGTACACAATACCCCCAAAGTGGTATTCAAAGATGCATAGGTAGTTAAACCAGGATCATTGTCATAAGCTGCTGTTGGGCTTGTCAAAGTAGCACCTACACACGCCAAACCAGTAACACTATTCGTATTAGACACTGGTCGGCAAAAGGTTTGGGCAAAATTTTTATTACAAAGAAGTAATAAAAACAAAAGCCCTAATGATCTCTTATAACGTATGAGATCAAAAAAAGTAAAGTTTTTTTTCATAATTTGGAAGATTAGAAAATGGACAATAAAACACCTCTCGCAATAGGTGCAAGCACCTACGCAATTAAACAATCAATTAAAAATCAAATAGTTAAAACATAATTCAAAGACTTATGAATAAGCCTAAAAAATAAGTTTTGGTAAAAAAATTATGTTGAATTTGGTATACCGAAATATACCTTAGAACAAATCTCATCTACGTCAGATAAAAAACGTTCTGTCTTTTGTAAAGAAAAATGATTGTAGTCATTCTTCTTAGAGGAGTGATTTGTAGCAGGTCTAATTTTCATAATGAAAATTTTTAATTGAAGTAGAATTGGGGAATTCTCTTTTTATATATTGATCCATTACCTAAAAGAAAGTTGATTACTCTTTCTTAAAAATTCTTAAGAATAATTCTTAAAATTTGGATTCTTTAGTTTCAGCACAAATAGTTTTGCTGATTTTCATAAATCCTCCGACCAGGGTTTATAAAAATCAGAAACTTAAAAAATAAATATTTGGGTAAAAAAATAACTTTAGAAATCGAATAACGATAATGTCCATCATTAAGATGAAGGAAGCTTAATGGAATAATAAATAAAGCTAAAATAAAATAAACAACTAAAGTAAAATTGGTGAAGAAAGTAATGGTCAATTCCATACGCCAGATTTATTAGATTATAATTTTGTTTTTGGAAAAGTACAAAGCAAAACTTTGTTTAACTTTTGTATTCTAAAATTAGAAAAAACAAAAAAACAAAACAAGGATAAAATTCTTATAATTTAAACCAAAAACGGAAAATAGAATTTGAACAACCCTTGAAAACATCAGAAAAAACAGCAGTTTTAACAAAATTATACTATAAAAATTTTCTTAAATAAAAATTAAACAAAAAATGTTAAATATCAAAAAAGAAAGTAATAACCTACAATAAAACAAATTTTATCGACAAAACTATCCGTAATTAAGACCAAATACATCAAAAATTAAATACCACAAGAGAATTTGTGAAAAGATTAGAGATTTCAAAAAAAACACGTAGAAATACCTGTAAGTAAATCACAATAAGATTAAACAAAAGTTAAAAACATAAAAAAAAGACAAACAATTATATATCAACCGTTTGCCTTTGTAAAATGTATTTTTGTCTAATTACGACTCGATAATCGTATTAATTTGATTAAATAGCTGTCCATCGCTCAAAAAAGCTCCCTGTTTTATCAATTCGAAGATCGAAGAATTGCGTTCATCTGTAAACACTTTCTTGCCTACTTTCATTTCAATATTATCTGTAAACATATTATCACTTAACCATTGAAGTCCTTCTTTACTTAAAAAATCAGTTTCAGGAGAAAGAGATTTTAAAACAATAGATTTTATGTAGGTATCAAAACATTGGAACAAAAAGATATGATTTTTAGAAAAATGTTCTAAATACTCTGCTCTCGACAATACCCCTTCCCAAATTAAATCTGAGAAAACATCCAGCTCTTGTTCTGCAACTTCTGGTTTATTTGCCTTAAGTTCTTCCCATTCTTTTCTATCAATGGTTTGCGTCGCCAAAAAGCTTGCAAATTCGGCATGTAATTCATCAAACTGCTCTTTTGTTAGTCTTGCGTATTTCATTTTATTTTAAGCTTTAAATCTAAGCCATTAAACGTAAGTAAAAACAGCTCAAATAATTTATATCATTAAAATTCATTAAACAAAAAAAATCCCGATTTACATCGGGATTTTCAATATTCTCTACTTCAAATTATTACTTTTCAGCAACAATTTCGTATGGTAATTCAACGATTACATCTCTGTGTAAACGAACTGTAGCATTGTATTTTCCTAAACGTTTTACAACACCGCTAGTGATGAATTTTCTATCGATAGCGTTACCAGATTTCTCTAAAGCTTCAGCGATATCGATGTTAGTGATAGAACCAAAAAGTTTCTCTCCACCAGCTTTTGCAGTAAGTTTAATTTCAAGAGATTTTAAAGTTTCAGCTAATGCTTTAGCATCAGCAATAACTTTAGCTTCTTTGTGTGCTCTTTGTTTTAGGTTTTCAGCTAAAACTTTTTTAGCAGAAGGAGTAGCTAAAGTAGCAAATCCTTGAGGAATTAAAAAGTTACGACCGTAACCAGGTTTTACAGATACTACATCATCTTTAAATCCTAGGTTTTGTACGTCTTGTTTTAAAATAAGTTCCATGTTGTTGTCCTTAAATTTTAGAAGTTAGGTTCTGTATAACAGAAACCAGCGACTAGAGTTTTTTTAATTATTTTAATAAATCGGCCACGTATGGCATTAAAGCTAAGTGACGAGCTCTTTTTACAGCTACAGAAACTTTTCTTTGGTATTTTAATGAAGTTCCAGTTAAACGACGAGGAAGAATTTTTCCTTGCTCGTTAACGAATTTCAATAAGAAATCAGCATCTTTATAATCGATGTATTTGATTCCTGATTTTTTGAAACGGCAATACTTTTTAGTTTTGTTAGTTTCAATGTTTAAAGGCGTTAAATATCTGATATCTCCGTCTTTTTTTCCTTTTGCAGATTGTTCGATTGTAGACATAATAATTACGCTTTAGTAGATTTTAATTTTGCTCTTCTTCTCTCAGCCCATGAAATAGCATGCTTATCTAAACTTACAGTTAAGAAACGCATAACTCTTTCATCACGTCTGAATTCAGTTTCAAAAGCTAAAAGAACTTCTCCAGCTACTTTGAATTCGAATAAATGATAAAAACCACTTTTTTTGTTTTGGATTTCGTAAGCCATTTTTTTAAGACCCCAATCCTCTTTCGATACCATTTCAGCTCCTCTACTAGTAAGAAATTCTTCAAATTTCGTTACTGTTTCCTTCACCTGAACCTCAGATAAAACGGGATTTAAAATGAAAACAGTTTCATAATGATTCATAAATAAAAAATTTATTTGTTAAAATTGGGTGCAAAAGTAATCATAATATTTAAACTTACAACACTTTTTTTGTTTTATTCGTCATAATGCAAAAAATATGCGCTGATCTTAGTTTCTTTTCCAAAAAAACAATACATTTACTACTGCTATCCTGAATTTATTCTAAATTGAAATGTTATGAAACTAAATTGTGTTGTTGTAGATGATAGTTCTATACAAAGGACAATTATTGCCAAATTGGTTAATAATCACCCAGGCTTGCATTTAATTGGTGACTTTTCTAATGCAATTGAAGCAAAAAGTTGTATCTCTTTAAATAATATTGATTTAATATTTCTTGATATAGAAATGCCTGTAATTAATGGTTTTGACTTCCTTGACGGATTAAAATCGAAACCGCAAATTATTTTTATCACTTCTAAAGCCGAATACGCTTTAAAAGCTTTTGATTATGATGCCACTGATTATCTGCAAAAACCCATCGCAGTAGATCGTTTTAATGCTTCTGTAAAAAGAGCAATTGATATGCATTTACTGAAAAAAGATGTTAAAGAGGAAGAAGGTGAACACATCTTCATAAAAAGTAATTTGAAAAAACTTAAAATCTTCACTTCTAAAATAAAATGGATTGAAGCTTTCGGAGATTATGTTAGAGTCGTTACCGAAGATGACAGCAATCTGGTTCTTTCGACTATGAAATCTTTTGAAAATGATTTATCAAAAGACAAATTCATCCGCGTGCACAAATCGTACATTATTAATATAGATAAGGTAGAACGTTTTAATAGTAAATTTGCTGAAATTGGTATTACAAAAATACCTCTAAGCCGTAACAAAAAAGAAGATTTGGTAAAAGCACTTTCTACTCCTTCTTGATTTACGATTAATAAAAATCTACGTTTACTACAACTTTTATAGCTCTGTATTGAGCAACAGCTTCAAAACTATTCAGCATTTTCTGAATAGTTTTTTTTGTGTTTCCTAAATGCAGATTATGCGGAATCTTAATCAAGATAGTTCTAATATATTCATTTCGAATTCTACTTATTGCCGGCTCTTCAGGACCTAAAACAGGAATACCCAGATTTTGACTCAAAACCTGATACAACCACATTGAACCTTCTTTTAGCTTATCGTATTCTTTATGCTTCAAAGTCAGTTTTATAATTCTAAAATAAGGAGGATACCTATATATTTGTCTGTCGTATAATTGCTCCTTATACATACCTATATAATTATGGTCTGTAACCTGCTGAATTGTATTATGATTTGGATTATACGTTTGAATGACAACTTTTCCTTGCTTTTCAGATCTTCCAGCTCTCCCTGCAACTTGTGTCATCATTTGAAAACTACGTTCAAAAGCTCTAAAATCGGGATGATGCAGCATATTATCTGCATTCATAATTCCGACCAAACTTACATTATCAAAATCCAAACCTTTGGCAAGCATCTGTGTTCCGACTAAAATATCAATTTCACGATTCTTAAAAGTGTCAATAATTTTTTCAAAGCCAAATTTACCTCGTGTAGTATCCTGATCCATTCTTCCAATTTTCGCTTTCGGAAAAATAGACGACAGTTCCTGTTCGATCTGCTCTGTACCGAATCCTTTTGTTGTTAAATCAATACTAGAACAGCTATGACAATTGGTAGGCTTTGCAATAGAATATCCGCAATAATGACAACGTAACTGATTTTTGTGTTTATGATACGTCAAACTCACATCACATTGTTGGCAATGCGGAACATGTCCGCAAGTCAAACATTCTATAACGGGAGAATATCCTCTTCTGTTTTGAAACAAAATCACTTGTTCTCCAACTGACAAAGCCTCTGCAATTTCTTCAATCAAAAGATCGCTGAAATGCCCCGTCATTCTTTTTCTGAAATACTTATCTTTTAGATCCACCAAAATGATTTCAGGAAGTCGAACATTTTTATAACGTTCCGAAAGTGTAACTAATCCATATTTATCATTTTTAGTATTAAAATAAGTTTCAATACTTGGAGTTGCAGACCCCAATAACACTTTTGCATTATGAAAATTAGCCAAAACTATTGCCGCATCTCTGGCATGATATCTTGGCGCAGGATCTGTTTGCTTAAAGGTTTGCTCGTGTTCTTCATCAACAACCAACAAACCCAAATCATTAAAAGGCAAAAACAAAGCCGACCTTGCTCCTATTACAATTTGTGCTTTTGGAGAGTTTTCGAGCGTTTGTTTCCAAACTTCTACTCTTTCATTATTACTATATTTAGAATGAAAAACAGCTACTTTATCTCCAAAGTGAAGTCGCAAACGAGAAACCAATTGTGTTGTAAGTGCAATTTCGGGAAGCAAATACAAAACCTGTTTTCCAGTTTGCAAATATTCTTCAATTAACTTTATATAAATCTCAGTTTTTCCGCTTGAAGTAACACCATGAAGCAGGCAAACTTCTTTCTCTTTCAAACTTTCCTTTATTTCTGTAAACGCTCTATCTTGTGCTTCACTTAACTGTAATTCTTTTTCAGACTTTTCACCGTTAAACGAAACACGATCGTGTTGTATGTAATATTCTTCAAAAATTTCTTTTTCAATTAAAGCTTTTACAACTGCGGAAGTTGAACCAGACACCTCAACCAATTTTTTTACAGTAACAGGCTTTTTTTCTGATGCATTAACCTGAAAATATGCCATAACAATTTCTTTCTGCTTATTGGCATTTTTTAAAGTTTCGAGCAATTCTGCCAGACCATTATCCGATTCGTATTTCGAATGCAATTTCACATACCGAACCAACTTTGGTTTGTAAGTTTCTTTAATTTCTTCTTCCAGAAATATAATATCTTTTGCTATTAATTTCTGAAGAACAGGAAGTATGTTTTTTTTATTTAAAATCGAAGCGATTTCTTGAACCCTCAATGAACTCTGATGTTGTAAAGCCTCGTAAATCAGAAATTCATCATCTGAAAGCTCAGAATCATTTACCAAAACATCTGGTTTGTGAGAAACGACCGTTTCACTTTCCAACAATAATCCGCTCGGAAAAGCACCACGATACACATCACCAATACCACACATATAATAATTAGCTACCCAAAGCCAATGCTTAATCTGTATTTCGGTTGCGATTGGTTTTTCATCTAAAATTTGATGTATTTCTTTAGCTTCGTATAATGTTGGCGCATTTTCATGCACATCTAACACAAGCGCTGTATATATTTTACTTTTACCGAAAGGTACAGCGACACGCATTCCTTTTTTTATAAAATGGAATTCTGCCTCAGAAACACGATAGGTAAAGGTTTTTGCTAAAGAAAGCGGTAAAATAACTTCGATAAAAAACATGTACTATATATATGAATGCAAAGTTACTTTTTTCCAGCAGATTTTTGAGCCAAATACTCATCAACCAATTTTGCAGTATGGTTTAAAGATTCAATATTAGTCCAGTCGTCATGTCCAGGAATAATATATTTTGGATTTTTAAATTTCGTTTTGACTCTACCAATAGATTGCTTCCATTCTTTTACATCAGAATCGCCCAAATAACCTAAATCCTGTGCATCTGCACTTTTTACAAAACAACCTCCGTAAAGCACTTTTTCTTTATTAAACCAAACTACAATATTATCAGGAGCATGTCCTTTTCCTGGATAATACGCTTCAAAAGTATGCTGTCCAACGGTAAAAGTCTTATCATTTGGAATTATGAATTCTGCTCTTGGTTCCTTATTTTTTTTCAAAATATCATCTGTTAATTTAACAGAATACGTTTTGATTCCTTTTTTCCTATAAAACTCAAATCCACCTGCACGATCTTCATGCGAATGTGTCGCAAAAAGCATCACAACTTCTTTATGATGTTTTGCTTTTATCGAATCCAACAAAGGCTGAAACTGTGTTTTATCCCAAGGCGCGTCAAACAACACAACACCTTTGTCTGTAACAAGATACAAAGCGTTTGCTGAAACTTTATTTCCTTTGTAATCACTAAAAGTCCTATAAACATAAAAGTCACCCGTAAGATGACTTATTTGTAATGGCGAATTCTTAGATTGTCCAAAGCTGTTTAAAATTGCAACTAAGAATAAAACTATCGAAGCTAATTTTCGCATTTATATTTTTAATTAATTTTTTACTCTAGTCCAGTATTGCGTTCTTCCCATTAAAGATAGTCCAATATATCCGCGAAGCTTTAATTTATCTGCAGATTCCAGAGTGATATAACATTTGTATTTTTTGCCAGTTGTAGGATCTAAAATTGTTCCTCCATTATATTCTGAACCATCTTTTTTAAGACCATTCATAATCACCATTCCTAAAATTGGCTTATTTTTATCAGCTCCGTCACATTTTACACAAACGTCTTTTTTATGGCTATCACGAAGAATATCTACTACCTTACCGTAAACTTTTCCTGATTTCTCATAAATTTCTACGATTGATTTTGCTTCACCTGTTTCATCATCAATTGTTTTCCATTTTCCAATTACACTTTGGCTTTGCATGGTCAGGGCAAAGAAGAACACTCCGATAGTTAGCATCAAATTTTTCATATTATTTCTCTTTTTTTTGTTTTAATTTTCTGATAGAAGCATTCAATTCGAACCCTAAAAGCAGAATCATACAGTTTATCCAAATATAAAACATTAGAATTAATAATGTCCCAATAGAACCATAAAGTTCGTTATATTTTGAGAATTTTATAACCCAAATTCCAAAAAAGAACGAAGATATAACAATTAAGATGGTCGTAAAAACAGAACCAATGCTTATAAAAGACACTTTATTGTACTGTTTTGTACCATAACGCAATAATATTGAAGATGTTATCAAAATCATTAGAATCACAAACAAATATCTTCCTAAAATAATCAGCGGAATACGATCACTCAACACATCTTGAATAATTGTTTTCTGAATAAAAACCTCAAAAACAACAATCGTTGCTACTGTGACAAACAATATTACCGTCATAACAAGCGAAATGGCTAAAGCGACTAAATATTGCCTAAAAAAACCTCGTTTATCAAAAACATGTTTTGATGATTCAAAACCACTTAAAATTCCGTTAATACCATTGGCCATCAAAAAAATGGAAAGCAAAAATCCAGATGATAAAAGCCCTGAGTGACTATTATTTAAAATATCACTTATAATTTTACTGATCGCATCAAAAGTATTGGGTGGAACGCTCTGCTGCACAAACTGCAAAAAATCTTCCTGAAAATTCTCTATCGGAATAAACGGAATTAAGTTTAGAATAAATAACGCAAAAGGAAATAATGCCATAAAAAAGCTAAAAGAAACCGCACTGGCATGATACGAAAAAGCACCTTCAAGAATTCCTAAAGTGTACATTTCAAGCAGATCATACAGCGAAAATCCCTCTAACCAAGGAAGCTTTATTTTTTTTAAAAGTCGGGCTAAATTGCGTATAACGGGCAATTTCTCAATCCGAGCTTCTATCTCTTGCGACATATCTTTTGATTTTAGATTTATTGAGTGTAGATTTTAGATTGATTCAACCCAACTCATAACTTATAACTCAAAACTCTCAACTCCTTAAAAAGCTTTCAGACTCAAATCCATATTATATACAGAATGCGTTAAAGCGCCTGAAGAAATATAATTTACACCACAAAGAGCATACTCACGAACTGTTTTTTCACTGATATTTCCAGAAGATTCGGTCTGGCATTTTGAGCCAATTAGGGCAACGGCCGATTTGGTATCTTCATAATTAAAGTTGTCAATCAGAATTCTATGAACACCATCACTCAACAAAATTTCTCTAATTTCATCCAGATTACGAGCTTCAACAATGATTTTCAAATCCAGATTGTTTTCTTTTAAATATTCTTTGGTTTTCTTAATCGCAAGTGTAATACCTCCGGCAAAATCAATATGATTATCTTTCAGCATAATCATATCGTACAAAGCATAACGGTGATTTTCTCCTCCTCCTATTTTTACAGCCCATTTTTCAGCAGCTCTAAAATTTGGAGTTGTTTTTCGTGTATCTAAAATCTTTGCCTGTGTACCTTGCAAAAGTTCCATTAAATGATTTGTTTTTGTAGCAATTGCAGACATTCTCTGCATTGTATTTAAAACAACTCTCTCTGCTTTTAAGATAGATTGCGAGCTTCCTGAAACTTCAAAAACAACTTCGCCGTATTCTACATGCGTTCCGTCTTCAATAAAAGTTTTTACTTTTAATTTAGAATCTACATGCTCAAATATCATTTTGGCCAATTCAACACCAGCAATTATTCCTTGATCTTTTACCAATAATTTAGCCTGACCATGTGCTGTATCAGGAATACAAGCCAAAGAACTGTAATCGCCTGGACCAACATCTTCTCTGATGGCATTCGTAATTAAAAGTTTTAATTCTGCTTGAAATTGAGCTTCGCTTATCATTTTTATGTTTTTATAATAATGCTAAATTAGGATATATTTTATGGAATTAAAAGTTTCCCGAACATGAAAAGTTTTTCAAAACATTAAAATTTTCTTTTTTAACCATTAATATATTAAGAAATTAAGTTCGGTTTCTTAATGTTACTTTTCAGCTTTAATCAAACAATGAATTTTAAATATTTCATTTTAAGCAAGCGCTTGATTAAGAAAAATTAAGCATAAAATCTAAATAAACTTAATGTCTTAATGATAGAAAATTCAAAGAACATTAAATATCTTTGAGGTTCAATCAAGCAAAATTTATGGGATTAATTAAAGATATTTACTCGGTTTCTTTTTACGAAAAATTTGGTCAGGCTGTCGCCGAAGTTCATCCTTCATTCAACAAACAAAAATTCATTGAAGCGATTTATGAAGGTGATTTTGCACAGAAAGAATGGAAAGACAGAATGAAACACACTACAGTTGTTCTGCATCAATTTATGCCTCAAAATTTCGTTGAAGCCACTTCTTTAATTGATAAAATCATCGAAAACTTAAAGAAAAACAGTTTTACAGATGGCAATCTGGCGTTTATTTTCTTTGCCGATTATATTGAAATGTACGGTTTGGAAGATTTTGAAACTTCTGTAAAAGCTTTTGTTTCTATAACGCAATTTATTAGTTGTGAGTTTGCTGTTCGTCCTTTCATTCTAAAGTATAAAGAAACAATGATTGACGAAATGATAAAATGGTCTTTGCACGAAAATCATCATGTTCGACGTTTAGCAAGCGAAGGCTCAAGACCAAGATTACCGTGGGCAATGGCGATTCCGTTTCTGAAAAAAGACCCTACTTCTATTCTTCCGATTTTAGAAAATCTAAAAAATGATCCTTCAGAATATGTTCGTAGAAGTGTTGCCAATAATTTGAATGATATTGTAAAAGATAATCCGGAAATTGTGCTTGAAATTGCTTCAAGATGGAAAGGTCAAACCAAAGAAACGGACGGAATTATCAAACACGGTTGCCGAACTTTATTAAAACAAGGACATCCTGAAATCTTAAGTCACTACGGTTTAGCAAGTACCAATATTGAGCTTTCATCTTTTGAAATCAAAACACCAACTGTAAAAATCGGAGATTATCTACAGTTTCATTTTCACTTAAATAATAAAAACGAAGAACCAAAAACCGTTCGTTTAGAATATGCTGTTCATTACAAAAAAGCAAAAGGACATTTGGCGAAAAAAGTCTTCAAAATCAGTGAGAAAATCTATCACCCAAATCAATTAACTAAGATTGAACGAAATCAGTCTTTTAAATTGATTACAACGCGTGTTTTTCATACAGGAATGCATCAATTGTCAATTATAATTAACGGAACAGAAAGTGAGGTTTTGGAGTTTGAATTGATTGATTAATTTAAAACGATTAAATTTTTCAATACTCCAGCGGAGTATAATATTTATAGAAAAACAATTCCCATCATTAAAAAAGCTCCAGCGGAGCGACATATATTTCACCCCGCTAGGGCTATACATTGTGTCAGATGTATTTTCTATAAATATTTCGCCCTGCTAGGGCTCTGTGTTTCGGAACAATTATTTTTTTCTATAGATATTCCGCCCCGCTGGGGCTTTACGTTGTGTTAAATGTATTTTCTTTAATTTTTTCACCCCGCTGGGACTTTTTTATACTGTGTGTTATTTTTTTCTATAAACATTTCGCTCATATGGAGCTTTAAACTTAAATTTAATAAATACCTAAAACTTTACTAAACGATTTTCCTTATTTTTATAACACAAAACAAAAAACAACTTTTCTTAATCTAAATTAAGTTACAGACACACATCACAACTGTAATTTTGTTTTCAAATCAAATAATACCACATGTCAAATATCAGTTTAATTATCGAAGAACGCGCCGCCAATATTGGTAACTTTATGGTAGGTCGTTTATTGCCTTTCCGTGAAAAAAGAGCCGTTGGGCCATTTGTATTTATCGATCATATGGGACCTGCGCATTTGAGCGACCACGAAAATATGGATGTTCCTCCGCACCCACATATCGGACTTTCTACGCTTACTTTTTTGTTTGAAGGAAGTATTATGCACCGCGATAGTTTAGGAACAGAATTAGAAATAAAACCAGGCGCTGTAAACTGGATGACAGCCGGAAAAGGAATCGTTCACTCAGAAAGAACGCCTGAATATTTAAGACATTCAGATAAAATGCTTCACGGATTGCAGATTTGGGTAGCACTTCCGAAAGAATTGGAACAAATGGATCCGAATTTCACACATGTTGAAGCAGATGATATTCCGGCTTGGGAAGAAGATGGCGTTTCATACAAATTGATTGCAGGCGAAGCTTTTGGCAAAAAATCTCCAGTTCCAGTTTATAGTCCGTTATATTTTATTGAAATTAAAAGTAAAGAAGCGAAGAAAATCAACATTGGACAGCATTTATTCGGTGAAAGCGGTTTATATATTTTAGAAGGAAGCATTAAAAATGGTGAACACACTTACGATCCAAGACAAATTCTGATTACTACGGAAAGTTCTCTTTGTGAGTTTGAAATTGCCGAAAATTCAACCGTTTATATCTTTGGCGGACAGCCGTTTCCTGAAGAACATTTTATCTTTTGGAACTTTGTTTCTTCTGATAAAAACCTCATCGAAAAAGCAAAACAAGATTGGACAGCACAAACTTTCCCTAAAGTTCCAGGAGAAACCGAATTTGTACCATTACCAGAACCAAGAATCAGATAATTATGGATACCGTTAAAGCTACAATCGACACCAGAAAATATCGTACAGAGATAACTTCTAAAACTGGAAATATCCTTATTTCAGACGAACCACAGGAAATCGGCGGCAAAAATTTAGGATTTAGTCCTTTTGAACTTCTCGCTTCATCTTTAGCTTCGTGTACTTTAATTACATTACGAATGTATATTGACCGCAAAGCGTGGGACGTTTCAGAACTTACTATTTGGGTAGATTTTGAAAAAAATGAAGAACACACCGTTTCTTTATTTTCAACAAAAATTCTAATTACAGGAAATGTAGACGCCGCGCAAAAACAACGCATTTTGAAAATCGCGAACAGCTGTCCTGTTCACAAAACACTTAAAAATACGATTAATATCGAAACTTCATTAGTATAAAAATTATGGAAATTCAACAAACAAACGATACAAAAAGAGGCTCTTTTGATGCTATAGAAGACGGAAAAGAAGCTTGAAAAATGACTTATACTTGGGCAGGAGATTCAAAATTCATTATTGACCATACAGAAGTTAGTCCTGACTTTAACGGAAAAGGTGTCGGCAAAAAACTTGTTATGGCAGCAGTAGATTATGCCAGAGCAAATAATGTGAAAATCATTCCGCTTTGTCCTTTCGCGAAAAGCGTTTTTGACAAAGTTGAAGAAA
>NZ_DASWYK010000166.1:0-20439 GCF_036405015.1 Flavobacterium sp. | reverse complement strand
AATATGAAAATGTAAGCAAATCATCTTCTATTTAGAGTGAAACACCTTCTTAGAAGATTAAAAAACAAAAACAATGGACAAAAATGAAAAAACAAAACCAAGTTATAATCAGGATGTACTAAAGATTATACAAGCGAGATATGGTTATACTCAGGACTATATCAGAAAATCCATTAGAGGAGATCGTACAGGTATTATCTGCAATATGATAAAAGCCGAATACATCAAACTCAACAACGAAGCTATAAAAGCCATCGAAAGCCAGCTATATAAATTATAAGCACTCTTCACAATTACCTCTTTCTATACGTACCGTTTCTAAATACCACCCCAGAAACAGAGCAGAAATTTGAGTATCCCCAAAACAAAAACAAATTGCAAAATGATATTTCCCTTTATAGGGAATAAAATATTTTACTAACAACAATTTATTTTTAAAATTTTATGAAAACTTATGTGAAACTAACACTATCGTTATGGTGTTTGGTTACCATGCATACTTACGCACAAGTAGGTATGACAACTAATACTCCGAACAAAAATGCGGTATTAGATTTAAATAACGCTAATGGCACCAACACCAAAGGTTTGCTATTACCCAAGGTTGCACTTACAGCAATAAATAGCGCATTGCCAATGAGCGACCATATAACAGGCATGAAAGTATACAATACTGCAACAGCCGGAACAGGTATTAATGCCGTAACACCAGGAGAATATTGCAATGATGGGACACAGTGGGTACGCACACCTTCTAACGCTTGGTACCCTGAAGGAAACAACAGCACAACCACTATCAATTTTGTTGGCACTATAGATGCAGTCGATTTTGTAACACGTACCAACAATGTAGAACGCATGCGCGTTACTAGTGGCGGACAAGTATTAGTGGGAACAACAACAGTTCCTGCAGGAGGTACAAATAGCAAAATGATTATTGATAATGGTACTTCAGCTGGTGCATTACAAATAAAAGATGGAACAGAGGGCGCAGATAAATTTTTGGTATCTGATGCCAATGGTGTAGGAAGCTGGCAAACTATAACACCAAAGACAAATGCTGTTGGAAAATGGCTTATGAGTAGCTCAAGTAATTATTTTAATGCAGATGTTATGACTATTGAAACAGGAACTTCTACAATTGAAGCTGGAGATAGCGTTGGTTTAACAGCAGTAACAAATGGAGTTAAAGTACCAGAAGGAACATACATGGTATATATTACACACGATGTGGGAGGTAATGAATACGGTAAATATTCACTGTTAATCGGCGGCGTGGATGTTTTTGCTGCCTTTTACGCCGGCTGGCTCGGAGGAGCTGGTTTTTATCTCAGCGTACCTGCTGACGGCATTACTTTACAATCTGGATTTACAGCTAATGGAGCAGGTAGATTACCAATGAAAAACCATTATGCAACACCACCATACTCATCAAGTTATACTTTATCTGTTACTTTCCTCAAAGTCAGTTAGAAGAAATAATGATAAAATAAAGAAACAGATATGAAAACAAATATAACAATGGCAATAATATTATTGCTATTAGTCAATAACCATCTTTTGGGACAAGTTGGTGTTATAGGAAATAATCCTTCCTCTGATGCTGTGTTAGATTTAAATAGAAATGACGGAACTAGTGCAAAGGGATTATTATTACCCAATGTTGCTTTAACAAGTACAATTCTCGCAACTCCTTTGACAAGTCACGTTGCAGGCATGCACATATATAATACTGCCTCAGTAGGTACAGGCGCTACAGCAGTAAGCCCAGGCGAATATTATAACAACGGAACGCTTTGGGTGCGCGTACCAGTTTCTGCCTGGGCACTATCAGGAAATGCCAATACCAATGCTGCAGTTAACTATCTTGGCACTTCTGATGGAAATGATTTAATGATAAAAACTAAAAATGTAGAAAAAATTAGAATTACAGGAACTAATGGAAACATATTAGTAGGCACAACTACAGTTCCAACAGGAGGAACCAATGCAGAATTAATTTTAAACAATGGAACTAAAAATGGTGCACTACAGATTAAAGATGGCACCCAAGCTACAGGTACTGTATTGACTTCCGATGCAAACGGATTGGCAACATGGAAAAAACCTGTGGGTTTTGGAAGTTTAATAGGTCAATGGAAGTTAACAGGAAATAATACTGTACCTCCACGTCCAACAATAGTAACTGAAAGCGGAACTTCTACGATTGTATCTGGAGATCAAATTGGTTTAACCGCACTACCTAATGGTGTTAAGGTACCCGAAGGTAATTACATGGTGTATGTTACACATGATTATAATGTTAACGAATTTGGTTTATATCAAATAGTTACTACAACAGGAGTTGTAGTATATACTTGTTTTTATGATACTTATTTAGGAGGAATGGCCTTTTACTTAAAAGTGCCATCAGGCGGATATACACTTCAGACAACCTTTTGTAGTATAGACCCTTTAAATTCATATTTTAAGACTGGAACCTATACAGCTAGTTTAACTCAGTTAATTACTTTTTTAAAGATATAAAGTTGACAGACATGAAAAATAGAGAAAAATTGAAGATTGAAGAGATAATAAAATGTAGGATCAACTTATTTTTTTTATTGTTAATAATTACAAATGTTCAAATGCATGGACAAGTTGGCATGACTAATAACTCCCCAAATAAGGATGCTGTACTCGATTTAAATCCAAAAGGTACAGTAAAACAAGGGCTAGTATTACCAAAAGTTCGTTTGACCAATACCAGTACTGCAGATCCCTTAACTGCACATACAGCTGGAATGCATGTATACAATATTGCAACAAACGGCTCTGGGGCAACAGCAGTTAGTCCAGGAGAATATTATAACGATGGAAGCAAATGGATTGCTGTTCCTTCTTCTGCATGGTTTCTTACGGGGAACAATGTTACAGATTCTAGTACTAATTTTATAGGAACTACAGATGCTATAGATCTGACTATACGTACAAACAATACGGAACGTATGAGGGTAAGTTCGGCAGGTAAATTACTAATAGGCACTACAACAGTACCAACAGGAGGTACTAACGCAAAAGTAATTATAAACAGTGGAACTACCCCTGGCGGAATTCAAATTATAGATGGAACTCAAGCTACAGGTAAAGTTTTGACTTCAGATTTAAATGGATTAGCTACATGGAAAGACCTTAACAATATGGGAGACATGTCTGGACAATGGAATTTGGAAGGAACAATGACATTTTCTACCACTGGCAACATAGAGAGTGGCACAACTTCTATTAGCCCCGGGGATGAGATTGGCTTAATAATGTCTGGCGATAATGGAGTTTTTGTTCCAGCAGGCCGTTACATCGTTACTTACAAACATGATATAGCCGCCAATGAAGTTGGAAAAGTAGAATTAGTTACTAATACAGGAACAACTCTTTGGACTAATTATTACAGAGAATATATGGGGGGATCCACTTTTTATTTGCAAATTCCCGCTGGAGGCTATACTTTGCAGTCTAAATTTACTGCTACAACCACAACTCCTGATCCTATTTATTGGTCTCAAGGTTTTTATCAACCTTTTTGGACATCATTAAGTTTTATGAAACTTAATTAATCATGAATAATCAAAAAAGGATTTTCTCGAAATGAGAAAATCCTTTTTCGATTATTTATAACCTTCCGCCAAAAACTCAATTAAAACAACTGCTCTAAAAGAAAAATGAAAAGAGAAAGAATAAAATTTAACATCTGAATAGTTTTACACTTAAAACAAAATATTGCACAAAATTATTTATAAACAAAAGAATACAGCTACGTATTTCTACCTGTTTTTGCTTCAGTTTCAAATTGTAATCTGGCTGATCTTAATCAAAAAGACTATTCCAATCTCACACAAGAAAATCCTAAGCAATTGACATAATCAATGATAGCATTCCATTGTGGTTCTAAGGCTTCTACTCTCAGAATTTTATCGCAGTCTTCTAAATCAAAATTAACCTTATAGGATGGAAACTGTCTTTTGATAACTGCAATAATGTAATTGGTTTCGGTTTCCTTTTCTACGTTTGTTTTAAAAATTTCAACAATCATAACTACACATTTTTAAATCTTAAAACTCTATTTTTTTACTTTCTGTCAAAAAGATTATAAGAGATTCCAAATCTAACATAACCTTGCGCATCTTCTTTTTGGTCATATACGTAACGATTCGTTCGTTCGCCACGTTCTGTAATTCGGGCACTTACTACATTGTTGATACCTGCTTTTGCAAACGCAATAAGTTTTGGAGTAAAACTATACTCATAAGTAATCCCCGATTTCAGTTCTAATTGGTTGAGTTCGTAAACTCCTTTCATATTAGGGCTGTTTAAATGCAGATAAAAATTCTCTGTATTTAGTTCTGTTCCTAAAGAAATCCTTCCATTCTCTAGCAATTCTCTTCTAAACAAAATGCGTTGCGGCAAAATAAAATCCATATCCCATTTTGAGTTTTTAAATTTGTGGTTAATAGACAAAAGAGGTGTCATTGGCACAATCGAAGACGGATCCAGCAAGACCAAAACTCCAGCTGTAATAGTAGTTGAAGGCGTTCTTTTAAGCACCAAAACCCCCGATACAAAGCCTTTTACACGTTGTAGATTTTCTTCGTCTCCATCTACGGTTGCCGTTGCGCTGTAAATAGCAGGTTTACCGAAAAGAGATGACATGTATGTTGCTGTTAATGCTCCTGCCCAGTAGTGAATATCGGCATTTTCTCTTCTATACGTTTCATTGGTTCCGTAATTGTAAATATCGCCAAATTGGTAATTTTCATATTTATAACGTAACGAAGACGTTAAAACAAATCGCTTTGATTTTGTAGCATAAAATGGCAGATTAAAAGCAGCTTTAAACCGGCTGTGACTTTCTACTCTTCCTCTTTCAAATTTATTTCCAAACAATTCAGAATCATAGTTTGAAGGACCAAGCTGCTCGTATTGCACATCAAAAGTTCTGGTTGTTGGAAATTTATCCACAATGGCTTTCCCCAACGTTTTCATGCCTGGTTCTTTTTCCTGCGCCATGCCTTTTATTGATATAAAAACTACTAAAACTGAAATAATTTTGGACCTCATAAATCTTGGGATATAATAAATTTGTTTGGATGATATTCGAAATTCGGTTCAAAAGTAAAGGAGAGCCTCTTATTATAATAGTGTTTTTATACCAACGGCGTATAATTTATACGAACGGCGTTGGTATAATTTATTGTTTACAAAGGGCTAAAAACTATACGATTATATTATTTTTGCCGTTATGACAATCTCCAAAATTTATCAGAACTTTTTTCTACGAAATCTGCTCGTAAACACACTGGTTTACTTAGTTATTCTAGCTTGTGTTTACGACGAAATAAAACTGGATGGACACACTTGGTCTTATATTTTAAGCCGAATTGCCGTAGGTTATTTTCCATGCATTGTCTGGATTACTATTTTCAACATTTGTATTATCAGACCTTTTTTGTTTAAACGAAAAGCCAAAACTTTTTTTGTACTTCTTGTAGTGTACTGGACTTGTTTTTACTTTTTTATGAATTGGTTTTTTCCGCTTGTCGGATTGGGGAATTTTAAAACGCTCCAAATTTTATCGCTTATCATAAACGGAATGTTTTTCTACTTTATGCACGTGGTAATTACCAAAAAAATGATGCAGGCCGACAAAGACATTATGAATTTCAAATCAGAGCTTTCGTTTTTAAAACAGCAATTAAATCCGCATTTTTTACTGAACGCCATGAACAATTTGTACGGCGAAGCACTGGCAGAACCAGACAAAGTTCCGGACCGAATCCTGAATCTTTCAGATATGTTACGCTATCAGATTGAAGCTTCTAAAAAAGATTATGTTTTGGTTGAAGAAGAAATTGATTTTGTTAAAAAATATATTGAATATTATACGTTCAGAAATGAGCGATTGACGGTAAGCCAAAACATTGAAGGCGTTAATGATCAAATCGAGATTCCACCTTTGTTCTTTTTACCATTGGTCGAAAATGCCGTAAAGTTTTCTGCAGAAACTGTAGAACCTTTTATTAATCTGGATTTAAAAGTAAAATACCGAAATTTGACTTTTACTTTAAAAAACAATTATCTCGATTCGGGATCACGTCTTTCGAGCACCGGAATCGGAATTGAAAACCTAAAAAGACGTCTGGAAGTTTACGGCCTAAAACACGATTTAAGCTGTCAGAAAGAGAAAAATATGTTTGTTGTAAAATTAAGTATATGGCACTTACCTACCGCTGTCTTATAATCGATGACGAATCCCCAGCGCACAAAGCACTGATTTCGCATATCTCCAAATTTGACGAACTGGAACATTCCGGCAGCGCTTTTAATGGTATGGAAGCCATAAAACTGCTTAACGAAAACCAATACGATATTATTTTTCTAGACATTAATATGCCCGTAATTTCGGGTGTAGAATTAATGGAACTTCAACCCAATCGTCCCATCACGATTGTAACCACCGCTTACTCTGATTTTGCGCTTTCGGCCTATCAAAACGATGCGATTGATTATTTAATGAAACCAATTTCGCTAGATAAATTCACCAAAGCCATCGAAAAAGCCAAAACGTATCATTCTGGAAATACCATTAAAAAAGAAAGCAATACAAACGAAAAAGTACTTTCGTACCGTTCCAACGGTCAAACCATCGAAACGCTTCTTTCTGATATTCTGTATATCGAAAGTCTCGGCAATTACATGAAACTCTACAACTGCAAACTAAAATCACCAATCATTATTTACGGCTCACTGGCCAGCATCAGCGCCGAAATTGACTGTTCGCACTTTATTCAGGTACACCGTTCTTTTATTGTCAACACCCAAAAGATTACTACAGTTACTTTTAAAAATCTTACCATGTCAAATGGTGATGTAATTCCTGTAGGCAGGAAATATCAGATTTTGTTAGATAATTTGCCGATAAGATGATTTTGTAATTAGATAATTTGTCTATTAGATAATTTTTGAAAAGCTCGACCTTTTGGTTGGGCTTTTTTGTTTTTTATTGTTTTAAAAACATTGTATTTGGTTGAATTTATTGACTTTTTACCTCCTCTAAAAACAAAACCACAACTCATTTAAAAACAAACAGTTAATAATTATTTAACAATAAAAAACCGTATAAATACTTGGTATTATTTTTTAGAATTTTGGTAATGTTGGTTTACCAAAAATAAATCTAAAAACAACCAATTATGAAAACAAAAACTACACTAGACACTCTGTATTTAATTACAGATTCCAACAAAATGGTTACAATAGAAATCAATGTTGGAGACGAGGGCCAAACTTCTGCATTAAACATTTCTTTAGAAAAAAAAGAAGTTGTTTCCAATCACTCAGGTAATTTATCAAAAACTGCTATTGGAGAAAATAAATCATTGCATAAAAAAAATCTTAGAATACAAGCTACCATTGCTGATACTTCCAAAAAAACGAATGTAACATCATTGAATCTAAAAATATCAGGAGGTGTAAAAATTAAAAGTTACCCCTTATACAAAAAATTAGATAACGAAGGAGACTCTGCAGATTATTATTGCAATATTGAATTTATTGATTCTTTAAAACTATAATCATGAAAAAGAAATTCTATATTTTCGCTGCTCTTTGTCTAATAAACTGTACGGTTTTAGCGCAAGACAAAAACAATATTGATCAAGAGTTTGATTTATTAAAAGCTCCTATTTCACCCGCTTCAAACCTTTTAGGTTTTTCTCAAAGCGACATTGACAAACCTACGGATGTTTCGGCTTTTATGGCCTCACTTCAAACTGCAACTAATTCATTCTCACAGTTACCATCAAATTATGCTATTGATATCGCTCCATTCTGGCTTTTTAAAAAAGAGAGTTTAGAAGATATTACAACAAAAGGATTAGGAATTTCACGTGGCAAAAAAGTCTTAAAAGAGACTTTGGTTTTATCTTTTGCAGTTAAAAATACAGACACAATATCAAATAATTTCAATCCGACAAGCACTTATGCCGCTTTGGGTTTTCGATTTTCTATATACAGAGGAAAATATGACAAAACAACCAACGATAAACTAACTACCATTACAAAGCTACAGAAAACTAAGTTAGCTTACATGAAAATAAAGCACGATGAAGTATATGATAAATTGGACTATGAAATCAAAAACGATAGTCAACAGAGAGAAAACCTATATAAAGGCTACAACTATAATGATCAATCTCCAAAAAATAAATTTTATCTAGAAACTTTGGAAAAAAAAGCAGACTCATTAAGCTCCATTATAGAAGAAAAAATAGAGAAACAGCTAGAATCAAAAAAAATGCTTGAAAAGCTTAAAAATGTAAATGTAACAGATAATCAAAAATTAATAGATGAAGAAGAAAGAGCAAAACAAAGTGAAATGATAGACGACGAAATAACGAAAATAGCCAAAGAATTTCAAATATCAAGAGTCAATTTTACTTGGGACATTGCTGGAGGCATTAGTAGTGAGTTTCGAAATAAAAATTTCAATAATTCAAAAGTTTACAATTCGGGAATATGGACAACATTAGGTTATACTTGGGAAAAATCAGGATCACTTTTAGGATTAGTTCGTTACTTATACAATCCTGATAAAATTTTTGCATTAGAAAATCAAGTTAACAATATTGATAATGTTTCAACTCTTGATACGGGAGTTCGATATATAATTGGAAAATCACAATCAAAATTTAATTGTAGTGTAGAAGTAATCTACAGAAGTGTCTTATCTCCAAATACTATTGATTCTTCTTGGAGACTTATGCTAAATGCTGATTATGCAATTCTAAAAAATCAAAAACTAACATTTTCATTTGGAAGAAATTATGACGGAACAACAACTAAAGACGGTAATTTAATAGCAGCTTTAGGGTTTGTAGTAGGATTTGGTAATGAAAGATAAAAAATTATTGCTAACATTTTCTATCAAAATCTTGTTTAAAAAACAAAACGTATTATTCTGTAATCATCTTTTTCACATCATTAAAAATTAATCCAAAAAACACAAAACCATGAAACTAACATACCAAGGCAAAAATTTTGATGTTATGACTTATAGAAGTATCAGACGTGCTATCGGATACCTTGCTATAAGTTTACCAATAATACTATTGACTTTCTCTTATTTTAAATTTTTTAACACCAAACCTCAGCCATCTATAAGTGATTATTATTATACAAATCTTAGAGAAATTTTCACAGGAACTTTATGTGCTGTAGGTCTGTTTTTAATTAGATATGAGGGTCACAGAAATGCGTCTATTTGGAAAAATGACAAACTACTTACCAATATAGCCGGCATTATGGCAATAGGTGTTGCATTAGTACCAACAACCGCTCCAAAACCAGACCTATCAACCAATGGCGAAAAACCTTGCGAAATAATAATATATACATTAATACATTATCCACTTAACTGGCTTCACTACACCTTTGCAGCAGTTTTATTTTTGATATTAGCTTTGATAGCATTAAATGTTTTTACAATAAAAAATGAAAATGATATACCCGCTTATGAATATAGCATATACAGATTTTGTGGTTATTCCATATTGTTATTTATAATTTTAATCCCCTTAAACTTATTTAACAACGCTACTTTGGTTTTTGAAGCTCTTTCTCTTTTTTCTTTCGGTACAGCCTGGTTAATAAAGGGACGTGCACTTGGAGATAAAGGTAATTGGGGAAGAAAACTTTACGGAGAAGAAAACAATCAAAACACTGAAAAAATATTTGAGGAATAAAAAATTATATATCGATTAGATTTGAAAGCTCAACTTTTTGTTGGGCTTTTTTATTTAAAAACAAACCAACAACATTTGTTAATTCTTTTCTTCAAAAAAAGTAAAGATCCAAACTACTTTTCTTACTTAATTTTTTAAATTAGCATAGTACAGAACCATTAAGATTTTTTTGTAGTCCATGAGTATTTTTAATTTTTTCAAACGATCCGATATCGAGTGCCCAAGGTGTCTTGGAAAAGGTTTTGTGGACTGGGAAGATATTACTCGCTTAAAAAGACACTTAAAATGGGTTCCCGCACCTTGTGCCTATTGTAATGCAGAAGGAAGGGTTTCTAAAGAAATGCTTTCAAAAGTCGCTGTAGATTGTATGTACCTCACTATAGATTTACCCGAATCTGTAATCGAAAAAATAAAAGAGGGTGACAAAGAAACTATCGAAAAAGGCAAACAGCGCGAACTTTTTGTAGATCATCTGATACATTATGCAGAAGATCACTACCTTAATCAAAACATGGACGCTGAAAGTATCGCCAATTTATATCTTCACACCGAAGAAGAAAACGCCGCCTTTTCTGTAACCCGAGAAGAATTAATCAAATATATTCAGGGGGTAATTGCGCTCAAAAAATCAGAATTTAATTAATTCATTCCTAAACTTAGAAGCTCACCGTTTCAGTATTACCTCAGCAACTTAGAATCTTAACATCTCATAAAAAACCCGTATAAATACGCATAGTTATACTGTTTTATAGTAGTAATATTGCTATGAATAATTTTTAGTTTAAAATTTAGTTTTCATCGAGAGAGCTTTTTTAAATTTTGTCACTTTTTTTTTGGAACATAAAATGGGATTTCAAATTGCTGGTAACAATTGGACATCCCATTTTTTTTGCGTTTTGAGGAAAAATTAAGGAGTTACTTATATCATTATTCGTTCCTCAAAATAACAATACCAAAAAACTAAGCTTAAAACTGCACATTTACCCTTACAGAAGCCTTGATCAAAGCAAGCGCCTTGATACTGCTCAAAGGAAATTCTACCATTTGATGATGAGGGTTTTGCGACACAAACTGCACATAAGAATCGCGATCGGATTTGTTTAAAAAGCTGGTAATAAAAAAGTCATTCCCATCATTGTTTACATAAACAAGGTACATTTCGCCCCAGACAATATTATTTCGAGGCATCTTGATTTTTTTAAAAACAACAATATCACCACTATTCAATAACGGATACATATTATTGCCTGTAATGTATAAAGCCCCATCAGATTCTGAAATTTCTGGTATGCTGATATAATTTATTGGAATTTGTTTTTTTCCTTCCCCCAATAAATCAACAATTCCGTCAATTGTACGAACATTGTAAACTGGTATTTTAGGATTTCTCGTTTTTAATCTTAAACTATCAATATCATCATGTGTCGATTCTACCTTAAGCATGTTTCCGTTTCCTGTAAGAAGCCATTCTGGGTTTACATCTGTATATTTACTTAAGATATTTTCTAATTTATCAACTCCGATAGTTTTATTATGCTTTAGTTGGCTCGCAAAAGAGCCATTAGACATTCCAACCTCCCGCTCCAAAACACTTACTTTTATTCCCTTTGAATCGATATATTTTTTTATTCTATGTATTGTGTTTTCTGCCATACAGCATTTTTTAGAAAAAATCTTACTTTTTTATTTTTCTTTTAGAAAATATCTTATTAATTTTGTCCCGTCTTTAAGACAAAGTAAGCAATGGACAAAAATATGAAAACAAAATCAAGTTATAATCAAGATGTCCTAAAGATTCTAAAAGACAGGTATGGATATTCTTACGACTATATTCGAAAGGCTATTCGTGGAGATCGCTCTGGCATTATATGCGATAAACTAAAAGCCGAGTACAATAAGCTAAACAACGAAGCCATAAAAGCGATCCAAAACCAGGTTAACAATTTATAAGCCTCTTCTTACTCTATTGTTTCTAAATACCACTTCTCAGAAACAAGTCTAAAATTTGAGTATCTCCCAAGACAAAAACAAGTTGCAAAATGATATTTCCCTAAATGGGGAATAAAATATTTTACTAACAAACATTTTATTTTAAAATTTTATGAAAACTTATGTGAAACTGACACTATTATTATGGTGTTTGGTTACCATACATACTCACAAGTAGGTATGACGACTAATACCCCGAACAAAAATGCGGCATTAGATTTAAACAATACAAATGGTACCAACACCAAAGGCTTATTATTGCCCAAAGTTGCCCTTACGGCAACAGACAGCGCTCTGCCAATGAGCACTCATACAGCAGGTATGAAAGTATACAACACCGCCACGGCCGGAACAGGAATTAATGCTGTAACACCGGGAGAATATTGCAATGATGGAACACAGTGGGTACGTACTCCTTCTACTGCTTGGTATCCTGAAGGAAATGATAATATAAACCCTGTAAATTTTGTTGGTACAACCGATGCTGTTGATTTTGTGACACGTACTAACAATACAGAACGTATGCGTGTTACGAGTGGTGGACAGGTATTAGTAGGAACAACAACAGTTCCTACAGGCGGAACAACAAGTAAAATGATTATCAATAATGGTACTACAGCTGGTGCTGTACTTGCTGTTGAGCCTGTACCTGCTGTTGCTGTATTGTATACATGCATACCAGCAATATGTCCTGATAAAGGTGCAGCTAAAACTGTACTTGTTAAAGCAACTTTTGGTAATAGTAAACCCTTCACATTACTACCATCTGTATTATCGTCTTGTGATAATTCTTTGGTTGCAATCTCGAAAATATTAGGTCTCATAAGTGGTATTTATATTCTGTTTCAGGCTTCAACGCTATAAACTGCCTCAAAAATCTATCCTTCTCTAGCATTTTCCTTACGGTAAACCGTAATAGGGCTAAAAAACACAACAATTCTAATCATTAATATACAGGAAGAATAGCGTATTTATACGTTTTTTTTAAATTTTAAAAAATCCCTAAACCAACACATAATTCTTTTGCAATAATTCAACAAAATAAAAAATTTCAAAAATCAAATTTCAGGCAGTATTTTTGTGTTCTGTAAACGCCACATATATTAAAGTCCGAAATCGAAATGACACGAGAACATTATATTCCGTTCAACAAAGAGTTTTTATTAGAGCAACAAATCGCTTTAGCAGAAGATCCCAAAAAAGCCGATGATTATAAAAAGCTGTTCGATATTATTGAGCATTATTATCATTACGAATCTTTTAACCTCAATCGAAACTTAAAGCAAAACTATGCGCTTTATGATCCAGACTTAAGCGAAAGAGAACGTGAAGGTTTTATTGGTAAAAGTGATTTTAGTGTTTTTAAAAAAACGCTACTCACCGTTTTGCAACGTGGCAATTATTACAGAATTGATGCCGAAACTCTAAAAGCTGCTTTTGAAGAATCAGATTTAATAGGCTTGAATCTTGCCATTGATTTTAATGCTTTTAAAGACTACGAATTGTATGCTCGTGGGCATCATAAAGCCAAAGAGAAAGTCAAAAAATATTTTTTCTGGAAAAAAGAAGTTGAAATCGAATATTACGATCGTGTCTTAATTTATCTCAATTACAGCGATGCTGATTATTTGGCCGCAAAGAAAGTCAAATTAGGAAAAATGCCTATAGATCCAGGCTCTATCGCTTTAAAGATATTCAAGCGTGTTCCTAAAAATGATCTTGAAACTATTTTTCCAAATGCGGTTCCCAAAATGTCTTTAAAAGACAAAATGTTGCTTTGGGTTCCTGGTGTTTTTGGTGGACTTTCACTTTTAAGTGCCAAAGTAATTCCAGCGCTACTTAATATGTACGAAGCTTATCAAACGGGCGAAACCATCGATTTATTAAACAGTAAAACCTCTTTAAATCAAGGATTAATTGCTTTAGGAATTTTGGCTGCTTATTGTTTTCGTCAGTACAACAATTTCATCAATAAAAAAATCAGATATTCTAAAACATTATCAGACAGTTTATATTTTAAAAATGTCGGAAACAATAGTGGTGCTTTTTATTCTCTTTTAAATTCGTCTGAAGAAGAAGCATTAAAAGAAACAATCTTAGCCTACGCATTTTTAAGCCGAAGCAAAAATGCCTTAACAGCCTCAGAATTAGATTCGCAAATAGAATCATGGTTTGCTTCTGATTTAAAAACCGAACTGGATTTTGATGTAAATGATGCTTTATTAAAACTAAAAAGTATTGGTTTAGGAATAGAAACAGACGGAAAATGGACTGTGATTCCGCTAAATGAAGCACTCATCAAAATTGATGAATTGTGGGATAATGTTTTTGATTACAATCAGAAATAATAATCTCACCACTAATACTCACAAAATGTATACTTACAAATGTTCCTGCTGTGGTGAAACTTTCGATGAAATGCCTTTATGTTTCGGCAACGAATTTCCTGCGTATTATTTTGCAATTCCGCCCGAAGAAAGAGAAAAACGAATTGAATACGGCGGCAGCTGGTGTTATGTAGATGAAGAACATTTTTTTCATAGAGGAAGATTAACTATTCCGATAATTGATTATCATGAAGATTTGGTTTTTAATGTCTGGACCACAATAAGCGAAGACAATTTCTGCCTGCGAATGGATTTATGGGAAGATCCAAACAGAGTAAATCAGGAACCTTATTTTGGCTGGATGCAGACCGATGTTCCTACTTATGGCAAAACCTTATCTCTTAAAACAATTGCCATTGAACAAGAATTAGGACTGATTCCAGAAATTAAAATGATCGAAGAAAATCATCCGCTGACACTAGATCAGGAAAACGGAATATCTTTTCAAAAAGCGGTTTCAATCGTTGATGAAATCATGAAAATTCAGCACGGTAAAAGCTAAAAGAAATTTCATTAGATTTACGCATCTAACCTTAAAACCACAAAAATGAGAACATTAGAACAATGGTTTACAGAATATGCCGTAAGTCACCAGAATCCGACCAATAAAGCCATACACTACATTTGTGTTCCTGCGATTTTCTTTTCAATTGTAGGATTATTAATGAGTATTCCGAGCGGAATTATTTCAAATACCTTAAAACTAAATCTACCCATTATCGAAAACTGGGCGTTTGTAGTTTTACTTTTTGTTCTTGTTTTCTATATCCGCTTATCGGTTGCAATGGCTATAAAAATTGCTTTGTTTTCTGGAATTTGTTTGGTCGTTAATTATTATATCGGACAGTTTGTTCCACTGTGGATATTCTCTATCGGCGTTTTTGTTATTGCCTGGATCGGACAATTTTATGGTCATAATATTGAAGGAAAAAAACCGTCTTTCTTAAAAGACCTTCAGTTTTTGTTAATTGGTCCGGCGTGGGTTGTTGAAAATTTGTTTTCTAAAAAATAAGATTAGATATGAAAGCTGAAAAAACAAGCAGAACGGCACAATATATGGCGTTCTTTAGAGCTTTGGAAACTAATCGAAACCTAAACGAAAGATTATTTTTAGATCCTTATGCTATTCATTTTATAGACTCAAAATTAAGACTTGCAGTTCGTTTGTCTAAATATGCCGTTTTTGCAAAATATCTCAATAATACCATTAACAAAAAGATTCCGGGCGCTCTGTCTTCTGGAATTGCGAGAACAAAATATATTGATAATTTACTTGAAAACGCTGTCTCAAACGGAGTAAAACAAGTTATAATTTTAGGAGCCGGATTTGACACCAGAGCGGTTCGTCTTGATTTTTTAAAATCGATTCCTGTCATAGAAATTGATCATCCGAATACTTCAAATTTTAAAGCCGAAATCTATAAAAAACGTATCGGTCAAATTCCCGAAAATGTAACTTTTCTTCAAATCGATTTTAATAAAGAAGACTTGTTTCAACTCGCACAAAAGCATAATCTTGACTTTGCAACACCTACCGCAATAATCTGGGAAGGTGTAACGAATTATTTGACAGAAGAAGCGATAAAAAATACCTTTTCTTTTATTTCTAAATTTGCAGCTAAAAGTCATATTATTTTTACCTACGTACATCAAGATATTCTTCAAAATCCTGATTCTTTTTTAGGAGGGAAAAAGCTGTTGAAAGATCTAGAAAACATAGAAGAACACTGGACTTTTGGATTTCTTCCAGACGAGCTTCCAACTTTTTTAGAACAATTTGACATTGCACTTTTGGAAGATTTAGGAGCCGATGAATACCGTGAAAGATTTCTAGCTAACCGCTCTGAAAGAGGTTATGAATTTTACAGAACTGCGGTCGGAATAAAAAAGTAGTCTTGGGATTTGGAATACAATATCTTGTATCTTTTTTTCTTCTTTTTTGCTAATATTTTCTTAATAAAAAAACAAGTGATTGTATAATATTTAATTTTACAATTCCTTAAACAATTAAGAAACAAGCAAATAAAAATCCACAAAAAGATGAAAAAAATCTACATTTTGTTATTCTTTACCGTTGTTAATAGTTTATTTTCTCAAAACGGAAAAATCTATCTCAAAAACTCTAAATTTAAAGTGGGCGCCGAAAACACGTATGTTTACGAACCTCCAAAAGGACTGATTATTGAAGAAAATTATAAAGCCAATTTTATAACTACCCTTCCGTCTGAAGACAATTCTACTGTTAAAAAATTAGTAAAAAAAGGAAAAAACTACGAGTTTACAACAAAAGTTGCTGACTCTGCACGAACTCTGCTGGTTGTTATTATCAATGGTCAAAAAATGATTGATACTAATAATGACCAAGGCTATATTGTCTATCTCAAAACCCAAAATGAAGTCGAACGTAGCAAAACACTTGCCAATGAGATCGTTATTAAAGGCTATGGCAATTATGTTTTTAAACTCAAAACAGCATCAAAACCTGAAGACCAAATTGTGGCCTACGAAAAGTTATTTGAAAAATATCCCGCTTTAAAAAACGACAAAGCTTATATGGGGTATCTGTATCAGAAATTCAATGTGACTCAGGGAAAAAACAATGAAGAAAATTTAGCATTTGCTGCAAAATGTCTTGAAAAAAATACGGAAGAATATTTAATGATGGCACTCAATCTGTACGATATGAATAAAATGCCTGAAGAGAAAGACAAATTAGAAAAAGAGATTCTAGCCAAATATCCAACTGGAACGTTAGCAACAAATAAATTTCTTACCCGCTTTGCTAGTCATCCAAACAAAACAGAAGACTATATTTTAAAGTCTATTGATACATGCAAAACCAAATTTAAAGATACTTCTAAAGGAGCTTTGTCTAGACTTTATTACAACTTGGTAGATATTTATTTAGGTGAAAAAAACTTAGAAAAAGCTATAGCTGTAGAACCTAACATGTATGATCCAGAGTACATTTACAATAATCTAGCTTGGAAATTATCTGGTGGAGGTATCGAGACTCCAGCACAAGATCTTGATTTTGCAATCAAAGTTTCTAAAAGATCTTTGGATATTTTGGAGCAAAAAAGAAACGAAGAATTTTATTCCCAATACCAGAACCAATTTAATATGTTTGCCGACACCTACGCGCTTTTACTGTATAAAAAGGGAGATTATGAAGAGGCTTTTAAATATCAGGACAGCGTAAGAAAAGCTGGAGGACTTGATGCTGGTGGTAAAGAACGCTATTTGGTTATGCTCGAAAAAGTAAAAAGCAGAGATGAAGTTACAAAATATGTTGAAGACGAAATTAATAGTGATGGTGTTCCGCCAGCAGGATTTTTGTCTAAACTGAAAGAAATCTATGTGGCTGAAAATCGTCCTCTTAGAGAATATGAAAAGATAAAAGAAAAAGCAGATCAAAAAGCAAAAACGGCAAGGTCTCAAGATGTTATAAATAAATTTGGTTCTGCAACTGCTTTTGATTTTACACTAAAAAATCTAGAAGGAAAAGACGTCAAACTTTCTGATTATAAAGGTAAAGTAGTAATACTTGATTTTTGGGCTACTTGGTGTGGCCCGTGTAAAGCTTCTTTTCCGAAAATGCAGGAATTAGTTAATAAATACAAAGACAAAGAGGTTACTTTCTTGTTTGTAAATACATTCGAAAACAAGAAAGAAGATGAGGTCTTAAAAAATGTAACCGCTTATATGACTGAAAAAAAATACAATTTTAATGTCTTATTTGATTCAAAAACCGAAGTTGGAAATGGTTATAAAATTCAGTCAATTCCGACTCGTATCTTAATCGGCAAAGACGGAAATATTTTATTCTCTGATAATTCTAATACAAACTTAGGAGAACTAATTGACGAACAACTAAAATAATTTTTTGTAAAATTTCAAATCTTAAATGCGCAGTTTTTTGAACTGCGCATTTTTTTATTTGTATATTTACTAATCTAAAAATCAACAACTTACATGTTTAACAGTTTCAAAACCAAAACTTTAAAAAAATGGGCACATCAACAATAGACGCTACCAATTCTGAAACGCAATATGCAGATTTTCCAGACCGAAAAATTGCATACAGATCAATTGGCGAAGGAAATCCGATTATTTTAATTAATCGTTTTAGAGGAACGCTTGACACCTGGGATCCCTTATTTTTGGATTTGCTCGCAGAGAAACATCAGGTTATCACTTTCGATTATGCTGGAATTGGCTATTCGACCGGAAAACTTCCAACTGATGTAAAAGAAGTTGCCAAAGATGTAAAAGATCTAGCTGATTTTCTTAAAATCAAAAAAGCCATTTTCATGGGATGGTCTTATGGCGGATTAGTCACACAAGCTGCGACACATCAATATCCTGAGCTTGTTACGCATACGGTATTGCTGGGAACCGGCCCAATAGGAAAACGCGTGGTACCATTGGAACAATCTTTTCTGGATCATGCCCTGAAACCAATAAATGATTTTAATGATGAGGTTATTCTTTTCTTCGAACCTGAATCTGAAGAAAGCAGAAAAGCCGCAAAAGCATCTCATGACCGAATTGCCAAAAGAATTGATGTTTCTAAAATTCCATCTACTATGGAAATTTTTCAGCTGTATTTTGGAGGAGGCGAAAATGCTGCCGAAGACAAAGATAATTATCGGGAAAAACTAAAAACGACAAAGACTCCTATATTGATAATTTCTGGAGATCACGACACTAGTTTTGCTGTAGAAAATTGGTATCCGTTGACCAAACAACTTCCAACATCACAATTAATTATACTGCCACAAACTGGACATGCTCCTCAGCATCAAAATATTCCACTAGTCGTAAACTATATTGAAAATTTTCTGGAAAATACAAAATAGAATTTTCTCCTATTTTCAAACACAATACGCTAAAAGGGCAATTAGTTTTTTATTTTTTGTCCTTTTTTATGACTAAAATAGATTTTATATATTAGCGGGACAAACCCATTTTACTCATGAAAAAAATCTTAGCCATAATCATTTTTGGAGTTTTACTTTCTTCTTGTAAAAAAACAGAACCAGCTTCATCAGATAAAAAAAATATAAAGAATGACAGTATTACAACTGAAAATTTACCACAAAATTCAGAAACAGATTCAGAAGCTTTATTAGCATCATTTTCTAAAAAGAGATTAGAGATTATTCAAAAATTAAAAACGCTGTCTGGCGAAGAAGCCAATGCTTTATATGAAAAATATTCTAGCGAAAACAGCAGTTTGTTACATGCAATAATGGAAAAGCAAAATGCTTTATTGGAAAAATTTTATAATGAAGACGAAAAAGACAAAGAAGCAGTGAAACTCTTCGGAACAGAACTTCTGAAGCATCAATTGAATTATGATGAAATTGGAGAAGGAATTGTAGAAATTACCACTAAAAATGACTTCTACTATACTATTTTCAAAGATTATGTAACGAACGATTACAAAGATTATTTGTATCTGATAAGCGAAGAAAATAAAATGCCTTACTCTTCGGATGCAGCTCTTGTTATAAGTTTTAAAGATTTAGGCGACAGAATAATTTTGTGGGAAAATTTTATGACGAAATACCCAAATTCAAAACTAATTCCGTCTGTAAAAGAACAATACAAATTTTATCAATTAGATTATTTATTTGGTCAGGACAATACGCCTACTGTAGAAAGAGCAAATGAGCTTTATATTTATCCAGAAAACATTCAGGAATTTGATCGTTTCGAAAAAAAATATCCAAAAAGTCCAACTGTTCCTTTGATTCATTTGTTTAGAGAAAATTTCAAGGATGAAAATGTTTCTCGATTAATTACTGATGCACAGGAAAAATTGTAATTTTTTAATTTTTAAACCATGGAAAATAAAAATAACACCCCCGTATTTACATTTAGTATTGTTGCCATTATTTTGGCCGTTGCCTTATATAAACAATTTGATTTTGAAACTTTTAAATTTGAACAACCTGAACTAGCAGTCCTTTACATTGTTGTTTTTGTGTTTTCGATCTATATTTTGATTAAAAACTTTATAAAACGAAGTGGAAAATAAAAAGACTATTATTTACAAAATATATTTACTGCTTCTTATTGCAAACATCTTCGCTCTTCCTATTGTCCTGATTGGTTCCGGATTTAAACAATATTCTTATTTTACAGGTGATTATAAAGAAAAAATCATGCGAATTGAAAAATGTTCGAATAGTTCCAATTCAAAAAGAAAATCTGTTTCTGTAGAAGGTAGCATCAATAATAAACAACAGGTATTTTTTGCATTATTTGATAAGGAGGAT
>NZ_DASWYK010000165.1:0-46183 GCF_036405015.1 Flavobacterium sp. | reverse complement strand
TTCCTACGGAATGAATAACAAAGCCTTGAATAATCAGGGCTTTGTTATTCTTATATATTCAGACATCAAAAATATTCCATTAGGAATATCTCGTCGGTAAAAAAAATTATTGCCATTGTAAATATGTCCTGTAGGGACATTTGATTTTACGAAAATGCATTCGTCAATTAATAAAACATTCCTACGGAACATCTATTTCGTTCTACCAACGAAACAATCCTACGGAATGAAATCTAGAAAATGAAATTTCTTTTCATAAAAAAAGCCCTGATTATTCAGGGCTTTGTTCTTTTTGCATATTTAATAAATATGCCATATTTGCTATTACGTGATCGTGTTTCTTGACAAACGAATTTTCTTCGTTCCAAACATATCCTGCTAAAACAGCACATATTTTTTCTTTTACTTCTGGATTTTCAGGCTGATGGAAGAATAACGTCTGAAGATTTCCTGTGTACCATTCTTGTACATAAGTAGTGAAAACGGCAATTCCGCGTTTCATGTATTGTGTAAATTCCACTTCCCAATCAACCGGAATTCCTTGTGATTCTTTCAGATATAATTTTGCTGCCAACATTCCAGATTCTGTTGCAAAAGCTACTCCAGAAGAAAAAACTGGATCTAAGAATTCTGAACTGTTTCCTGTTAAAGCAAAACCATCGCCATACATTCTTTTCACCGCTCTTGAATAGTTTTCTAATTTAACTGGATCAAACAAAAATTCTGTTCCTTTAAATCTTTTAATATAATAATCTGATTTTTGAATAGCATTTCGCAACGCCTCAGCATTATCTTTATTTTCAGAGAGAGAATTGATAAAATCTGTCGGACCAACCACTCCTAAACTTGTATTTCCGTTTGAGAAAGGAATTACCCAAAGCCAAACTTCAGTTTCCAAAATATCAAAAGAAATTTGCGTTCCTTCTTCTCCTTCTTCCCTATTAATATCTTTTACGTGAGTAAAAATAGAAGAATGCGGATCTAATTTTGACGGCGTATCTAAATCTAAAAGTCTAGGAAGAACGCGTCCGTATCCGCTTGAGTCGATTATAAAGTTGGCGTGAATTTCTTTTAAATTCCCGTCTTTGTCTTTTACAATAGTTTTTGAATTTTTTCCTTCAAAAGAAACTTCCAGAACTTCGGTTTCAAATTCCAAATCAATTCCTTTTCGCACAATTTCCTGAGCCATTGTGTTGTCAAAATCAGCTCTTGGAACCTGCCAAGTCCAATCCCAACCTTCTCCAAATTTTTTACTGAAATCGAAATTGCAAATTTCTTCACCTCTAATAAAACGAGCTCCTAATTTTTTTTCGAAGTTCATTGCATCAAGCGCGTCAAACAATTCTGCCTCAGCAAAATGATCCATAACACGCGGAATAAGGCTCTCACCTACCACAAGTCTCGGAAACTTTGTTTTTTCTACAACTTTAACTTTTACGTTGTTTTTAAAAAGATACGATGCCGAAACACATCCGGACGGTCCTGCACCAATCACTAAAACATCAACAAACTCCTTTGTCATATTAGAATTATTATCATTAATTAACCTACATTTGCCATCATCAAAATAACTACATTTATTTTGATAAATAAAATTAAATTAGCACAACCAAAAACGATTTGATGAATACAATAAATGAATATTTAAGTTTAGCAGAATTTGAAGCCATAATCTTTGGTAAAAACAAAGTTGCCATAAGCGATGTGGTTTTAAATCGAGTAAACGAAAGTTTTAATTTCTTGAAAGAATTCTCAGGAAACAAAGTAATTTACGGAGTAAATACTGGCTTTGGTCCAATGGCTCAATATAGAATTAAAGAGTCTGATCAAATTCAACTGCAATATAATTTAATTAGAAGCCACTCTTCGGGAACTGGAAAACCTTTAAATCCAGAATGTGCAAAAGCGGCAATTCTTGCAAGACTTAATACCCTTTCTTTAGGAAATTCAGGTGTTCATTCTTCTGTTATTCATTTAATGGCAGAATTAATCAATAGAGATATTACACCTTTAATTTTTGAACACGGTGGCGTTGGTGCCAGCGGAGATTTAGTTCAATTATCTCATTTAGCTTTAGTTTTAATTGGTGAAGGTGAAGTTTTTTATAAAGGAAACAGACGTCCAACAGCTGAAGTTTTCGAAATTGAAGGTTTAAAACCAATTCAGGTAGAAATTAGAGAAGGTTTGGCATTAATCAACGGAACTTCTGTAATGACAGGAATTGGAGTGGTAAATGTGCACTATGCTTCAAAATTATTAGATTGGTCATTAAAAGCTTCTTGTGCTATCAATGAATTGGTTCAAGCTTATGACGATCATTTCTCTGAAGAATTAAATCAAACCAAACGTCATAAAGGACAACAAGAAGTGGCTGAAAGAATGAGAAAAAATCTTTCTGACAGTACGTTGATCCGTAAAAGAGAAGATCACTTATATTCTGGTGAAAATACAGAAGAAATATTCAAAGAAAAAGTTCAAGAATATTATTCTTTAAGATGTGTTCCTCAAATTTTAGGACCAGTTTTAGAAACGATCAATAATGTAGCTTCTATTTTGGAAGACGAATTTAATTCTGCAAACGATAATCCGATTATCGACGTTAAAAATAAACACGTTTATCACGGCGGAAATTTCCACGGAGATTATATTTCGTTAGAAATGGACAAACTAAAAATCGTTGTTACTAAATTAACAATGTTGGCAGAACGTCAATTAAATTATTTATTGAATTCAAAAATCAACGAAATTTTGCCTCCATTTGTAAACTTAGGAACATTAGGGTTTAATTTCGGAATGCAGGGAGTTCAATTCGTTGCCACTTCAACAACTGCAGAAAACCAAATGTTATCAAACCCAATGTATGTTCATAGTATTCCAAACAACAATGACAATCAAGACATTGTAAGTATGGGAACAAATGCTGCTGTTATTACATCAAAAGTGATTGAAAATTCGTTTGAAGTTTTGGCTATCGAATTAATTACAATCGTTCAGGCCATTGATTATTTAGATCAAAAAGATAAAATTTCGTCTGTTACTAAAAAATGGTACGACGATATCAGAAATATAATTCCAACATTTAAGGAAGATCAAGTAATGTATCCTTTTGTTCAAAAAGTTAAGGATTATTTGATCAACAGCTAGAAATTGACATACAAAATAGGCCCCAAAAGTTTTAGTTTTTTAATCGTTAAACATTGAATTTTTAAAATCATGAAAAAGACACTTATTTTTTTACTGCTGGTAAGTATTCAATTTGTTAATAGCCAAGAATTAGCATTAGTTAAAAAGAATTCCAAAATTGGATATCTCTCTAAAGACGGATCTTTTAAAATCGAGCCTCAATACAAATCGGCTAGAAGTTTTTCTGAAGGTTTGGCTGCTGTAGAAAATGGCGGAAAATGGGGTTTTATCGATACCAAAGGAACTTGGGTAATTCCAGCCGATTTTAAAGATGCTAAAGATTTTAACAACGGAATAGCTGTTGTACAAAAAGATAAAGAATGGGTTTATATTAATACAAAAGGAGAAATCCAAAAAGCACCTGCTACAGATAAAGTATTTGATTTTAATGATGGTGTTGCTTTTATCAGACAAAATAATAAGGTTGGACTGATCAACAATAAAATGGTTGTTGTCTTAGAACCAAAATACGATCAGATCAAATCTTTTGAAAATGGTTATGCCAGAGTTGAACTGAACAAAAACTGGGGAATCATTAATACGCAAGGAAAAGAAATGGTTGAACCAGCTTATGCTGAAATCGGAAACTATTTTAAAAACACAACTTGGGCAAGAAAAGAGAAAACTTTTGGTCTAGTGATTGGTGGAAAATTTACTCCAGTTGATGGCGCAGAAAAAATCTGGGATTTTGAAACTCAAGATTTGACTTATGCTAAAAAGAACGGAAAAATCGGTTACATTGATTTAAAAGGAAATTGGGCAATTCTTCCTATTTATGATAAAGGAAAAGCATTCTCAAAAAATCTGGCTCCTGTTTTAGTTGGAAAAAAATGGGGATTCATCAATCCAGAAGGAAAATTTGTTATTGAACCAACTTACAATGATGCAGAAGTTTTTAGTACAAACGGTCTTGCTCCAATAAAAGAAAGCAACTGGGGATTCATCAACGAATCTGGCAAATTGGTTATTCCAACACAATACGGAATTACGACAAACGCTATTATCGCGATGTTTACGCAACAAGATAAAGGATTTATTGATGGTGTTGCCAGAGTAAAAAATGAAGGAAAATGGGGATTTCTTAAACCAGACGGAACAGTTTTAGCCAACCAATGGTTTGAAAATGCTGAATTGTTTTCAAAATCAGAGAAAGCTCAACCTGTTGCTGCTCCAGCCGAAGCCCCAAAACAAGAAACAAAAACAACCAAACCAGCTGCTAAATCGGCAACGAAAACTGCAGTTAAGAAAAAGAAATAAATTTCACTTATGAAATGTGTATTAGTAACAGGCGGTTCTAGAGGAATCGGAAGTGCTATCTGCAAAAAATTAGCCGTAGAATCTGATTATCATATTCTGATTAATTATCATTCGAACAAAACAGCTGCCGAAGAAACATTACAAGAAATACAAAATTTAGGTGCAACAGGAGAAATTTTAGGTTTCGACGTAGCCAATTTTGAACAAGTACAAAACGTTCTTACACAGTGGCAGGAAGAAAATCCAAACGCTATTGTTGAAGCAATTGTAAACAATGCTGGTATTACAAAAGACGGTCTTTTTATGTGGATGACGCCACAAGACTGGAATAGTGTGATGAATACAAGTACGAACGGTTTTTTTAATGTAACACAGTTTTTCATTCAAAAAATGCTTCGTAATAAATATGGCCGAATTGTAAACATCGTTTCAGTTTCTGGCGTAAAAGGAACTGCAGGACAAACTAATTATTCGGCTGCAAAAGGTGCAATTGTTGCTGCTACAAAAGCATTGGCACAAGAAGTAGCAAAACGAAATATTACTGTAAATGCAGTAGCTCCAGGTTTTATCAAAACGGATATGACAAGCGAATTGGACGAAAAAGAATTACTAAAACTAATTCCGGTAAACCGTTTTGGCGAAGCCGAAGAAGTGGCAGATTTGGTAAGCTTTTTGATTTCTAAAAAAGCAAGTTATATTACAGGAGAAATTATAAACATAAACGGAGGAATTTATTCTTAAGAATACTATGTTTGCATATTATTTTAAGTTTTTGTAAAAAATTTGAAATTGCTCACAAAGACGCCAAGTCGCTAAGTCTTATTTAAAAACTTAAAAAAGAAAAAGCTTGGCGTCTTTGCGACTTTGCGAGATAAAAAATTGTGCCTTTGTTCAAAAAATTACACTTTAAGGATTAAAAAATTACTTTGAAAGACGATGAATAGAAGAGTTGTAATTACTGGAATGGGAATTTATTCTTGTATCGGAACTTCTTTAGACGAAGTAAAAGATTCGCTATACGAAGGAAAATCTGGTATTCAGTTTGATTCTGAACGTAAAGAATTTGGTTTTCAATCAGCCTTAACGGGAATGGTTCCAAAAGCCGATCTTAAAAATTTATTGACTAGAAGACAACGTATGAGCATTGGTGAAGAAACCGAATATGCTTATATGGCTACTATAGAAGCATTGAAAAATGCAAATATCGACGATGCTTTTTTTGATGAGCACGAAGTTGGTATTATGTACGGAAACGACTCTGTTTCTAAAGCAATCATCGACGCAACAGATATTGTTCGCGAGAAAAAAGACACCGCTCTTATTGGTTCTGGTGCCATTTTTAAATCGATGAATTCTACCGTAACAATGAATCTTTCTACGATTTTTAAACTTCGTGGAATCAATCTTACCGTAAGTGCTGCTTGTGCTAGTGGTTCGCATTCTATCGGTTTAGCTTATTTTTTAATAAAAAGCGGTTTTCAAGATATTGTAATTACTGGCGGTGCTCAGGAAATCAACAAATACGCCATGAGCAGTTTTGACGGCTTAGGTGTTTTTTCTAACAGAGAAATTGATCCCCAAAAAGCTTCAAGACCTTTTGATGCTGATCGCGACGGATTGATTCCGAGTGGTGGTGGTGCTACTTTAATTCTCGAAAGTTACGAATCGGCTGTTGCACGTGGCGCCAATATTATCGCAGAAATTGTCGGTTACGGATTTTCATCAAACGGTGGACATATTTCTACTCCAAACGTTGAAGGCCCAGCGACAGCAATGACTCGCGCACTGGATGATGCCAAATTAAAAGCTTCAGATATCGAATACATAAATGCACATGCAACCTCAACTCCTGTTGGTGATGCAAACGAGGCCAAAGCTATTTTTGAAGTATTTGGAGAAAAAAATCCTCCTGTAAGTTCTACAAAATCTATGACAGGCCACGAATGCTGGATGGCGGGAGCCAGCGAAATAATCTATTCTATCTTAATGATGCAGCACGATTTTATCGCACCAAACATCAATTTAGAAAACCCTGATGAAGATGCTTCAAAATTAAATTTAGTTAAAACTACGTTAAACAAAAAATTTGACATATTTTTGTCCAATTCTTTCGGGTTCGGAGGAACCAACTCGGCGTTGGTGGTTAAAAAGTTTAAATTGAACGATGAATAAAGAAGAGATTATAGCAAGAATAAATGGTTTTTTAGTTGATGAATTTGAAGTAGACAATGACGACATTGAACCAAATGCTAATTTAAAAGATACACTTGGGTTAGATAGTCTGGATTATGTAGACTTAGTTGTTTCAATTGAATCTAACTTTGGTGTAAAACTGGTTGAAGCAGATTTTGTTGGAATTTCTGATTTTCAAAGTTTTTATGACCTAATCGAAACTAAAATCAAAGCCAAATCAGCTTAAATGAGTCAATGGGATGGCAAATCCAAAGGAACTGTTTTAGGTTATAGAATATTCGTTTTCTTAATTCAGAAAGCGGGTGTCAAAGCCGCCTACGTCTTACTTTACTTTGTTGCTTCTTATTATTTTTTATTTCTAAGAAAAAGCAACAGAGCTATTTTTTATTACTTTAAAGAAAGACTTCAATACTCCTATTTCAAATCCAAAAAAATGGTTTTCAAAAGTTACTACACTTTTGGACAAACTATTATTGATAAAGTTTCGATTTCTGCCGGAATGCGAAATAAATTCACTTACGAATTTGACGGAATCGAAACTCTCAAAAAATTATTGGCTGAGAAAAAAGGTGGTGTACTAATTAGTGCTCATGTGGGTAATTTTGAAATTGCCGAACATTTTTTGGGAGATATTGATCTCAATTTCCAAATCAACCTTGTTACTACAGATTTAGAACATTCTGCCATTAAAAATTATCTGGAAAGTGTTTCTCAAAAACCAACTGTAAAATTTATTATCATCAAAGAAGATTTGTCTCACATTTTTGAGATTAACGCTGCTTTGGCCAATAACGAATTAATTTGTTTTACTGGTGATCGTTATTTTGAAGGAACAAAATCTTTAACGGAAAACTTTTTAGGTAAAGAAGCCAACTTCCCGGCAGGTCCATTTTTAATTGCTTCAAGATTAAAAGTACCAGTTGTATTTGTATATGTAATGAAAGAACCAAATCTTCATTATCATTTATATGCCAGAGAAGCCGAAGTAAAACACCGTGACGAAAAAGGACTTTTAAAAGAATATGTAAAAAGCGTAGAAAGCATTCTACAGAAATATCCTTTGCAGTGGTTTAATTATTTTGATTTTTGGAACGATATAAAATCTTGATTTTTTAGCTACAAAATCACGAATTTCTCTAATTCTTTAGACAGATTTTTCAATTTAAATTACACTAATTTTCCCTAATTAGCGTCTCCATACAATCATATTCTTTACATAAATTGTAATTCGTAAAATTAATTACAATATAATGTACTCATCACTCCTATATTTTGAATAATTCGTGAATTAGTGGCTAAAAAAACCCTTCATCGAAATAAGAAAATTCGTTTAAATAAATTTACTTATTTTTGCTCACCACCAAAGCCAAAAACCTAAATGAAAAATGTACTCATAGTCTATTATTCTCAATCTGGACAACTAGAATCTATTGCACGAAACATTGCAAAGCCTTTTCTAAATTCAGATGACATAAAACTGACTTTTCATGAAATACAATTAGAAAAGCCATTTCCTTTTCCTTGGAATAAAGACTCCTTTTTTGATGCTTTCCCAGAATCTTTTTTACAGATCCCAACCGCATTAAAACCTGTTCCTGATGAAATTTTAAATACAAAATTCGATTTGGTTCTTTTTCATTATCAGGTTTGGTATTTATCGCCTTCGATTCCTATTAATTCGTTTCTGAAAAGTGAAGATGGTAAGAAAATCTTAAACAATACACCAGTTATCACTATCAGCGGTTCCAGAAACATGTGGATCATGGCTCAGGAAAAAATCAAAGTATTACTAAAAGAAGCAAATGCCAATTTGGTTGGAAATGTAGCTTTGGTAGATCGTGTTGGAAATTTAATCAGCGTAATTACAATTGTAGAATGGATGTTTTCTGGGGTTAAGAAAAAATATTTAGGTATTTTTCCGCTTCCAGGGGTTTCAGATAAAGACATACAGGAATCCAGTCAGTTTGGAGAAATTATGCTGGATTCTTTTAACAAGAATAATTTAACCGATTTACAACCCAAATTAGTAAATGCGGGAGCTGTAAAAATAAGTTCCTATTTAGTGACTGTTGACAAAACGGCCAATAAAATTTTTAATAAGTGGTCAAATATCATTTATAAAAATGAAAAAAAGCGAAAACAGCTGCTTAAAGTATTTAATGTTTATTTATTCCTTGCAATATGGTTAATTTCACCAATAGTGTATATATTGCACCTTATTTCCTACCCTTTAAAATTAAATACCATAAAAAAAGAAACTCAATATTATCAGGGAGTTTAGAAGAGATTTAGATTATGTTTGAAGTATACATTACAAAAGCTGCAAAATATTTGCCAAACGAAGCTGTTTCTAACGATGAAATGGAAGCCTATTTAGGTCTTATAAATGATACTGCTTCAAAAGCAAGACGTATTATTTTGCGCAACAATAAAATTACAAGCCGATATTATGCTGTTGATAAAGACGGAAAAAGCACTCACAGCAATGCTGAATTAACGAGAAATGCTATTTTACCATTATTCGACGAAAATTTTACGCCTCAGGATTTAGAAGTACTTTCATGCGGAACCTCAACCCCGGATATCTTTTTGCCTTCTCATGCTGCAATGGTTCATGGTTTATTAAAAAATAAATCGGTAGAATTAAACTCTTCAACAGGAGTTTGTTGTGCTGGAATGAACTCTTTAAAATTTGGTTTTCTTTCTGTTAGATCTGGAAATTCAAATAATGCAATCTGCACAGGATCTGAAAAAGTTTCAACTTGGCTGAATGCTCAAAAATACAATCACGAAGCAGAAAACTTAAAAAATCTGGAAGAACAGCCAATCATTGCTTTCAAAAAAGATTTCTTAAGATGGATGCTTTCTGATGGTGCTGGCGCTTTTTTATTAGAAAATAAACCAAGAGGGCCAATTTCTCTTAAAATAGAATGGATGGAAGCTTTTTCGTATGCTTACGAATTAGAAACCTGCATGTATGCTGGAGGAGATAAATTAGAAAATGGAGAAATCAAAGGATGGAGCGATTATGCGCCAGAACAATGGTTAAACGAATCTGTTTTCTCAATCAAACAAGATGTAAAATTATTAGATGAATTTATCCTGTCAAAAGGTGCAGAAAGCATGAAAGACGCTATGGATAAAAACAATATCAAATCTGAAGATATTCAATATTTCATTCCTCACGTTTCTTCTAACTTCTTTGTTGAAGGATTGAAAAAAGGACTAAACGAAAAAGGAATTGGAATGAGTGACGAAAAATGGTTCATGAATCTTTCTAGAGTAGGTAATGTAGGTTCTGCCTCTATTTACTTGGCTTTAGAAGAATTAATGAATTCAGGAAACTTGAAAAAAGGAGATCACATTCTTTTATCTGTTCCAGAAAGTGGAAGATTTTCTTTCGCGTATGCGTATTTAACAGTTTGCTAATGGAAACAATGGCGCTTTTAGAAAAAGAAACAGTCGAAAATTTACTGCCTCAAAAGTTTCCTTTTGTGATGGTTGATGCTATGCATTCTTATACTGAAACTTCTTTGGTTTCGGGTTTAAAAATTCAAAGCGATAATATTTTTACTGTTGAAAATACATTTCTAGAAGCAGGTTTAATCGAACATATGGCACAATCTGTGGCATTGCATACGGGTTATCAATATTTTTTAAAAAACGAAATTGCTCCAACGGGCTATATTGGATCTATTAAAGAAATTGAAATTAAAAAGCTCCCACAACTAAACGATACGATTCAGTCTGAAGTAACGATTCTACAGGAATTTGCCGGAATTACTTTAGTTGATATTGTTACTTTTTTAAATAATGAAGAAATTGCCAGAGGACAAATGAAAACCGTTTTGGCAAAATAAAAGCAATAATGAAAACTACTTCTGCTGTTGACATACAAAATTACTTACCACACCGAGCGCCAATGCTTATGGTGGATTTGATTTTGGATATTGATGCCAACTTTGTAGAAACTGTATTTTTGATCAAAGAAGACAATATTTTTGTTCAGAATGATGTTTTTAATGAAGCAGGTTTAATCGAAAACACTGCACAGACTTGTTCTGCAATTGTTGGAAAAAAGTACTTTTTTGAGGAAGACGGAACAGAAAATGAGAACATAAATGTAATTGGGTTTATCAGTGCTTTAAAAAATGTAAAAATTCATGCATTACCAAAAGTTGGTGATTCTATTATAACCAAAGCCGATTTGGTTTCTAAATTTACTGGAGACGATTACACTTTATGCACGATGAACTGTCAAAGTTCTGTCGAAGACCAGATACTCTTAGAATGTGAAATTAACTTGTTCATTCAGAAAACAGTTTCGGTGTAATGGATTTAAAAAAAATCATTTTACATTTAGCAATCCGCATCGGGATTTTGGTTCTCTTACTCACAGCTGTTTTCTTATTTTGGTATTTCACTTATGATCCTCATAAATATTGCGACGAAACCGGACACAGACATGTAGACGGAGGATTAGGATTATTCATCATTGGATTTTTAATAACCCAGATGTTTTATATCGGAATGCTGATAGAAATGATTTATTTGTTTGTGAAGAAAAAGAAAGTTCTAGCTTTCGCAAACCTCGGATTTTTAATAATTAGTTTAAGTATAGCTGCAGTCTGTACGCTTCTAATGAATTAAATTAGCAAAATGGAAAAAGACAAAGTACCACAAGATCAAAGCAATTTAACGAAAAATAACGTAAAAGAGCTTTTATACGCAACCGACGAAAATGGTAATTATACCACAACTTTAAGTACGGGTTGGGAGCCAAAAACAATTGCACTTTCAAATTCTATTGACGAAATAAACGAAAGAATTGCCGATGCCAAACAACAAGTTTTAGATGGCGAAGTAAGTCCGATTGTGTATTTTATGGAAGTCAACAAAATGGATCTTACGATTTTATCCAGTTATGTAGGATTCTGGAAATGGCGTGTAAAAAGGCATTTTAAACCAAGCATTTTTGCAACTTTAAGCGATAAGATTTTGCAGAAATACGCCGATACTTTTGGAGTATCTATTGAAGAATTAAAAAATAGCATTACCAAATAAATGGAATTAACTTTCACACATCATCAGTCTGCTCATTGCGAGAATGGAGTAGCTTCAAATCTGCTAAAAAACAGCGGACTAAACATTAGCGAACCGATGGTTTTTGGTATTGGCTCAGGTTTATTTTTTGTTTATCTGCCTTTCATAAAAGTCAATTATGCGCCAGCAATTAGTTATAGAACTTTGCCTGGACAGATTTTCAATAAAGTTGCCAATCGTTTACATTTAAAAATAAAAAGACAAAAATTTTCTTCTGTAGCAAATGCTAACAAAGCTTTAGACGAAAATTTAAAAAATAATATTCCAACCGGATTACAAGTTGGCGTTTACAATTTAAGTTATTTTCCAGACGAATATCGTTTTCATTTCAACGCACACAATTTAGTGGTTTACGGAAAAACCGAAACCGAATATTTGGTGAGCGATCCTGTAATGGAAACCGTTACGACTTTAACTTATGAAGACATGAATAAAGTACGTTTTGCCAAAGGCGCTTTTGCACCTCGCGGACAAATGTATTATCCAATTCAGATTCCAAAAGACGTTGATTTAAAAAGTGCCATCATTAAAGGAATCAAAAATACGTGTCGAGATATGTTGGCGCCAATGCCAATTGTTGGTGTTCGCGGAATCAAATTTGTTTCCAAGCAAATTAGAAAATGGCCGATAAAACACGGAACTAAAAAAGCCAATCATTATTTGGCGCAAATGGTTCGTATGCAGGAAGAAATTGGAACTGGAGGCGGTGGTTTCCGTTTTATTTATGCGGCATTTTTACAGGAAGCTTCTGTTGTTTTGGCTAATGAAGAACTGAAAGAACTTTCTAAAGAAATGACAAAAATTGGAGATTCATGGCGAGATTTTGCTGTTGAAGCTTCGCGAATTTACAAAAACAGAAGTGCCAAAGAAGATGCTTACAATACTATTGCCGATGAACTTTTGGACATTGCCAATAGAGAAGAAATCTTTTTCAAAAAATTAAAAAAAGCGATCAGCTAAAATCATATTTTGCAGTCTATCATTCAAATAGAATCCCTTTCGAAAAAGTACAAAAATGCAGAAATGTATTCTTTGAACAATGTTTCGTTAAACATAAATGAAGGTCAGATTTTTGGTTTACTTGGACCAAACGGCGCTGGAAAAACCACTTTGATTTCTATGCTTTGCGGATTGGTAAAACCAACTTCAGGACATTTTACAATTGATGGTTTAGACTATCAGCATCATTCTTCAAAAATTAAAAAAATTATTGGCGTTGTTCCTCAAGAATATGCACTTTATCCAACTTTAACAGCTAGAGAAAATCTGCTTTATTTTGGAAGCATGTACGGTTTGAAAGGTTCCGACTTGAAAGACAAAGTAATTGAAGCTTTAGATCTTTTGGGTTTATTGAAATTTGCCGATAAACAAGTTCAGACTTTTTCTGGCGGAATGAAACGTCGTGTGAACCTGATTGCAGGAATTCTTCATAAACCAAAAGTTTTGTTTTTGGATGAACCTACTGTTGGTGTCGATGTGCATTCTAAAACGGCTATTATTGATTATTTAAAAGTTCTAAATCAAAACGGAACTACGATTATTTATACGTCGCATCATTTGGCTGAAGCCGAAGATTTCTGTACGCAAATTGCCATTTTAGATCAAGGACAAATTTATGCACAAGATACTCCGTCGGCATTAATTGAAGCTACAAAAGAGGCTCGAAATCTCGAAGATGTTTTTATTTCATTAACTGGTAAAGCTTTGAGAGATGGTTTATAAAATTTGGATGTCGGTAGTAAAAGAATTCCTTTTGCTAAAAAGAGATTTAGGCGGATTGATTATTTTATTTGTCATGCCTTTGGTTTTGGTCATTGCCGTAACCTTAATTCAAGACAGCACTTTTAAAGCTGTTACGGATTCAAAAATCCAGATTCTTTTGGTCGATAAAGACAAAGGAGCTGTTTCGAAAACCGTTTTTGAAAATTTAGAAAAAAGCAACTATTTTACCGTTGTAACACAAATTGACAATCAACCGATTACCGAAGAAATTGCCAAAGAAAATGTGTACAAAGGAAAATTTCAACTAGCAATCATAATTCCAGAAAATCTAAGTTCTGATTTACAAGCCAAAGTGGATCAGAATGTAGAAAAAATTGTCAGCAATTTAGGTTTGACCGATAGCATTGCAACTGCTGAACCTCAACGTGTCATTAAAGAAAAAGAAGTAAAACTGTATTTTGATCCAGCAGTTCAAATGAGTTTCAAAAATGCAGTAATGAGTTCGATCGACAAAATGATTTCGCAGATTGAAACCAAATCGATTTATTCGACTTTTCAAAAGCAATTAGGAGAAGACACAATCGATTTTGAGCAAAAAAGTTTTATCTCTTTTAAAGAAATAATTCCGAGAATCAACAACAAAGAAGTACGTCCGAATTCCGTTCAACACAACGTTCCCGCTTGGACACTATTTGCTATCTTTTTTATTGTTATTCCGTTATCGATCAATATTGTAAAAGAAAAATCACAAGGAACTTTTGTTCGATTAAGAACCAATCCTGTTTCCAATTTGATTGTGATTATTGGAAAAACCATCACCTACTCGATCATTTGTATGATTCAGTTTTATATGATGGTTGCCGTTGCCGTTTTCTTATTTCCATCAATCGGATTGCCTTCTTTAAATATCGAAGGACATTTCTTTTTGACCAGTGTTGTAGCCTTATTTTCAGGTTTTGCAGCAATCGGCTTCGGAATTTTATTAGGAACTGTTGCAAGCACGCAAGAACAATCTGCTCCTTTTGGCGCTACAAGTGTGATTATCTTAGCTGCAATTGGAGGCGTTTGGGTTCCTGTTTTTGCAATGCCAAAAGTCATGCAGTATATTGCAAAATCTTCTCCTATGAATTGGGGATTAGAAGCTTTTTATGACGTGTTGCTTCGTAGCGTTTCTTTCGTCGAAATCATTCCAAGAATAACTTTGTTATTTTTGTTTTTCATTATTACAACTTCCATCGCATTATTTTATGATAAAAAGAAAAGAGCAGTTTAACGAGGCTACAGACTTGACCGTTTCACACGAAATTAGAATTCGTTTTAACGAAACAGATCCGCTTGGAATTGTTTGGCACGGAAACTATATCACGTATTTTGAAGATGGACGCGAAGCATTTGGACGTGAACACGGACTTACTTATCTAGATATTGCCGCTACGGGTTATACCACGCCAATTGTAAAATCGACCTGCGAACATAAATTGTCTTTGCGTTATGGCGATGTGGTTACTATAGAAACAACGGTTGTTGACACGCCAGCCGCCAAAATGATTTATCGTTTTAAAATTATTGATGATAAAGGAGAAGTAGCTTGCACTGGCGAAACGACTCAGGTTTTTTTAGATAAAGACGGAAATTTAATGCTGACAAATCCTCCTTTTTATGAAGAATGGAAAAGGAAAGTTGGGTTGTTGAAATAGTACGTTTTCCTGCAAGGTTTTCAAAACCTTGTAGGTATAATTTCTAAACAAATCAATAAAACGAAATCAAAGAAACCTACAAGGTTTTGAAAACCTTGCAGGAGAAGAAAATTAAAATTGAAAATGATAAGAGAAATATACATTACCGAAACGAATTGTATCACGCCTTTAGGTTTTGATGTGGAATCAAATATCGAAGCGATTCTTCGTGGCGATTCTGGAATTCAGTTGCATAATGATGTTTCTTTAATGCCAAATTCGTTTTATGCTTCTATTATCAATGATGAAAAAATAAACAATGCTTTTGCAAAAATCAGCACCGAAACAAAATATTCCCGTTTAGAAAAAATGATGATTTTAGCTTTAGAGCCTATTATCAAAAATGCTAAAGTCGAATTAAATTCAAAAACCGCTTTTATACTTTCTACTACAAAAGGAAATGTAACAGCTTTACAACACAATTCTGAGGAAAGTTTTAACAACGCACATTTAGATGTTTTGGCAAAAAATGTTGCCGATTTCTTCAAGTTTCAAACACAACCAATCGTAGTTTCAAATGCTTGCGTTTCTGGAGTTTTAGCCGTTTCTGTTGCTAAAAGAATGATTCAATCTGAACTTTATGATAACATTTTTGTTGTTGCTGGCGACGAAGTTTCAGAATTTGTTTTGTCTGGTTTTAATGCTTTCCAAGCGATGAGCGAACTGCCTTGCAAACCGTATTCTAAAAACAGAACCGGCGTAAGTTTAGGCGAAGCAACTGCAGCAGTTTTAGTTTCGGCGGAAGCCAAAAATGCCAAAATAAAAGTGATTGGCGACAGTTCAATAAACGACGCGAATCATATTTCGGGACCTTCAAGAACAGGTGAAGGTTTGTTTAGAAGTATTCAGAATGCTTTGAAAGAAGCTCAAATTGAAGCGAACAAACTAGATTATATTTCAGCACATGGAACCGCAACGCCTTATAACGACGAAATGGAAGCGATTGCTTTAAATCGTTTAGATTTACAAAACGTTCCAATTAATAGTTTAAAAGGATTTTACGGTCATACATTAGGCGCTTCGGGATTATTAGAAACTGTAATTGCCATAGAATCTGCCAATCAAAATAAGCTTTTTGAATCTAAAGGTTTTGATGAAATCGGCGTAAGCGAATCTATAAATGTGATTGAGAAAAACGAAGAAAAGAATATTGAATATTTCCTGAAAACAGCTTCTGGTTTTGGAGGTTGTAATACGGCTGTGGTTTTTGAGAAAGTGAAACACTAATTACACAAATTTTCACGAAATAATAAGTGTCAATTCGTGAAATTCGTGTTTAAATTAAAAAAATGACAAACAAAACCAACATACAATCCTACATCAAAATCGAAAACAACGAAATTGTTCTCAACGGAACTGCTGTATTCAAAATCGAGCCAACCGATTTTGCAGATTTTGCCAAACAAGCGTATCGTAATTTTGAAATGCAGTATCCAAAATTTTTCAAAATGGATGCTTTGAGCAAACTGGCTTTTTTAGGATCAGAACTGCTTTTGAGTCCGATTGTTTCTTCGGAAAAGGAAAATAATATCGCTTTGGTTTTGGCCAATAAATCATCGAGTTTAGATACCGATGTAAAATATCAGGAATCCATTTCAGACAAAGAAAACTATTTTCCGAGTCCGGCGGTTTTTGTTTATACACTGCCAAATATTTGTTTGGGCGAAATAAGTATTCGTCATCAGCTAAAAAGTGAAAATTCTTTCTTTATATTTGACACCTTTAACACCGAATTTATGTCGAATTATTCCAATATTCTTTTGAATACGAATAAAGCAGATACAGTTTTGTGTGGTTGGGTAGAATTTTTTAATGACAGTTATAAAGCTTTTCTTTGTACCATTAGTAGAACAGAAAACACAGAATATAAAAACGAAACTATCAATACATTATATAATAAATAATCATGGAAGCATTAAAAGAAGAATTAAAAAACAAAATCATAACTACTTTAAACCTTGAAGATATCGCAGTTGAAGACATTGCAGATAACGATCCTTTGTTTGGAGACGGTTTAGGTTTAGACTCCATTGATGCACTTGAATTGATCGTGATTTTAGATAAAGATTACGGAATTAAATTAGTTGATCCGAAAGAAGGAAAAACTATTTTCCAATCTATCGAAACTATGGCAGCTTATATCAGCGCAAATAGAACTAAATAAATTTTAGATTTCAGACTTTAGATTTTAGATTTCTTAAACCGAAATATTAAAATCTAATTCAGATACTACATCAACTTTGTCAAAGTTCAAAACTTTGACAAAGTTCAAGAAAATCTAAAATCATAAATCTAAAATCTAAAATGACAAGAGGTGTTGCTATAACGGGAATGGGAATTATTTCTGCGATTGGTAATTCGGTTGAGGAAAATTATATTTCGTTGATCGAAAACAAAATCGGCGTTTCTCGCATTCAAAATATTTCGACTGTTCATGCAGATGTTATCAAAGTTGGCGAAATCAAAAAAACCAACGATGAACTTATCAGTGAACTTCAGTTAAACGAGAATAATAATTTCTCCAGAACCGCTATGATTGGCACTTTGGCAGCAAAACAAGCTGTTGAAAATGCCGGCATTACTGCTATCAATGAGTTTAGAACTGGACTTATTTCGGCTACAAGTGTGGGCGGAATGGACATGACAGAAAAACATTATTACGATTATTTCGAAAAACCAGAATTAGTAAAATATATTACTTGCCACGACGGCGGTGATGTTGCCGAAAAAATTGCGGAAGAATTAGGTTTAAAAGGAATGGTAACCACCATTAGTACCGCTTGTTCGTCTGCAGCCAATTCTATTATGCTGGGTGCAAGATTAATCAAAACAGGAAAATTAGATCGCGTAATTGTAGGCGGAGCCGATGCTTTGGCAAAATTCACCATCAACGGATTTAAAACTTTGATGATCTTATCTGATGATTACAACAAACCTTTCGATAATAATAGAAAAGGATTAAATCTTGGAGAAGCAGCCGCTTTTTTGGTTTTAGAATCAGATGAAGTTGTTGCCAAACAAAATAAAAAAGTTCTGGCAAGAGTTTCGGGTTACGGAAATGCAAATGATGCTTATCATCAAACTGCTTCTTCAGAAAATGGAGACGGTGCTTATCTGGCAATGAAAAAAGCATTTGAAGTTTCAGGTTTAAAACCTTCTGAAATTGATTACATCAACGTACACGGAACGGCAACACCAAACAACGATTTATCTGAAGGAAGAGCTTTACGTCGTATTTATGAAGACGAAAAAGTTCCTGATTTCAGTTCTACAAAACCTTTTACGGGACACACTTTAGCTGCCGCTGCTGCAATTGAAGCTGTTTACAGTGTTTTGGCCATTCAAAACAATATCGTTTATCCGAATTTGAATTTTGAAACTCAAATGGAAGAATTTGATTTGACGCCACAAACTGTTGCAAAAAATAAAACTATCGAACATGTTTTATCGAATTCTTTCGGATTTGGAGGAAACTGTTCAACCCTTATATTTTCAAAAAGCTAATGAAGAAAACATATATAAATGGAGTAGGCTGTATTTCGACTCAAAAAACATTTGATACCGTTTTTTTGGAAGAAGCTGTTGTAAATCATGATCAAAATGTACTGGCAATTGTTTCGCCTGCTTACAAAGAATATATATCGCCTGCTGCAAGTCGTAGAATGGCGAAAGGTGTAAAAAACGGAATTGTTGCTTCGGCTTTAGCCATGAAAGATGCAAACATTGAGAATGTCGATGCTATTATTACCGGAACTGGTTTAGGATGTATTGAAGATTCTGAAAAATTCCTGAAAAGTATTTTAGATAATAAAGAAGAGTTCTTAACTCCAACTTCTTTTATTCAATCTACTCATAATACCGTTGGCGCACAGATTGCACTTTTACAGCAATGTAAAGGTTATAATTTCACTTATGTGAATGGTGCAGTTTCTTTTGAGTCGGCACTTTTGGATGCCAAAATGCAGATTGAAGAAGAGGAAGCAAATTCAATTTTAGTGGGCGGTGTAGATGAAAACGGCGATTATACGACTGCCCTTTTCAAGTTAAACGGAAGAATTAAAAAAGATAATGCTGCTCCTTACGATGTTTTAACTTCTTCTACAAGCGGAGCCGTTTATGGTGAAGGTGCAAGTTTTTTTGTTTTAGAAAATGAAAGAAAAGACAATACATACGCCGAACTTTTGGATGTTGCGATTATCAATACTTTAGAAGAAAATGAAATTGAAACAGAAATAAAATCTTTTCTAAAAGCTAATAGTTTGGAAGTCTCAGATATTGATGCTTTAGTTTTAGGTTTTGACGGAAATGTGAATTTCGAAAATTATTATAGAAATCTAGCTGAAAATGCTTTTGCCCAAACTCCTGTTTTGTATTACAAACATTTGAGTGGTGAATATGATACAGCCTCGGCTTTTGCTTTTTGGATGGCTTCTAAAATTTTAAAAACTCAGGAAATTCCAGAAATTATAAAAGTAAATTCGGTTGCAAAACCAGTTTACAAAACTATTTTATTGTACAACCAATTAAGCGGGAAAAATCATAGTTTTACGTTACTTGCAAAATGATAACGCATAAAAACATCTCGATATTTTTTATCCTTTTATTGCTTTTAATGTTTCTCGGAAACTTTTTGATGCCAATAAATGTATGGTTTTATTGGGCTGTAATTTTTCTCTGGATCGGAATAAATGCCTTTGGTTCTTCTAGAATTTCATCCAATTATCATGTAAAAGCTTTTTGTAATAATCCTTTAGAAAAAGAAAAAAAAATTGCCCTTACTTTTGATGATGGTCCAAGCATTTATACTTTGGAAGTTTTAGAGCTTCTGAAAAAATTCAATGCCAAAGCGATTTTTTTCTGCATTGGAAAAAATATCGAAACGCATCCTGAAATTATTGAAAAAGTAATTGAAGAAGGTCATTTGGTTGGAAATCATTCGTATTCGCATTCTAAATTTTTTGATTTTTATAATGCAAAACAAATAACCGAAGAGCTTCAGAAAACAGATCAACTTCTGGAGAAATTCACTTCCAAAAAAATAAACTTTTTTCGTCCGCCTTATGGAGTTACGACACCTTCGATTCGAAGAGCTTTAAAAATCACTGGACACAAAGTTATTGGATGGAATATTCGTTCGCTTGACGGAGGAACTACAGATGTGGAATTGATTTTGAATCGAATTAAAAAACGCGTTTCTCCCGGCGGAATCGTACTTTTGCATGATACAGGAAAACATTCTGTGTTAGTACTGGAACAGTTTTTGCAATTTTTACAGCAAAATAATTATCAAGTCGTTCCGATCGAAGAACTTTTGAATCTTAAAGCTTATGAAGATTGAACGCAGATGAAACGGATTCGCTTACGCGAAGACGCTGATAAAAGCGGATTTTTAAATCCTTAATTCAGCAAATAATAATCTGTGGAAATCATTTTAATCAGTGGCAAAAAAAATTAAAGTAATTATGAAAATTAAAATAGCACTTCTAATTCTTTTTATTTCAAGCAGTTTGTTTGCACAAGAACAAAAAATGACTGCTTCAGAAATTGCACAATTTAAAGAAGACGTCAATGTAGTGGCGAAAAAAATCAAAACTTTAAGTACCGATTTTGTTCAATACAAACATTTGGATTTTTTGTCGAAAGACATTGAAACTTCGGGAAAAATGATTTTTAAAGAACCTGCTTTGCTTCAATGGCAATATAAAAAACCATACAATTACAGCATCACTTTCAAAAACGGAAAAATCCTAATTAATGATGAAGGAAAGAAAAGTGCTGTTGATATTGGAAACAGTAAAATCTTTGCTCGAATCAATAAACTGATTGTTGGAAGTGTGAGCGGAAATATGTTTGATGATAAGGAATTTACGATTTCGTACTTTAAACTAAAAGGGCAAAATCTAGCTAAGTTTCTTCCGAAAGATGCAACGCTGAAAAAATACATCAAACAAATTGAACTGACTTTTGATAAAGAAGAAGCAACTGTTGTTCAGGTAAAACTTTTAGAATCATCTGAAGATTATACTCGAATTGTACTTAAAAATAAAGTGATCAATGCAAAAATCGACGATTCAGTTTTTACTAATTAATTGTCTTCTGGCAATTGTTTTAGTTTCTTGTGGCTCGGTCACCAAAAATTATACGCCTAAAAAATTAGACAAAACGGCTGTAGAAGTTCCGTATTTCTCCGATTCCAAAACCGATTATGTTTACAAAACCAACATCAGTGTTTACGGAAATGAATTGTCGGGAATTTTCATTGCCAAGAAAATAAATGATACGACACATCGAATTGTTTTTACAACAGAATTCGGCAACAAGTTAATGGATTTTGAAATTTCGGAAAATGCTTTTAAAGTCAATTCGATTGTTTCAGAATTAGACCGAAAAATATTGATTAATACTTTAAAAGAAGATTTCAGACTTCTTCTAAAAAAGCAATATTTGATTCAGGAACAATTTGAAAATGAATCGGCAGAGATTTATAAATCAAAAGATGGCAAACGAGACAATTATATTTTCATCTCCAAAAAAGAGCAAAAATTAGAAAAGATCGTTCATGCTTCTAAAACAAAAGAAAAATTTACACTGCTTTTCAATTCAGAAAACAATATTTTTGCTGAGAAGATTCAGATAATTCATCAGAATATTAAATTAAAAATCGAACTGAATTATTTCAAATCAGAATAGAAAATTAAACTAACCATAAACTTTAAATCAATTAGAAATGAGAAAATTTATTGTAATTGCATTTGTTTTATTCATCGGAATTAAATCAGAAGCGCAGGTAAGAGTAAGTCCTGGACTTAGAGGAGGTCTGAATCTATCAACATTAACCAATATTGATGACAATAATTCTAAAACCGATTTTTATGTTGGTGGATTAGTAGATATTAGATTCAATAAATTTTTCTCGTTACAGCCAGAGATTACGTATTCTAGACAAGGTGATGAAGGAAGAGAATATTTCAATGATGGCAGTTATCGTTATATAAATTACGAGCTAAATTATATAACATTTGGAGCGGTTGCAAAATTTAACTTTAATGGTGGAGGTTTTCACCTGTTGGCTGGTCCGTCTTTAGATTTAAAAGTTGGTGATAATTACATCAATTCTTCGCCAGAAGATTTCGACTTGGCAATAGTTGGAGGTATTGGTTATACACTTCCAAACGGTCTTACATTTGAAGCGAGAATTAAACAAGGATTGGTTGATATTTATGGCTACGATTATTACAACAACGACGGATATTACACCGATGATGCAATTTTAAATCAGGTTTTTCAAATTGGTATCAGTTATAAGTTTAAGACAAAATAAAAAAACATGAATAGAAGAGTATTACTTTTTATTGCTGTTTTTTTTACAGTTTTAAACCTAAAAGCCCAAATGAGTGTTAAACCCGGTTTAAGAGCGGGACTTAATTTTTCGACCATTTCTGAAATGCATGCTGATTATAAAACTGATTTTTATGCGGGTGGTTTTGCTGAAATTAAGATTACTAAGTTATATGCATTACAACCAGAAATTAATTACAGCAGACAAGGTTCTAATAATGTAGCACGAAATTATTTTGATGAAAATACGCAAACGAATAGAACAGAACATTTAGATCTTGAAATAAACTATTTGTCTATTTCCATCATGAATAAGTTTACACTGCCACAAGGAATTCAGTTTCAGGCGGGGCCAACTTTAGATGTTTTGTTGAATGATAATCTTGCGGTTCGAAAAGCACAAAATGATCTTGGTTTTGTTTTGGGAGTTGCTTATGCACTGCCTTCAGGCTTAACATTTGAAGCTCGATTTAAGAAAGGTTTACTTGATGTTTTGAGCAGCGATTATTATCAAAATGACTCCAATAATTATTATTTGTTTGGAGATTATAACACAAATATGAATTTTCAGTTGGGAGTTTCCTATTCATTTGGAAAATAAAAATTATGATTTTAAAAGATTTTTACAAAATACTATCGGAAGAGAAAATCTCCGATTCAAAATATAATGTTACGATTTTAGTCAATGAAAAACACGAGGTTTTTAAAGGACATTTCCCTGGAAATCCAATTATGCCTGGTGTTTGCATGATTCAAATTATCAAAGAGCTTACAGAATCGATTACTAAAAGTTCCTTGATGATTCAGTCTTTGGCAAATGTAAAATTCATGGCGCTGATTAATCCAGAAGTTAATCCAGAATTGCGTTTGGAACTTGATATTACAACTACTGAAGACGGTTTGGTAAAAGTGAAAAACACGACTTACTTTAACGACACTACTGCTCTTAAACTGAGCAATGTGTACAAAAAAATATAATTATGAAATTACTAATGACCTTACTTTTATGGGTAAATTTTGTGGGAGCGCCAGATTTGGCTTCTATTCGAAAAGTTTATCCTGATGTTGCAAAATCAGAAACAAATGCTAAAGAGTTTGTGGCAAAACTTGCTGGCGTTTCTCATAATGATGATAAAATTTTAGTGGCTTATAAAGCGGCTTCTATTTTAGTGGATTCTAAGTTTGAGAAAAAAATCGGTGAAAAAATTGAGCGTTTTAAAGAAGGTGCAAAACTTCTTGAAGCTACCATAAAAAGTGACCCAAGTAATATCGAAATGAGAATGATCAGACTGAGTGTTCAGGAAGATGTTCCTGGTATTACGGGCTACAAGAAAAATATCAAAGAAGATAAAAAATTCATTACAACATATTATGCAGCACAAGGTGCAGCTTTGAAAGAATATCTTAAAGACTTCGTTTTACAATCTAAAAGTTTCTCTGAAAAAGAGAAACAATTTGTAAAATAAGCTCAAAAAATACCACATGAAATCACAGCAAGAATTGCTTAATTCGACCAACTTTTGCATTATTGTACCTACGTATAATAATGAAAAAACACTGAAAAAAGTACTGGATTCTATTTTAGATTTCACCACAAATGTTATCATTGTTAATGATGGTGCAACCGATTCTACCGGCGAAATTTTAAAACAATATTCGCAGCTGACGCAAATTCATCATCCTAAAAATTTAGGAAAAGGTCGTGCGCTCAGAAACGGGTTTAGAAAAGCGCTTGAATTGAATTTTGAATACGCCATCACAATCGATTCCGACGGACAGCATTTTGCATCTGATATTCCTGTTTTTTTAGAAGCCATTCAAGAAGAACCAAATACGCTTTTGATTGGAAGCCGAAATATGACTCAGGAAAATGTTCCTAAAAAAAGCAGTTTCGGAAACAAATTTTCTAACTTCTGGTTCAAGTTTGAAACTGGAATCAAACTAGACGATACACAATCTGGATTTAGATTATATCCGCTGAGATTGTTGCCAAAACGTTTTTATACCAATAAATTCGAATTTGAAATTGAAGTAATTGTTCGCGCCGCTTGGAAAGGAATTGTAGTTAAAAATATTCCGATTCAGGTTTTGTATGATCCTGCAGAACGAGTTTCACATTTTCGTCCGTTTCAGGATTTTACTCGAATCAGTATTTTAAATACCGTTTTGGTAACCAACGCTTTGTTGTATATCAAACCGAGAGATTTCTTTAGAAAAGCAAAAAAAAAAGGTTTTAAAAAATTCTTTCTAGAAGATATTTTAGAAAGTTCCGATTCTAATTTTAAAAAATCGGCTGCTATTGCTTTGGGAATTTTCATTGGACTTTCGCCTTTTTGGGGATTTCAAACCATCTTGCTTTTTACACTTGCAGCTTTATTCAGGCTCAATAAAGTCATTGCTTTTTTGACTTCTAACGTGAGTTTTCCTCCTTTCATTCCGCTCATAATATATGGTTCTTTAAAAATAGGAAGTATTTTTGTTACTAGCGATGCTCCATTAATTTTAGATAGTTCAATGACGTTTGACGATATTCAAAAAAATGCAGCTCAATATATTATCGGAAGTCTTATTTTAGCATCCGTTTCGGCGCTAACGGTTGGTTTAATAAGTTATTTGCTTTTAACGGCTTTTAGCAAGAAACGTAAAGAATAAAATTCTATGTCAATTCGCCACGAATTCACGAATTAATAATACTTAATAAAAATAAATTTGTGAAATTCGTGGCTGAAAAACTTAACCAACAATCATGCATCAATATTTCTACGCCATTCATTTATTTGTAACCCGAAGAAAATCTCTCTCGGTTTTTTTGGCCGTTTTGATGCTTCTTGTTTTTGGATTTTTTGCTTCAAGATTAAAGTTTGAAGAAGATATTACCAAACTTATTCCGACAAACGACAAAACCGATGTTACAGCAAAAGTTCTTAAACAATTAAACTTTGCCGATAAAACAACCGTAATTTTCAAACTCGAAAAAAACGGATCTGCTGAAGATTTGAAAGAAATGGCAACTGCTTTTTCAGACAGCGTTTCAAAATCCTGCAAACCTTATGTAACAGGAATTCAAGGAAAAATTGACGAAGAAAATATTCAAGAAACCATTGATTTTGTTTACAATAATCTGCCTCTTTTTTTAGATGATAATGATTATAAAAACATCGAGCAAAAACTGCAAAAAGACAGTATTGCAGCAACTGTTCAAGGAAATTATAAATCGATTATTTCTCCATCTGGTTTTATCACTAAAGATTTTATCCTGCAAGATCCGTTTGGGATTTCGTTTATCGCTTTAAAAAAATTACAACAATTAAATATTGGTGACGATTTTACATTGGAAAATGGTTTTGTAATGACAAAGGATAAAAAGAAATTACTGCTTTTTATCACTTCTAATATTCCATCGAGCGAAACAGAAAAAAATACCATTTTTGCCGAAAAACTGAAATCAATTCAAGAAAATTTAAATCAGCAATTCAAAGGCAAAACTTCGATCAGTTATTTTGGTTCTGCTTTGATTGCGGTTGCCAATGCGAATCAGATTAAAGGAGATATTATTCTAACAACATCAATCGCGATGTTTACCTTAATGCTGATTCTGATTTTATTTTATAGAAAAGTATTAATTCCGTTGATTATTTTTCTTCCAACAGTTTTTGGAGGTTTGTTTGCGGTTGCGTTTTTATATTTCGTCAGAGAACAGATTTCAGCAATTTCACTAGGAATTGGTTCCATTTTATTAGGAATTACAATTGATTATTCAATTCATATTCTCACACATTACAAGCATAACAGCGATGTCAAAACATTGTACAAAGACATTACAATGCCTGTAATTATGAGTAGTTCTACAACTGCTGTTGCTTTTTTATGTCTGCTTTTTGTAAAATCGGATGCATTAAATGATCTCGGAATTTTCGCTGCGGTTATTGTAATGGCTTCTGCTATTTTTTCTCTTTTAATTATTCCTCATTTATACAAACCAAAAGAAAATCCGGCAGAACACAAGAAAAATGTGATCGATAAAATGGCTCATTTTTCTTTTCACAACAATAAAATCTTAATCGGACTTTGTGTTATCATTACCATTATTTGCTGTTTTACCTATAATGATGTTGGTTTTAATAACGATTTATCACAGCTGAATTTTATTCCAAAAGAAATTAAAGCGGCCGAAAAACAATTGGAAGAAAGCACGAGTTTAACTTCCAAAACCATTTATGTGGCTTCGTACGGAAAAACGATGGAAGAAGCTTTACAGCATAATAGTCGACTTTTCGAAAATTTAAATACTGAAAAGCAACAGCATAAAATTCTAAACTTTAGTTCCGTTGGAGGAATTGTGCTTTCCAAGTCAGCACAACTTCAAAAAATCGAAAAATGGAATTCGTTTTGGACTTCACAGAAAAAACAATTCGTTACATCAGAATTAATTGCTGAAGGTGCTAAACTTGGCTTTAAACCAACGACCTATAATTTGTTTTTTAATCATTTAGATTCTGACTTCAAACCAATTTCTTCAAATGATTATCTTCAAATAAAAGCACTTCAGTTACAAGAATTTATTACAGAAAAAAATGGTTTTTATACTGTTTCGACTTTAGTAAAAGTCACGCCAGAACAACGTGATGCTTTTGTAAAATCGGCTTCTAAAAAAGAAAACGTAATTGCAATCGATCGTCAGCAAATGAACGAAACGTTTTTCAGCACTTTAAAAACCGATTTCAATTCACTTGTCAATTATTCATTCGTTGCTGTAGTTTTAATTTTATTTTTCTTTTTCAGAAGAATCGAATTGGTTATTATCAGCTGTATTCCAATTGCTTTTACGGGAATTGTAACGGCTGGAATTATGGGCATTTTTGGCATTCAAATGAATATTTTCAGTATGATTGTCTGCACCCTAATTTTCGGTCACGGAGTTGATTTCAGCATTTTTATGACCAGTGCATTACAAAAAGAATATTCGAATGGAGTGAACGAAATTGCCATTTACAGAACCTCAATTATTTTGGCGGTTATCACAACCATTTTAGGAATCGGTGCCATGATTTTCGCCAAACATCCTGCACTGACATCTATTTCTGCGGTTTCTTTAATTGGAGTTTTTGCTGCGTTGATTATAACTTTCATTTTCTATCCAATTCTATTCAAATTATTTCTCTCGAATCGTCCGAAAAAAGGAAATCCGCCTTTTCAATTAAGAACATTTGTGCATGGTGTAATTTCGTTTGCTTATTATGGTTTGGGCGGAATCGTAATGTCTATTTTCAGTTTTACTTTAATGCCAATTTTACCTTTTAGTAAAAAATCAAAAATGAAAGCATTTCGATACGTGGTTTCAAAATTCATGAAATCGGTGTTGTATTCGAATCCGTTTATTCGCAAAAAAGTCGTTAATAATTTCAATGAAACTTTTGAAAAACCTGCTGTAATTATCGCCAATCATTCTTCGTTTTTAGACATTCTGGCAATCGGAATGTTAAGCCCAAAAATCATTTTCTTGGTAAGTGACTGGGTTTACAATTCTCCTATTTTTGGCGGTGTTGTTAGAAAAGCTGGTTTTTATCCTGTTTCTGAAGGATTGGAAGGCGGCGTTGAACATTTGCGTAAAAAAGTAAACGAAGGATATTCATTAATGGTTTTTCCAGAAGGAACGCGTTCTGAAAATAATGTGGTGAAACGATTCCATAAAGGTGCTTTTTTCCTTGCCGAAGAATTCAATCTAGATATTATTCCTGTGGTTATTCATGGTGCTTCAGAATTGATTCCTAAAGGAGATTTTGTTATTCATCACGGGAAATTAACGGTTACAATTTTAGAAAGAATTGCTCCTGAAAATCTTTCATTCGGAAAAAATTATACCGATCGAACCAAACAAATTAGTTCTTTTTTCAAAACAGCATATCGTAAAATACGTGAAGAACTTGAAGGTCCAGAGTATTTCAAAACAATGCTGATTAACAGCTACGATTATAAAGAAATTGAAGTTGGAAACAGCGTTAAAAAAGATGTAAAACAAGATCTGGAAACCTATTACAACTTAAATAAACACATTCAGCCAAAAGCAAAAATCCTGCATTTAGGAGATGATTACGGGCAATTGGATGTCTTATTGGCTTTGCAGGAACCACAGCGAAAAATAGTTTCTTTTATAAATGATGAAGAAAAACGATTGGTAGCAAAAACCAACTATATCGTATCCAAACGAAAAATATCCTATTTGGATCAATTGGAATCTGCTGAAGAAAACCAGTATGATTTACTTTTGATTTCTGACGAAACTTATAATGATAATCCTGAAAAAATCATTTCAAAATTTTCTTCCATAATTTTAATATATTGTCTGCATTATAAAACAAAATTAATTGCTTTTGGCTTTGAAATTGTCTCAGAAGAAAATGGCATTACTGTATTAAAGAGAAATTAGGATGAAAGAGCAATACGATGCAGTTATAATTGGCAGCGGTTTAGGCGGATTGGTTTCTGCTGTTATTCTGGCAAAAGAAGGTTACAGCGTTTGTGTGCTCGAAAAGAACAATCAATATGGTGGAAATCTTCAGACTTTCGTAAGAGATAAAACCATTTTTGATACCGGAATTCATTATATCGGAGGTTTAGGCGAAGGCCAGAATCTTCATCAATATTTCAAATATATCGGAATAATGGATCATTTGAATCTGAAAAAATTAGACGAAAATGGTTTTGATATTATTTCTTTTGATGACGATAAAACCGAATATCCGCATGCGCAGGGTTTCGAAAATTTCATTGAAAATCTAACACAATACTTTCCAGAAGAAAAAGAAAATCTCGAAAAATATTGCCAGAAAATAAAAACGGTTTGCAAAGCTTTTCCCCTTTATAATCTAGAATCGGAAGGAAAATATGACGATGAAATTTTAACGCTCAACGCGAAAGATACGATCGATTCTTTTACACAAAATGAAAAATTAAAAGCGGTTCTCGCAGGTTCTAATTTTCTTTATGCTGGAATTCCCGAAAAATCGCCTTTTTACGTTCATGCACTTGTGGTCAATTCGTACATTGAAAGTTCGTGGCGCTGCATCAATGGCGGAAGTCAGATAACGAAACAACTTTTAAAACAACTGAAAAAATACGGAGGCGAATTCTTCAAACATAAAGAAGTAACGAAATTTGAAGTTGAAAATCAAAAGGTAAATTCGGTAAAAATGAAAGACGGAACAGAGGTTTCTGGAACGTATTTTATTTCGAACATTGAACCGAAAACGACTTTGAAAATGGCAGGTCAGGAAAATTTCAGAAAACCCTTTTTCAACAGAATTCAAGATCTCGAAAGTGTCCTTTCAGCTTTTAGTTTATATATTGTTTTTAAACCCAAAACTTTCAAATACATCAACCACAATTATTATCATTTTAAAAGTGCCAATGATGTTTGGACTTCGTATGAATACGACGAAAATTCGTGGCCGAAAACTTTTATGGCGTCCATGAATCCGTCAAAAAAAGACGAAGAATGGGCAGACGGAATGACCTTTTTAACGTACATGAAATATGAAGATGTTAAAGCTTGGGAAAACACCTTCAACACTACTTTTGAAGAAAATGAAAGAGGTGAAAGTTATGACGAATTCAAAGCCAAAAAAGCGGCCAAGTTTTTAGACGAAATCGAGAAAAAATTTCCAGGAATAAAGGATTGTATCAAATCGGTTCACACTTCTACTCCACTTTCTTATCGTGATTACATTGGCGGAGATGGCGGGAATATGTACGGATATGTTAAAGATTCAAATAATCCGATGAAAACGATGATTCCGACTAAAACTAAGGTAGAAAATCTTTATCTTACAGGCCAAAGTATTAACATGCATGGTGTCTTGGGTGTTACAGTTGGAGCAGTTATAACTTGCTCAGAAATTGTAGGAAAGGAATATCTGCTGGAAAAAATTAAAAAAGCATCTGAATAGTTTTATTATGAAAAACCGAATTCTTTATCTTTTCCTTATCGGTTTTTTTAGCTTGCTGACTTCCTGCGGTACATCAAAATCAAAACATCATAAACCAGATTTAACGGCTTACAATAATACAAAACCTGTTGTTACAAAAGTTTCAGATAGCATTTTTATCTCTGGAAAAAATTCACTTTTAAAAAATAAACAAGGTCTTTGGGAATTGTACACTGAAGGCGATCCTCTAGAAATTGGTTTAACAACTGGTGCTTTAACCGATTCGCTTTTGCAAAAGCAACAACGTATTTTTTTCTCTAAAATAACCGATTTTGTTCCGTCAAAATTTCAACAGAAAATACTTCGTCAGTTTTTAAAATGGTTCAATCGTAAATTATATTTGAATGTTCCAAACGAATATCAAACTGAAATTTACGGCGTTTCGCAATATACTTCAACCGAATTTGATAATATCGCACCGCAATATCAGCGTGGCCTGTATTTGCACGCGGCACACGACATTGGACATGCTCTGCAAGATTTGGCTTTGGTTGGCTGTTCTTCTTTTGCGGCTTGGAATGAAAAATCGGAAGATGGAAATTTAATCTTAGCTCGCAATTTTGATTTTTATGTAAATGACGCTTTCGCGGAAAATAAAATAGCGGCTTTTATAAAACCTAAAGAAGGACATCCATTTATGATGGTGACTTGGCCGGGAATGATTGGCGCTGTTTCTGGAATGAATCTCGAAGGTTTGACGGTTACGATAAACGCTTCAAAATCTAAAATTCCGCTTGTTGCAAAAACTCCGATTTCGATTTTAACTCGTGAAATTTTACAGTACGCCAAAAATCTTGATGAAGCAATCGCTATTGCAAAAAAGAGAAAAGTATTTGTTTCTGAATCGATTATGGTTGGAAGTGCCAATGATAACAAAGCGATTTTAATTGAAGTTTCGCCCAATAAAATGGATGTTTACGATGTTCCAAATAGTGATCAATTAATTTGCTCCAATCATTTTCAAGGCGAAGCTTTCAAAGATGATAAAAGAAATCAGGAACAAATTGCCAACAGTCATTCTGAATATCGTTATGAAAGAATGCAGGAATTACTGTCTGAAAATCCAAAAGTAAATCCTGAAATTGCTTCAGAAATTCTTCGAAATAAAGACGGTTTAAAAAATGAAACTTTGGGTTTTGGTAATGAAAAAGCACTAAATCAGCTTTTGGCGCATCACGGAATTATCTTTAAACCAAAAGAAAAATTAGTTTGGGTTTCTGCAAATCCGTTTCAATTGGGCGAATTTGTTTGTTATGATTTGAATTCGATTTTTAATGAAAACCGAAATGAAACAAAATCATTTCAAAAAGAAAACTTGAATATTGCCAAAGATCCTTTCTTGAAAACTGCTGCTTTTCAGAATTTTAAAAAATTTAAAATTGAAGATCATAAAATAGACTTGATTTTAGAAAAGAAAGAAACCGTTTCTCCTGAGTTTTTTCAGAATTATCAAGCATTAAACCCTGATTATTGGGTTGTATATTATAAGACAGGATTGTACTTTTACCAAAAAAAGGAATTTCTTCAGGCAAAGCTGAATTTTGAAAAAGCTTTAAAGCATGAAATTACAACGGCTCCTGAAAAAGAAGAAATTGAAAAATATTTAAAAAAAGTCAAAAGAAAATTAAAATGATTCCAGCAATAGAAAAAAATTCTTTAGAAGAAATTAAAATTTTTCAAGAACAAAAATTAGTTGAACTTTTAGAATATATCAGCAAGAATTCTCCGTTTTACAAAAGACTTTTTGCAGGACAAAATATTGACATTTCGAAAGTTAAAACGCTGGAAGATTTACAATTTTTACCTGTTACTACAAAAGAAGATTTACAACAATATAACGATGATTTTTTATGCGTTCCGCAACATAAAATTATTGATTACGCTACAACATCTGGAACTTTAGGAGATCCTGTAACTTTTGGCTTAACCGATTCTGACTTAGATCGTTTGGCTTATAATGAAGCTATTTCATTTGCTTGCGCTGGAATTGCAGAAGGCGATGTAGTACAATTAATGACGACAATTGATAGAAAATTTATGGCCGGTTTGGCTTATTTTCTTGGTCTTCGAAAATTGAAAGTTGGTGTAATTCGTGTTGGTGCCGGAATTCCAGAAATGCAATGGGATTCGATTTTAAAATACAATCCGAGTTATTTGATTACCGTTCCTTCTTTTCTTTTGAAATTAATTGAATACGCCGAAATTCACGGAATCGATTATAATAACTCGAGCATAAAAGGCGCGATTTGCATTGGAGAATCTTTGAGAGAACAAGATTTTTCGATGAACATTCTATCGAAAAAAATCACAGATAAATGGAATATTAAGTTGTTTTCGACTTATGCTTCTACCGAAATGAGTACCGCTTTTACAGAATGTGAACATGGAAAAGGCGGACACCATCATCCGGAATTAATCATTGTTGAAGTTTTGGACGAAAATAATATGCCTGTTAAAAAAGGCGAAATCGGCGAGCTTACTTTTACCACCTTAGGAATTGAAGCAATGCCTTTGCTTCGTTTTAAAACGGGAGATATTGTACAGTTTCACGAAGAACCTTGCGAATGCGGCAGAAACACGTTGCGCGTTGGACCAGTTGTTGGACGTAAAAAACAAATGATTAAATATAAAGGAACAACATTGTATCCGCCAGCGATGAATGATGTTTTGAGCAGTTTTGATAATATCGAAAATCACTTGATCGAAATTTCAACGAATGATTTAGGTACAGACGAAATCTTAATTAAAATTGCAGTAAAAAATCAATCTCCAGAATTTTTACAAGAAATAAAAGATCACTTTAGAGCAAAATTGAGAGTAACTCCAAAAATAGAATTTGTTCCAAAAGAAATTCTTAACCCAATCGTTTTTAACCCGATGAGTCGAAAACCAATCAGATTTTTCGACTATAGATCTTAGTATTAGGTACAAAGAGGCAAAGGTTCAAAGGTACAATGGCTATGTAATAGCTTGATAAAAAAACCTTTGAACCTTTGTCGCTATGAACCTTTGAACCTCAATTTGGCACAAATTGAACTAAATGTTGTAATTTTGCAAAAAATATTGAAGATGGTCAAGATTGGCAACATAGAATTACCCGAATTTCCTTTATTACTCGCACCGATGGAAGATGTTAGTGATCCGCCGTTTCGCAGATTATGCAAAACGCATGGTGCTGACATGATGTACTCTGAATTTATTTCATCGGAAGGATTAATTCGTGATGCTATAAAAAGTAGAATGAAGCTGGATATTTTTGATTACGAACGTCCTGTCGGAATTCAGATTTTTGGTGGTGATGAAGAAGCAATGGAAATGTCTTCTAAAATTGTTTCGACTGTAAAACCCGATTTAGTAGATATCAATTTTGGATGTCCGGTAAAAAAAGTAGTTTGTCGTGGTGCAGGAGCTGGAGTTTTAAAAGATGTTGATTTGATGGTTCGTTTAACCAAAGCAGTTATCAAAGGAACTGATTTGCCTGTTACAGTAAAAACACGTTTAGGTTGGGATGAAAGCTCTATTAATATTGATGAAGTTGCTGAAAGACTTCAGGATATTGGTGTTCAAGCTTTGACGATTCATGCTAGAACTCGCGCTCAAATGTACAAAGGCCATTCTGACTGGTCGCACATTGCACGTGTAAAAAACAATCCAAGAATTACAATGCCTATTTTCGGAAACGGCGATATTGACAGTCCTGAAAAAGCATTACAATATAAAAACGAATACGGAATTGATGGTATCATGATTGGTCGTGCTGCGATTGGTTATCCGTGGATTTTTAACGAAATCAAACATTATTTCAAAACGGGAGAACACTTACCTGCTCCAACGGTTATTGATCGTGTTGAAGCTGCTAGAAATCATTTGCAATGGTCAATGGATTGGAAAGGTGAACGTTTAGGAATTGTAGAAATGCGCCGTCATTATACGAATTATTTCAAAGGAATCCACTCGTTTAAAGAATTCAAACAAAAATTAGTTACCACTGATGCTTCTGAAGATTTATTTGCTATTATGAAAGAAATTGAACAGGTTTACGCTGGATATGAGTTTGTTTAAAACATATTGATTAACCTTTGTCAAAGTTTGAAACTTTGACAAAGGTCTCTAAAAAGAAAGACCTTCAAATTATGAAGGTCTTTTTTATTTATCGTCATAATGGAATCGACATTGTAATATAATACACTTTTGATCGATTCCTCTTGTCCCTGATACTTTATAAACCAATCGATGTTCACCCGTAATTCTTCTCGACCAAAAACTTTTTAGATCATGTCTTAAAGGTTCTGGCTTCCCAATTCCTTTAAAAGGATTTTCTCGAATCGATTTAATTAATTCTTTTATTTTTATTACTGTGTCTGTATCGTTTTCAATCCAATACTCAAAATCTTCCCATCCATTTTTCGTAAAACAAATATCCATGGTCAACTATAATTCATCTATGTTATAAGATGTCAATTTTCCATTTTCCATTTGCTCAATAGCTTCAGAAAGTCGTTTTCTATTCGCTTTGGTTGATAATAAATGTTGTGTTTCTAATATTGAGTTATATTCTTTCATCGAAATTATTACCACAGCATCTTCTTCAGAATTTCGTGGTACAACAATTATTTCAGAGGATTCTGAAACTTCATCAAAATAGTTTTTGATATTTTTTCTTAATGTAGAAATTGTAATTGCTTTCATAATTCAGTACGTTTTATTGTACGTTCAAATGTACAGTATTTTACTCTTGTAAAAGATCAATTTGTAAAATATTTAACTTTAAACTAAAAAGGTCTTCAATATTGAAGACCTTTTTTGGGCTATACAAACCCATTATTATTTTAACGATTCTAAGATTTTAGTAGCAATTTCATTTTGTCCTTCTTCACTTGTAATATAATTTCTATCATTTTCATTTGATAAAAATCCTATCTCTAAATGAACCATATTACAATTTGCATACTTTAAAATATGAAATGGAGCTTCTGATACATATCGCTTTGTAAGCTTTCCTGTCGAAGTAATTTTGTCTACCGCAATTACTGCCATTTTTTTAGATTCCTCATAAAATGCTTTATTTGAGGAAATATATGCACCTACCCCATTAACTTTCATATTCAAGTTTGAATTAATATGTATAGAAAGCACCAAATCAGGTTTCAACTTATTTATTATTGTAACTCTGTCTGTGAGGTTCATACTCATATCACCATCACGAATCAGAACAATTTCTACATTTTCATTATTATTTTGTTCTTTTATTTTTCTAGCGATGGCTTCTGTTATTGCTTTTTCTTCAAATCCATACAAATCCTTCCCAACATCGTAACCTCCATGACCTGCATCAATTAAAACCACTTTTTTATCTAATGGTTTAAAGGCCATAAATCCTAGTACTGCTATACTTAAAACGGCTAAAATTTTAATTTTCGTTTTCATAAATCTATTGTTTTGGTTAAATAGACTTAACGAATTTTTTTAGGAAATATTGCACAAAATCACACTTGAACTCGTTTCCACTTTCCTCTTTTATAGAAAAAGATTCCGGCTAAAGTAATCGCAGTTTCAGCAACTGGAATTGCGATAAAAACTCCTGTTGGTCCCATATTAAAATGTTTTGCCAATACAAAAGCTAATGGAATTTGGAACAACCAAAATCCGAAGAAATTAATTCCAGTTGGTGTCCAGGTATCTCCTGCTCCATTGAACGTATTGATGAGAACCATTCCAATTCCATAGAAAATAAATCCTATACTCATAATTCGAAGTGCCTCGATCGCAACCGTTTTTACCTGTTCATCATTTGTGAAAAACGAAATAATATATTGTCCAAGACCTAAAGTAATAATCATAATTGTAGCCATGAAAATCACATTGTATCTCGCTGTTGTATAAACTGATTTTTCGGCGCGTTCAATTTGTTTGGCTCCTAAGTTTTGCCCAACCAAAGTTGCCGCCGCATTACTCAATCCCCAAGCTGGGAGAATGAAAAACATCATAATTCTCAAAGCAGTCTGATATCCTGCCGAACCGTGATCTCCACCTGTTGTGGCAACTAATTGCGCTAAGAAAATCCAACTGCAGGAAGCGATTACGAATTGTAAAATTCCAGGAGCCGCAATTTTTACCAAAGCTCTTATTTGTGTAAAGTCTGGAGCAAAATAAGAAACCTTGATTTTTAAAATTCCTTTCCCAAAAAACAAATGATACACTTGGTAAATAACACCAATGCTTCTTCCAATTGTCGTCGCCAAAGCGGCACCAATTAATCCGAAAGCTGGAATTGGTCCGAAACCGTTAATTAGAATTGGGCATAAAATGATATTGCAAATATTGGCAATCCAAAGGCTTTTCATGGCAATTGCTGCATTTCCTGCTCCACGGAAAATTCCATTTATGAGAAACAAAAGCATGATACACAAACTCGAACCAATCATAATTTGAGTAAATCGGAAACCATGTTCAGCAGATTCTAAAGAGGAGCCCATTAAAATCAAAATATCTTTGGCATAAATAATTCCGAAAATGCTTAGAATACTATTTACTGCAAATGCTATTATGATGGCTTGCATTCCTGCTTTCGCAGCAGCAACTGGATCTTTCTCACCTATTCGTCTTGCTACAACTGCGGTGGCGGCCATGCTCATTCCGATGGCGAGTGAATAAATAACGGTTAATACAGATTCTGTTAAACCAACGGTTTGAATAGCAAAACTGCTGTGTTCCAAATGACCAACGAAATACAAGTCGACCAAGGCAAAAACCGATTCCATCATCATTTCTAAAACCATCGGAATGGCTAATAGAATTACAGCTTTTTTTATACTTCCAGAAGTATAATCAAATGATTCGTCGCCTTTTAGGGCCTGTTTTAAAGTGGTGAAAATTTTAGAAAATAAACTTTTCTTTATAGATGTTTCTGTCATGATATTTTAGGATAAATAAAAAAATTGCTCAGATTTATAAATCTGAACCAAAAAGTAAAACGTAAGTATCCTAATTATTCTAAAAAATAAAGTAGGATTAGGCAGAAACAATCATATGCTTGTAGTTATTTAAGAAAGCAAATATAGTAATATTTTTTAGGAAGATATTAATCCAATAATTTTTTGCTTACGCGACTACTTGCAATTAAAGAAGCTGTAAAACCGAGTGTAACAATAGTTGTCATTACAATTAGAACATTTTCTAATGAAAAAACAACCGGATATGCCAATGTTGGTGTAATCATTATTAGTTCATATTGCTGTTGTAAAATCACCAATATAATTCCTAATGCAAGTCCGATTAAACCACCAAAAAAACTTAGCAAAGTACCTTGAAGCAAAAAGATTCTTCTAAGATAACCCACTTCTGCTCCTAGATTAAAAAGGGTTTTAAGATTTCCTTTTTTCTCTAAAATCATCATAATTAAAGCTCCTACCAAATTAAAAAGCGCAACAATAATTACTAAAGTAAAAATGAGATAAACCACAATATTTTCGGTGTTGAGCATTTTATACAAAGACTCGTTTAACTGCGCTCTGTTCTTTAAAGTAATCTTGTTTTTAAAAATCGAATTAAGTTGTTTTTTAACTGCATTTTCATCTGCATTTTCTTTTAACTTAAATTCAATTCCAGAGATTTGATTCGGTTTGTACATCAATAATTCTTGAGCTAGACCTAAATCTGCAAATACATATTTAGAATCTAACTCTTCGCTAATAGAATAAATTCCGACAGGCAGAACATCTGTTTTATTAAAAGCTTCCTCTGGATTTTCTATTGCTCCTTTTCCTGGTTTTGGAGCAAAAATCTGTAACGGATTTTCAAAATCCAGAATTCCCATTGAGAAATTTTGTGCTAATCCGTAACCAATTACAACCTGAAAACTATCCGGCTTAAGCCACTGACCATTAAAAAGTTTTTTCTTTATATCATTGACAATTGCATAAGAACTGTCTACTCCTTTTAAATAAGTAACTTGTTGTTTGTCTTTAAATAAAAACAAAACGCGTTCTTCTATAATCTTAGTGTAAGAAGCAACGCCGTCAATTTTCTTAATTTGACTTTCCTGATTTGGCGTAATTAAAAATGACTTTCCGTATGTATTGGTCAATTTTAAATCAGGGTCAATTTCGTTGGTAAACGAAAGGCTGAAAACTTTTAATCCGCTGAAGACCGATAAAACCACAAACAAAGCCATCGTACCAACAATGATTCCCATGCTGGCAATTCGATTAATAATATTGATAGCATTATTTTTACTGCTGCTAAAAATATAACGTTTGGCTATGTATAAAGGGAAATTCAAATTACGATTTTCTTCTTTTTTCTAAAAGGTCACGGTTTTCTATTGGGTTTTCTTTTCCTGCAAGTGCATTGTCGATTTTTTCGATATAATCAAGAGAATCATCAATAAAGAATACCAGATTTGGAACACGACGTAATTGTAAACGAACGCGTTGTGACAAATCATGTTTAATTAAAGTTGTATTTGTTTTTATTGCCTCTAAAGTTTCTTTGGCTTTTTCTTGTGGAAAAATACTTAAATATACTGTTGCTACAGACAAATCTGTAGTTACACTTACTTTGGATACTGAAATCACCAAATTAGTGATTCCGTTTTTTCTCACTTCACCTTGCAAGATGTCAACCAGATCTTTCTGAAGGACACCGCCTATTTTTTTCTGTCTATTTGTTTCCATAGTGCAAAAATACTAAATTTTAGTGGTTTTATTTGGTTCTTTTTAATGGTTTAAAAACTGATAATGATCATGATTTTTGAGGGATTTATTTTACATCTTTAATATGAATTTAAAACTAATCTATCATGAAAAAAAGAGAACCAATTAGTCATATTATGACTAAAACTGTTGTTACAGTAAATCAAAATGATGATTTAAGAAAAGTTGTAGAAAAACTAAAATCAAATTCTATTCGACACATTCCTGTTGTAAATGGTAAAGAAGTTGTTGGAATTATTAGTCGTACCGATATTAACCGCTTAACTTTTAGTGCATTGTTTGACGGGCAAGAAGGTGTTGACGAAGCTATTTTAGACATGCTGACTATTCCACAAATAATGACTTCGCACCCTAAAACACTTCCTTCAGATACTATTATCAAAGATCTCGCAACGACTTTTGTCAAACAAGATTTTCATGCATTGCCTGTTGTTGATAATGGAGAACTGAAAGGAATTGTCACAACAACAGATATGATCAAGTATTTTCTGGAGCAATATGATTAAATAAAAAAGGGAGCAAATTTGCTCCCTTAAATTTTATCTGCTTTGCAACCATCCTTCTGGATTGTTGTTTGAAGTATTTTGAAGAATCAAGAATTTAATAATTGTTTTTCCGGTATCTCCACTTGTTCTTACCCTTCCAATATTTTGCTTAATCGTTACTTTATCTCCTTGACTAACAGAAACAGAGCTTAGATTTTGATATACTGTAAAAAAGTCTCCATGCTGAATTACAACTGCTTTATTTACCGGAGAAAGAACGATTACTTTTGAAACTTCTCCTGCAAATACTGCTCTTGCGCTAGCTCCGTCTTCGGTTGTGATTTCAACTCCTGAATTGTGTACTGTAATTGAAGGGTGCAACGGGTGTGGTTGATCTCCATATCCAAGAGAAATAAATCCTTTTTCTACTGGCCAAGGTAATCTTCCTCTGTTTGCTTTAAAATCTGCTGCCAAAATTTTGTCTTCTGGTGTCAAAACAATTTTAGAAGAAGAAACTGGAGCTTTTGCTTCGCTTGAACCAGGATTTGCTTTGGCTCTTTCCGCAGCTGCTTTTCTATTAGCTTCGGCAATGGCTTCACGAATTAAACGATCGATTTGTTTGTCAATACGTTTGGATTCACTTTGTTTGGATCGAATATCTGCAGCAATTTTATTTTTATCCTTTTTAAGTGAATTTACTAATTTCTGCTGCTCTTTTTTCTCTGCTTCAAGTGTAACTTTTTCCTTTTGGTTTTCAACGATAATTTTCTTTTTCGCCTGTCTTTGTCCATCCAGTTTTGCATTAAAATCAACTAATTGAGCTGTTTTTAACTGAATTTCAAGACCTTGATTTTTTCTAAAATTGGTATACTGCTTTAAATACTGAGCTCTTTTATAAGCTTGCAAAAAACTTTCAGAAGATAAAATGAACATCGCACGGCTTTGCTCAGAACGGCTTTTGTACGATTTTAAAATCATCTCAGCATAATCTTCTTTTAAGACTTTTAGTTCTTTTTTAAGTTTATTAACCTGAACCTGATTAATATACATATCATTACTAATCAGTTTTTCTTGCTTTGCTGTAGTATTGATTAATTTCTCTTTTAGTTTGATTTTGTTTGCTTGAATTAAATATTCATTCACAGCAGATTTCTCTTTTTTTCGAACAGACTGAAGCATCTTTTCGTTATCTCTAATTTCCTGTTGAATTTGAGCTTTACGCTGCTCCAGTTTTTCTTGCTGAGAATCCTGTGCCCACACAAATGTAGTGGCACATATTAAAACTAGACTTAGGAGAAATTTTGGCATGTTTCTATTTTTATTTTGCAAATTTACTGAATTGTAACTTTTTTATAACCGCTTGGAACGCTATAAGGAAAAGAAAGTTCTTCGTTAAATGAAATATTATTGTAATTCAGATTGATACTTGTTTTGCCTTTTGGCTGAACAGCATTAATTTCTATACTTGTCGGAAGTGTTCCCTGATTGAAAACTTTACTGTCAGAATAGGCAATTTGCAACGTTCTGTTTTCTGATGGCTGAGAGATTTCTTCTTTTTGAATTAAATATTTTTCTGCGTCTAAGAAGAAGGTTTTCTTCAAATTAGCATCTTTTTCTTCATCCAGTCTAAAAAGATTTTCTACAATTGTCTGTGTATATTTTCCTTTTCTTAAATCATCAAAAGCTTCTCCAATTAAAAGGTTTTGCACTTTATTATAATCTAAATCGGTTCCTAGCCATTTACTTAAACTTGTAAAATCTCCTTCATAGTAAGTACTGTTTATTTTTTCGTAGTAACTTACTGCAGAAGGTGTTATCAATGCTTTTGCCATTGTAATTCCTAAGAAACGCACACTGATCAAAATCTGTTTGTCTTTTTCTATTCTAATTTCGGCAGTAACATTTTGGCTTTGTTTTGCATCTACATATTTTGCACTCGCTTTAATGTATAAAGTAGAAAAATCTAATTTATTGTCGTAGTGCTTTTCAATTACTTTCTTGTCCTCTTTTGGTGCAACAACCTGGCTTGTATTACCTTGTACCGCTACTGCTTTCGTTTTACAAGAAACTACTGCAATAGACAATACCAGAATAGTTATATATTTTTTCATCTGAATTTCTCTTTTATTTTTTCTTTTTTAATAATTCATTTGCCTTCAAAAAGTATTCCTCTTTTTTCTTGGCATCCCCCAATCCATTATATGCTTCTCCTAATTGAATATTAAAATTTGATTCTAATTTTACATCATCAACAACATAATCAAGACCCATTTCTAAAACGGTTTTTGCATTTTTAAATTGTTTCTGCTGATTACTTCCTAAACCGGCATAGTAATAAAACTGAGCCTGACTTGGATAAACTTCAATTAGCATCATTGCTCTTTTTGTCATTGGCTCAAACTGTTTGGTCTGAGAATAGGCTTCTAACAGTAACATATTAGTTTCAAGATCTGTATCTGAATTGGCTCTTAAATCTTTTTCATAATATTTAATTGCATTTTCAAACTGACCTTTACTATGGTAGAATTTTCCAATTTCTTTCGCAACATCAACCTCTTTATCATTATCAAAATAAGCAATAGCTTTTTCTAAATCTGGAGCATATTGCGGATTTTTATTAGTATAAATCAAAAATTCATTTAAGGTTCTATGCTTAATTTTTGAATCAATTTTTGAACTTGCCAAAATTGTATTCATTGATTTTATTGCTTTATCTGCTTGATTCGAATCCAAATAAGTTTTGAATAAACTAACCTGCCCCCACTCTGAATTTGGAATTTCTTTGGCTAACTGTTTTGCAACTTCCAATGATTTCTCACTTTCGTTATTCTTTGAATACAAGAAAATAAGATTCAAATAATTTGATTCTTCTTTAGGATCTTTTTTTATCTGCTGAATCAAATTATCAATTTCTGCATTTTGATATTTTCCCTGTGATAAAATCTGCTGTTTATAAATTTCACGATCAGACGATTTTCCAAACTTATCGTTCATTTCATTAATCGCTGTTAATGCTTTATCGTACTGATTGGTAATCATGTATAACGAAATCAGGTCGTCTTTATATTCTTCGTCAAAAACAATTATTTTCTGAATCGTTTCAATTGCCAGCGGATAGTTTTTTGTCTCATAACTTACATCATAAATTCCGAGCCAAAACCATTTATTTTTAGGATCTAACTGTGTCGCTTTTTCAAAATTATCTTGTGCATTTCGATATTCTTTAAGTGCCAGATAATTTTTTCCTAATTCAAAATAAGCCACTGCATCATTGGGTTTTAGTTTAACACATTTCTCCAATGATACAATAGCTTTATCGTAATTTTCAATTCCTTTTTGTTTTAATGATTCATAAAATGAGTCCTGATATTCGTCTTTTACCATAGCAATATCTTCGGGTTCTGTCTGTGCAAAAACCGAAAACGATATGCTGAATAAAGCAAAAAACAAAACTGTAAAAACTCTTTTTTTGATCATTTTAAAAATAACATTTTAGACAAAAACGAAACTTTTTAAATTTTTATATTATTCTAAAACCGAATAATCTCCAATGCTTACGCTGGTAAATTTACCATCATAACTCACATGATTTCCAATCATTGCGTTATCTAAGTTAGCATTTTTAATTTTAGAATAAGTTTGAATCAAACTATTTTTAATAGTACTATCTGTTACATGGCACCCTTTTCCAACAGAAACATTTGGTCCAACTGTAGTATTTTTCAAGACAACATTTTCTCCAATATAACAAGGAGGAATAATAGTTGAATTTTCTAAAGTTACACCGTAGTCTACTAAATGTTCTCCGTCATTATGAAGAAATCCTAACATTCTAGAGTTTGTTTCTACAGTGACATCTTTGTTCCCACAATCCATCCATTCATCAACACTTCCTGTTTTGAAAACTTTTCCGTTTGCCATCATGGCTTTGATACCGTCATTAATCTGGTATTCGCCACCATTCTGAATATTATTATCTAAAACATTTTGAAGTTCATTTCTTAAAACTCCAACTTCTTTAAAATAATAAATTCCGATAACAGCTAAGTCACTAACAAATTCTTTTGGTTTTTCAACCAATTCAATTATTTCGTTGTTTTGATTTAATTTCACAACACCAAAAGCTTCTGGCTGATCAACTTGTTTTACCCAGATTACAGCATCTGCTTCTGGATCTAATTGGAAATCTGCTCTAATTAAGGTATCTGCATAAGCAATTACAGCAGGTCCAGAAAGAGATTCTTTTGCACACATAATTGCGTGTCCAGTTCCTAAAGGCTGATCCTGGCGATAGATTGAAGCTTTTGCTCCTAATCCTTTTGCTAAATCTTCTAAACTTTCTACAACGTCATCTCCAAAAAAAGCTTCATCACCTAAAATAAAGGCCACTTCTTCAATTGGTTCTTTTAATATTTTAGCAATATCTTCAACTAAACGATGCACAATTGACTTTCCTGCAACAGGAATTAATGGTTTTGGAACAGTTAATGTATGAGGCCTCAATCTTGATCCACGGCCTGCCATTGGCACAATTATCTTCATTTTTTTATTTGATTTTATGGGAAGATTCTAAAAAATCTTCATTGGGTTTGGTCTTTCTTTTTTTAAATTTTGTTAAATACAAAACTATTTTACGCCTGTACTTCCAAAGCCTCCTTCACCTCTTGATGTTTCAGAAAGTGTTTCAACTTCAATCCATTCAGCTCTTTCATGTTTTGCAATTATCAACTGGGCAATTCTTTCACCATTTTCGATTACAAAATCATCATTAGATAAATTTACTAAAATTACACCTATTTCTCCTCTGTAATCTGCATCAACAGTTCCTGGCGAATTTAAAACTGTTACTCCTTTTTTGGCTGCCAATCCGCTTCTAGGTCTTACCTGTGCCTCGTATCCAATTGGTAATTCAATAAAAAGTCCTGTTTTTACAATAGTTCTTTCTAAAGGTTTTAACGTAATTGGTTCTAAAATATTGGCACGCAAGTCCATTCCTGCAGAAGCAATAGTTTCGTAATTTGGTAAATCGTGTTGCGATTTATTGATAATTTGTATTTTCATTTTTAAATATAAAATTTTTAAAAGCGTCTTATTTTCTCTTCATTATTCCTTTAATAGTATCTTTTTCAAAATGGTAAACGAGATACATAAAAGCTAAAAGAAGCGGAATTCCAACATAATATTTTTCTCTAAATCCGTAAAAAGAAATAATTGAAAATAATATTGAAACCCCTAAATAAGCACCAATTTTGTTCATATCGTAAGGAATCGGATAATATTTATTTCCTAAAACATAAGAAATAAGCATCATGCTTCCGTAAGCAGAAATGGTCGCAATTGCAGAACCATAATAACTGTATTTTGGAATTAAGAAGTAATTTAAAAGCAAAGTTACAATCGCACCTACAATAGAAATGTAAGCTCCGATTTTTGTTTTGTCTGTCAATTTATACCAAACTGATAAGTTGTTATAAATTCCCAAAAAGAAATTTGCCAGAATAATTAATGGCACCACTTTCATGGCTTCCCAATATGATTTGTTGTCTAACAATAAATATTTCAAAACGTCTGCAAAAACAATCACACCTAATAAAATCAGAGATCCAAGTATCACAAAATATTTGGTAATTACGGCGTAAGTCTGTGGAGCGTTTTCATTTTTTGCATGGCTGAAAAAGAAAGGTTCAATTCCTAATCTGAAAGCTGTTGCAAAAAGAACCATAAATAATCCTAATTTGTAACAAGCGGAGTAAGCACCAACTTCAGATTTTGCTAAATTTTCTGGAAGTAAATAACCTAAAAGAATTTTATCAAAATGTTCGTTTACTGCAAAAGCCAAACCTGCAACCAAAATTGGAAGTCCGTATTTCATCATTCTTTTCCAAAGTTCCATATCGAATTTGCGTCCAAGCGAAAGATAATTAGGCGAAAGCACAATAAATGTGGCTAAACTTGCTAATAGATTGGCAATGAAAATATAAGCGATTTGAAAGTTTTCTACATATAAGTTATCCCAAACTGAATTTGGATTTGCATCTGCTAATTTTGGTAAATACATTAAGAAGAAAATATTCAGCAATAGGTTTATCACCACATTTCCAATTTTAATAGCCGCATAAACCATTGGCCTTTGGTTGGCTCTTAATTTAGAAAACGGGATTAACACCAAAGCATCTAAAACTAAAATCCAAACCGTATACGTAATATATTGAACATCGACTTCTGCAAGGTTTGCCAATGTATTTCTGAAAATCAGAGCAACAAAAAGAAAAATAATGGAAGTCCAAAAAATGGAAATGGTAGAAGTTGCAATTACATTTTTCTTGTCGTCTTCGGCACTATAGAATCTAAAAAATGCTGTTTCCATTCCATAAGAAAGTACCACGTTAAAGAAAACCATCCAAGACAATACAATCGAAACTTCTCCATATTCGGCGGTTGGCAAAATTCCTGTATATAATCTCACT
>NZ_DASWYK010000164.1:0-5894 GCF_036405015.1 Flavobacterium sp. | reverse complement strand
TTAAGTGTTTCTGTCTATTTTGTAATTTTAAGAAAAATTTAACATAATTAAAATTTTAATATTATGTTAAAAAAATATCCGATTTCAGTAAAATATAACAGTTGTAAAATCTGTTTTTCTTAGCTATAATTGGAAAGTAGAGAAGATATAATTCTGTAAAAATGAATGAAATTACTGCTTATTAGATATTCAAGATATAGACTAAAATCGGGGCAGAATATGTTACTTTTTGACTTTACTTAGAAGTTTTGTCATGCAAAAAATCACTTTTTTGCTTCAATTGGATTACTTCAAAAAGCCTAATTTTTTACATCATTTTAGTTATGTTTCTCAATGAAAGATTTCTTTTCTCTTTTAGATTTCTTATTTTTAGTATTTAAACCAGAAAATCCAATTCAGATATGAGTTTAGATTCAAAAAAGCATTTATTGTCTTCTTTACTATTGTTGCTGGTGTTTTTCATTAAACCGGAAATAGTTTCAGCCCAATTATTAGGAACGGGGAAAAGTACAACAGAAGAAACTGCCAAAATACCTGAAGATTCCCTCGGAAGAAGATCTCCCCAAGGAACCGTTAATGGATTTATTAAGGCAATTGGCGACCAAAATTATTTGCGAGCCAGTCAATATTTTGTATTAAGTAAACGTTCGTATCGTAAAACTGCTGAAAGGATTCGTATTGCAAAGACTTTTCAGCAACTGTTGGATCAGGGAGGAAATTTATCACCATCTTCTATCATTAGCAATAAAGAAATTGGACGTACAGATGATGATCTGGCAACGGGTTTAGATCATGTTGGAACTATTACTACAGGAAAATCGGTTATCGAACTTTATGTAGAAAACCAATCAGATGACAGTCAGCCCGCATTATGGCTTTTTTCTGCAGAGACTGTAGAATCTATTTTATCTGCTGATATTACGGGAGAAAAAACTTTCCTAGATAGAGTACTTCCCACAGTTTTAAAAGAAAGAAAACTAGGAAATGTTCCCATTGGCCACTGGACAGTGGTCGTAATTATGACTGTTTTGTCGTATCTACTTTCGAGATTGCTGGTATTTCTGATAGGTTTGCTCGTTCAAAAAGTATGGAAAAAAGCCGCTACAGAACAAGGAAATGCTATTATAGAAGCACTAACGCTGCCACTTCATATGTATCTGACCGTAATTTTATTTGTGGCATTTACTCAGCGTATGGGGATTTCTATAATTGTCCGACAGCGTTTCAGTATTATTATCATTACAGTTTCAATACTTGCTTTTTTAATACTGCTTTGGAGAATGACGGACTTTGTAAGTATGTTCGCCCGAAGTAGAATGAGTAGAAAAGGGCGTATTTCAGCTATTTCGGCTATATTATTTTTAAGCCGTACCACCAAAGTTGCCATTGTGGTGATCGGTGTTATTGCTTTGCTCGGAATTATTGGAGTAGATGTAACAGCTGGACTTGCCGCGCTGGGAATTGGAGGGATTGCTTTAGCATTAGGAGCGCAGAAAACTATAGAAAATTTTGTTGGAAGTGTAAGTCTTATTGCCGATCAGCCGCTTCGTGTAGGTGATTATTGTCGTGTTGATGATATCAAAGGAACGGTAGAGTCTATAGGAATGCGTTCTACGACATTACGTACTGCAGCCAGAAGCATCGTAACGATTCCGAATGGTCAGCTTTCAGCCAGTAAAATAGAGAATTATGCACATCGTGATCGTTTTATTTTTAATCCAATCTTTAATTTCAGAATGGAAACATCTCCAGATCAGATGCGTTATTTATTGGTTGAATTAAGATCTTTGTTATTTGCTCATCCAGCGGTATTGAATGTAACGCCAATAGTACGTTTTACAGGAATTACAGCCGATGCACTTAAAGTTGAAGTTACTGCTTATATCGAAGCTATAAATTTTGAAACTTCGCAAGAAGTACAGGAAGATTTATTGTTACGAATGATGGATATAATTGAACAAAGCGGTACTTCATTGGCTTATCCGTCTCAAACATTATATATGGCACGCGATACTTCTTCGTCAATCGAAAAATCAGAAGTAGTTTCTGAAACAGTAAAAAAATGGAAAGAAAATAACGAATTACAATTACCCAAGTTCGATCCTAAACGTGTGGAAGAATTAAAAGATAGTCTTAAATATCCTGGAGATGGAAGTTATAAACCTGAAGAAAATTAATATTATATAGAAAAATAAAAAGCAAAAGAATTCTAATTTTTTAGAGTTCTTTTGCTTTAAGTAAAATAGTTTAAGATGTTGCTTTTTAAATAGATATTTATTTAAAATTATTTCTCAAGTGTAATCGTTTTACCTGTATAATTTATTCTTCCGCTTTGGATATCACTAGAACCATCAGGTTGTTTTCCTCCAACAAAAATGGTAAACCAACCTGGTTCTACAACACGTTGTTTTTTCTTGTTGATCATAGAAAGCTGTCTTGGAGTAATGGTAAAAGTAACCGTTTTGGTTTCTCCTTTTTTAAGATGAATTCGATCAAAACCTTCTAATTGACAAATCGGTCGTGGAGTAGAAGCTTTTTCATCTTTTAAGTATAATTCAGCAACTTCGTCTCCATCACGTTCTCCCGTGTTGGTTACATCGACAGTAACTGTAAAATCGCTTTCAGAATTAAGATCTTTTGGCAATTGTAGATTAGAATATTTGAAATTCGTATAACTCAAACCAAATCCAAACGGATATAAAGGTGTTTTATGGAAGTAACGATACGTTCTACCTTCCATATCATAATTTTCAAATTTAGGAAGCTGATCGACTGATTTGTAATACGTAACAGGAAGTCTTCCTGCCGGATTATAATCTCCAAAAAGGACATCTGCAATCGCATTTCCACCTTGTTGTCCAGGATATCCAGCTGTTAAAATAGCAGGAAGATTATCATTTGCCCAATTGATAGAAAGTGCACTTCCGTTAATTAAAACCAATATAACAGGTTTTCCAGTAGCTTTAACCGCTTTCATCAATTCTTCTTGATTGGCTGGAAGATCCAAACTTGTTCGATCACCGCCATTAAAACCATCTGCTTCTACTTTCATTTCTTCGCCTTCTAAACGCTCATTCAATCCTAAAACCAAAATTACAGCATCGGCTTGATTAGCAGTTTGCACCGCTTCCTGAACTAAGTTTTCTTGAGGTTCAGCCCATAACAATTGCGCAATGGCATCTCCGTAGAAATTCTGGTATTTAACCTCTATTTTGTATTTTTTCCCTTGTACTAAATCTATTTTCTGAGGACGAAAACGCGGATGGTGATTGTTTTTTCCGCCTGTACTTTTTCCGCCTTCAATTTCAACAGTCATAAAAGGTTTTGACCATTCCGATATATTATAAGTTCCCGTTTTTGGAACTGTTAGATAACCAGTCCATTTTACGCTGTAATTCCCCATTTTCAAACGAGGATCTGGCGTGTTGATATCCCAATGAAAATCGACATTATCATCTGTACGGGTAAAAAGAGGTTTTCCGCTCCATTCGCTGTTGTCGTAATATTCCCCAGTTAATCCCTGAGTTCCGTTTTCATTCTGAAAATATATAGATGGTATAATTTTCATAGCTGGAACTCCTTTTGCTAAGTCAGTACCTTTGGCATATAAAACTTTTGTATTGGGCTCTAATTTATTTTGAATTCCTTTTAAAACAGTAACAGGATTACTTGGCACTCCACTATAATTTCCCCATAATGATTGAATATCATCGGCATTTGGCCCGATTACGGCAATCGTTTTAATATTCTTAGAAAGAGGTAGTGTATGATTTTCATTCTTCAAAAGAACAATACTTTTTTGTGAAGCTGTTCTAGCAAGAAAATCGTTAGCTGCATTATTGTTCGTTGAATATGGAATTTGTGCAAAAGGAACAATCTCGTCTGGATCAAACATTCCTAACTTAAAACGAGCTGTAAATAAGCGTTTCACAGCAATATCAATATCGGCTTCTGAAATTATTTTGCGATCAACAGCTTCTTTTAGAGACTTAAAACTACTACCGCATTCCAAATCCAAACCATTTTTTACCGCCAACGCAGAAGCACTTGCAGCATCATTTGTAATTTTATGATATTTCCAAATATCGGTTACAGCACCACAATCCGAAACGATGTAGCCATTAAATCCCCAGACATTTCGAAGAATATTAAATAGAAATGGACTCGCACTAGCCGATTCGCCTCTAAAACGATTGTAAGCGCCCATGACAGAATAAACATGGCCATCTTTTACCAAAGTTCTAAAAGCAGGGAGATAAGTTTCATATAAATCTACATCGCTTGTATTGGCATCAAAAAAATGACGAGAAGGCTCTGGTCCAGAATGCACGGCATAATGTTTGGCAGTCGCCACCACTTTCAAATATTTATCATTTGTGCCTTGAAGTCCGTTTACGTAATTAAGTCCTAATTGGCTCGTTAAAAACGGATCTTCACCGTATGTTTCATGTCCGCGCCCCCAACGAGGATCGCGAAAAATATTTACGTTTGGCGACCAAAATGTCAATCCTTGGTACATCCCGTGCTGTCCTCTTCTTAAATATTCGTGATGTTTGGCACGAGCTTCATCAGAAATCGCGTTGGCAACCTCTAATATCAATTGACGATCCCAAGAAGAGGCAATTGAAATAGATTGCGGAAAAACAGTTGCATATCCTGCACGTGCAACACCATGCAGAGATTCATTCCACCAATTGTATTCAGGAATTCCTAAACGATCAATTGCAGGAGCAGAATCCATTAATTGATTAATTTTTTCGTCTAGTGACATTCTTGAAACCAAGTCATTAACACGTTGCTCAGTTGGTAAATTGGGGTTTTTGTACGGAAAACTTTCTTGCGCAAAGGTGGTTAAAGCAAAAAAATGTAACGCAATAACTATGGATTTTCTTTTCATAGGTTTTGGATAGTGTTAGGTTTATTATTTTTTGATTCGCCGTTTTAAGAAAAAACAGGAAATATATTAGTAAGATTTTAAACAATCAAATGATAAAGTTGTCAACTCACAAAATTAGATTTTTATATTGCTAAAGTTAGGATAAATTGCTATTTGGAGTATGTTATAAAGCTTTGTATTAATTATTTATAATTTTAGTTGAATTGCAAAAGGGAGACAAATCACTATTTTTATGGTGGTATTTTGCTGAAATAACGTCTTCTTTTAGGTCAGGAAAGGAATTTTGATATTTTTGTGATCTGCTTAATTTTATAAAGTTTTTAAATGAAAAGAAATCTACTTGTATTCTTTTTTTATTGGATTACTATTTTATCTACTGCACAGCCTTCAGGTACGCTAACTCATTTCGCAAACGATTTAAAGTTAAGGCAATCGCGTATTCTTGATATTCAACAAGACAAAAAAGGATTTATTTGGCTTTCTACTTTTAATGGACTGATTCGTTACGACGGAAGCACTTTTCAAAAATTCAGAGTCAAACAAAACGGCTCTCTGAATTTAATCTCCAATCGTGTTTTTAAATTTAAGTTTGATAAAAGTGACCGAATCTGGATTCAATCCGAAAAAAATGATATTTATTATTTTGATACTCGTCAGTTAAGTTTTCATTATCCAATTGAAGAAGGAACTTTAAAAGCAGCCAATATTGCTTTTGTAGATTTTAAAGTAATGCCTTCAGGAAGAGTCTGGCTTTTTCCCGAAGAAAAAAATTATCTAATTGCTTTTGAAACCAATAAAAAAGTTAGAAAAATTGCTTTTGATCCGGCAAAACATTGTGGAAAAATACGTGATATTTTTGAAGATAAACATGGAATAACTTGGTTTTTTACCGAGGCAGGTATTTGTAGATTAGATAAATCTGGTGCAGAACCTCAATATTTCTTTTTTAACGGAAAACCTAATTTGTTTAATTCATTTTTATAAACAAAAGAAGATA
>NZ_DASWYK010000163.1:0-4735 GCF_036405015.1 Flavobacterium sp. | reverse complement strand
GTTAGTAATTCAAAGCATAGAGTATTGATGATCGAATTCTCAACCATATTTTTTGAATCCATATTCCTTTAATAATTAAAGAAAGCACTTCTTTTAAATTTATTATAAAGATTTTTTTTAGATTGTATTTTTTTTAAAATCGGAACAGGTTCAGGTTGCTCCTGTTCCGATTTGTTAATTTAGACACTATAATAGAAATGGTATATGCCTGCACTAAAATTCAAAAGATAAAAAAAATGCTTTTAGCGTTATGAAAAACAAGCCATCAAGTAAACTTTTAAGTATTAAGGATAGAGAGATTAGATGTAAGAGGGCTGTTAATACCATTTTAATTTTGCGTTATTATTTTTTTTATTTCTTATTTTTGAGAACTATATAAAAAATGAAAATAAATTGTATTAAATTAATATTAAATACTGTGAAAACCAGATTAATTGCCTGTTGTCTTTTTTTTCTTGCCTCCTGTTTCTCTTATGGACAATATTCAAATCTTAAGTTTGAAAATTTTGATACTTCTAAGGGACTTTCAAGCAGCACTTGTGTAGATATTCTTCAGGACAAAGAAGGTTTTTTATGGTTTGGAACGATTGATGGATTGAATAGATATGATGGGTATGATTTTGAAATCTATCGTAATATTCTGGATGACCCAACATCAATAAGCAACAATAGAATTACAGTTATTGCAGAAGACAGTTTTGGACGTTTATGGATTGGTACAAGCAATGGATTAAATGTTTTTGATAAAAACACAGAAAAATTCCATAAAATTGATCTTTATCAGAAAAAGAACGGAAGACAAAATTTTCGCGAAGAAATCAACGGTCTGCTTTTTCAGAAAAAAAATAATGTTTTATGGGTAGCAACAAAGAATGGAGTTACAGCTTTAAAGCTAAATCAGACAAATAACGGAGCCTACGACAAAATCAAATTCAGCCATTATAGCAGTAATTCAAATGATGCCGGATCGCTGGACAATAATGATGTAACAGGTTTAGTTGAGGATAATCAAGGAAATATGTGGCTGGTGACAAAAGCAAACCACCTTCACAAATTTAATGCCTCTTCTAATGGGTTTAAGAAATTTTCTATTGATTTTAAAGGCAGCCGCTATTTAAATCATCTGCCCAAGCAGATTATGGTTGACAGTGATGGTGATTTTTGGATTGGCAATGATATATCGCATCTTTTTTTATTTAATGTTAAAAAAAGTGAATTTAGAGACGTGTCGCCTTTGCTTAAATCTGCTCCTATTTTTCATCTTTTTCAGGATAATAAAGGTATTGTATGGGCATCAACTGATGGGGACGGGATTTTTCTTCTTGATAAAAATAAAGGGCTTATCCAGCATCTGGTACATAACCCTTTCAATCCTTTTTCCTTATCTAATAATCAGCCTTCAAAAATTCTGGAAGATAAAAATGGGATTTACTGGATTGCTACATACAATACAGGAATTAATAAACTGGCAATTTCCAAGACTTCATTCGGGCATTATTTTTACAAATCTGAAAGTAATGAAGGGCTCAGTGCTAAAATAGCGCAATCTGTATTAGAAGACAAAAAAAGAAGAATCTGGATAGGCACAGATGGCGGGGGGCTTAATCTTTTTGATGAAAAAAGAGGGGTTTTCAGGCATTACAGAGCTCGATCAGGAGATTTAAATTCACTAAGTTCGGATAAGATCGTTAATATAACAGAAGGAGATGATGATGTTTTGTGGATTTGTACTTGGGACGGGGGGCTTAATAAATTTTACACAGATACAGGAATTTCTAAATCTTACCAATACAGCCGTACGAACCCTTATTCTATAGGGCAGAACACGGTCTGGTGTGCTAAAAAAGATTCAAGAGGTTATTTATGGCTGGGGACTTCGACAGGCGGTCTTAACTTATTTGATCCTATCAGCGAGAAATTTTATCAGTATAAAAATACGCCTGGAGATTCGAAAAGTCTTATAAGTAATTTTGTGTTTTCTTTGTTTATTGATTCTAAAAACAGACTTTTTATTGGGACATCGCAGGGATTGTGTGTTACGGACTTAAATCATGTTAAAGGAATGATTCCTCCCAAAATTAATTTTTCTGAAGTAAAGATTAAGCATATTCAGGGCAGCCGCATTAACTATATAACAGAAGACTTTAAAGGTGATATATGGGTTGGAACCGATATGGGTCTATTCTGGCTTGATGGCATTTTAAATCTGAAAAAAGCATATTCATCGCTTAATGGCCTGCCGAACAATCTGGTTGTAGGTATTCAGGAAGATAATAACAAAAATCTATGGATTACGACAAAAGGCGGTCTTACATATCTTAATCCTAGAACTGGGACATTTAAAAACTTTAATACTCATGATGGACTCCAGGGGACTGAATTTCAGAGCAAAGCCATAACAAAAACACATGATGGAAGAATCATAGTTGGAGGAATAAATGGATTTAATATCTTCAATCCTGACGATATTTCTTTAAAATCAAATATTGTCAGTCCTGTTATTAATGAAATAAGGCTTTTTAATAAAAAGGTAAATCCGGGAGAGAAGGTAAATGGAAAAGTGATTTTAGATCGATCTGTTACCAAAGTAAAAAATATAAGGCTAAAATACGATCAGGGATATATATCCTTCGGATTTGTGGCATTAAACTATCAGAATCCAGAGAGGGTTAAGTATGCCTATAAATTAGCGGGACTTGATGATAACTATATAAATGCAGGCACCAGCAGGATTGCCAATTATGCAAATTTAGAGCCGGGGGATTATATATTTGAGGTTATGGCTGCAATTGACGGCCAGTGGGATCAGGCTAGAAAGTCAGTTATTTATTTAACGGTGCAATCTCCGCCTTGGAAGACCTGGTGGGCGTACTGTCTTTATATGATTGTTTTTGGATCTATACTTTATTTCTCCGTACTTTATTATACTAGAAAAGTTAGAGAGGAGAAAGAGCAGGAATTAGATCAGATGAAATTGAATTTCTTTATCAATGTGTCTCATGAATTTAGAACACCGCTTACTCTAATTTTAAATCCAGTAGATAAAATTTTGTCATCATTTAATGATGCAGAAGAGGTTAAAAAATCAGCTTTGATAATTCAAAGAAGCAGTAGGAGACTTCTGCATCTTGTTAATCAGCTTCTTGATTTAAGAAAGATGGATCTTGGAAAAACACCTTTGGAAATAAATAGATTAAATGCTGTTAAGTTTTCTAAGGATGTATTCTTACTCTTTGAAGACCTTGCAAAGGTTAAGGGAATCAAGTTCGTATTTGAATCTTCACAAAAAGAAATTTATGGAATGTTTGATCCTGATAAAATAGAGAAAATTTTAAGTAATCTTCTTTCAAATGCAATTAAATTCACCGAAAAAGGGGGGACGGTAACATTATCTCTGTCGGAATTAAGTATTAAAAAAAGCAGATCAGTATTATGGTTTATTAAAAAGTCATTTGTTGAGAGAGTATTGGATATAAAAGTTTCAGATACAGGAATCGGATTGAAAAAAGATGAAGTTAACAAAGTATTTGAGCGTTTTTTTCATCCTGATAGTTCTAAAACAGGAACGGGAATTGGCCTGAATTTTATTAAAAGCCTTGTCGAGCTTCATAAGGGAGAGATTTTTGTGGAAAGTGAGTATCAAAAAGGAACAACTTTTAGAGTCAGACTGCCTTCTGATTTGGCAGGTGGGAAAAAAGGAGCGGATCGATATTATGAGGACATTTATCAGATAGATAAAAACTCGGTGACCTCGGCAGAGTATGAAATTGCCATTTCAAATGAAGAAGAAGATATTTCTGTTCAGGATTTTGAAAAAGGAAACAGGCCGGTAGTTCTAATTGTAGAGGATAATAAAGAATTACGAAGTCATTTAAAAAATGAATTAAGCAGCCACTTTCAAGTTAAAGAGGCTTCCAATGGTCTTATGGGGCTGGAAAAAGTAAAAAAGTATTTTCCTGATATAGTCATAAGTGATGTTATGATGCCTGAGATGGATGGTTTTGAACTTTGCCGACAGCTGAAAAATGAAATTGAAACAAGTCATATACCAGTTATACTTCTTACAGCCAGAAGTCTTGAAGAAGATAGAATTGAGGGCTATGATACAGGTGCTGATGAGTATCTCTCAAAACCATTTAATATAAATGTCTTAAAATCAAGGATCAGAAATCTGCTGGAAGCAAGAAAAAGGGCAAAAGAACGGTTCGCCAGCATTGGAAGTATTCTACCTTCAAGCGAGATTGTGACAAATTCTATTGATGAGATGTTTTTGGATAAGACAACTAAAATCGTTCTGGATAATATTTCTGATCCTGATTTTGCCTTGGAAGACATTATCAGGGTGTTAGGTATAGGGAGGTCGCAGTTTTATAGAAAAATAAGCTCCATAACAGGTCAGAATCCAAGCAATTTTATACGCACGATCAGGCTTAAATATGCTTCAGAATTGCTGTTAAGCAAACAGTATTCTATAAAGGAACTTACACATATGTGCGGTTTTAACTCATCTGCGTATTTTACAAAGACTTTTAAAGAACTTTTCGGAATGACGCCTACACAGTTTGCGGAAGAGAAGGCTGCATCAAAATAGTGTTTGAGTTGCCGAGGATACGAAACAGTTTTTTTTATTAATAAGAACAGGAACTAATTTTTTTAGTTCCTGTTTTTTTGCGCAAAAATTAAAACGGCAGGGAGTAACTAAGGGGTTTTAATCGACAATTTTTGGCAGCCATAC
>NZ_DASWYK010000162.1:0-46002 GCF_036405015.1 Flavobacterium sp. | reverse complement strand
AAGAAAGGATAATGGAAAAATAAAAAATTTAAGAAACTCATTACTAGCGCAAAATGAGCTGTTTTTAAATTACCTTTTGATATATACTGTAGTAATTTCATAAAGAGAAATAATTAAGGCGATTAAAGATATATAATATATGGTTAGGTTTTCATCGATTATTTTAGTTACAAGACAACTGGCGCAAGCTAAAAAGCCTAGAATAAAAACGGGATAATATTTTTTATTGTTGATCCACTGCCAGATATTGTATTTTCTACTTATAAAAATGCCCAGCAATCCTGAAAAATAGCCAATAATTCCTCCGACAATTACATCAATAGGATAATGAGCTCCAACGGCAACTCTTGTAAAGATGAGAATCAATCCTGTGATGATAAATAAAGCAGACCAGAGTATTTTGCTTTTCATTTCTAAAGGCATAAATCCGAACAATAAAACAGTCAAGGTTGTAAAAATAGTTATCGAATGCCCTGAAGGCAGACTGTTGTTCCCACAAACTGTTTTTCCAATAATGAAAAAGCTATTGTTTTCAAAAACAGCAGCAGGTCTTGGTACACCAAAAAAGCTTTTAAGGACATTACAAAATACAAGAGAAATAATAGATGCCGATAGCAGAGATTCCCATATTTTTGGAGCATAAATAATCAGTATACTGAGTAACGAAAAAGGAATCAGTGCATTTCCTGTTTGTGTGAGATTGTATTGAATTTTAGGATATTGCGCTAATTTAGAATTTATAAAAAAGAAAGCTTCCTTTTGGATTTTTATATAAGAATCTGCATGAAGTGCATTTTCTTTATAAAGAAAGCATACAATTAAAAAGAGGAAAATAAGCGGCGGATAAAATGACGATAATTTCAGTTTTGAATAATTGTTTATAACACTCGAATTCATTTGTTTTTGTTTACAGTTTTGTTTAACATCTGGTATTTTCAAAAAATAATGAAGGAAGGTTATAATCCAATTTTGAATAAATTCTGATTTTTTTTGAGATTAATTTTTATTTAATGCAGCTTTAATCTAAATTTCATATACGTCATTTTTTAAGATAAATTTGTCTGTTTTTTGAAGAATTGTTTTGGGTAAATAGCATAGAATTTCTTCAGATTTACGTTCCATATTTGCTTTGGAATAAGATCCTTTTAATCTTTAATACAATAAAATTATGTGGTGGATATTTGCATTACTTTCAGCTTTTTTTGCAGCTTTGACTGCTATTTTCGCTAAAATGGGAATTAAGAATGTAGATACTGATTTGGCTACAGCAATTCGAACAGTAATTATTTTGATTCTGGCTTGGGGAATAGCCTTTTTTAGAGGAGGAACAAAGAGTATTTTTTCCCTAACAAAAGAAAACCTTATTTTTCTTTGTTTTTCAGGAATCGCAACTGGTCTCTCTTGGATTTTTTATTTTAAGGCCTTACAAACCGGAAAAGTTTCTCAGGTTGCACCAGTAGATAAAATCAGCGTTGCGATTACAGTAATATTATCGGTTTTGTTTCTGCATGAAAGAATAAGTCCGCTTGGAATCTTAGGAATGGTACTTATTATCTCTGGTACAGTTGTAATGATCTATAGTTAATTAAAAAAGCCAAATCTTTCTATACAAAGATTTGGCTTTTTAGTTTATTAGTTTTCTAATAGAAAATAATTACAGCGATGTCTTATAGCGCTATAATTTACGTCTTTGTACACACCCGATTTGGGTTCATTATAATCTTGTCGGATTATATACAAGCCTTTCATGGTAGTGTAAAAGACAGCTTCTCCATTTTTGTTCAGAATTACTTCTTTTTCCCAGTTTTCAGGATTAAAAATGCGAATTTTTGTGCCTTCTTTTGATGGTTTATTTTGAAAAAACGCCTTAAGAGTTACTTTTTTGCCTTCTTTATTAAGAATTAAATCCAGCATTTGAACAGGCTTTTCTACAATCTGAGTTATTTGATCAACATTATATACTGCTGAAATATAATCAATTGGTAGTACATTTTTCCCACCTGTAGCAGAACGATCTACAACAGGATGTTTGTCATTAATTCCAATAATACGATAACTTCCTTCGCTAGACGGAATAAAAATTCCCAGCCAGCAGTCATTTTGTTTGGTAAGTACAAGAATTTGTTCGGAACCTTTAGAATCAATAATTCGTATTTGAAAGTCACCAGCTAGATCTAATTCTTTACCCGTATCGCGATGTCTTATTCCAAATTCATCCATACTGCCGTAACACAATTCAATTTTTACCTTTTCGTTTACTTTGCCAGAACCTTTTACATCAATCCAATAAGCTGCAGCAAAAGACGAGGTAGAAATGGTTAAGAAAAATAAACAGAAAGTATAGAATAAGTATTTGGATTTATTTGATTGATTCACTTGTATTGAATTTTTAGAATTTTAAAGCAAAACTACCAATAAATTGAGCAGGCATTTGTGGAGTCAATCTTACGTTCCATGCTTTTTCACTTGTTAGGTTATTGACCTTCACACTAATTCTGTATTTTGGCTGATCATAGTATAAAGAAGCATCTAAAAGTGTGTATTCTGGAATAGTTACTTTAGTAGTTTGCGTATTGATTACATAAGACATACTTCCGTAGTTAGCACCAAAACCAGCACCTAGACCTTGAAATTTACCTTCAGGAATTCTATAACTCAACCATAAATTTACGGTATTTGCAGGACCAGAAAGCGCAGGACGAAGTCCGTTTACCGTTGCATCTGCTTTGGTATATTCGCTGTCATTGTAAGCATAACCTGCAATTACGTTAAAACCAGAAAATGGATTTGCAGTAAATTCAGCTTCAAAACCTTTACTTCGCTGTGTTCCATCTTGAATAGAGTAGTTTGTATCTGCTGGATCTTGTCTTAATGAATTTGCTACACGAATGTCGTAAACACTAATTGTACCCACTAAACGATGATCAAAAACATCACCTTTTACACCAAATTCTAACTGATTAGCATGTTCAGGTTTGAATGCAGTTCCGTCTAATGCCTGTCCGCTTTTGATTAAGAAACCATTCATATAATTGGTAAATACCGATAAATGATCTTTACTTATTTCGTAAACTGCTCCTAATTTTTGAGAAAGAGAAGTCTGATTGTATGGTCCAGCAGAAGTTCCGTTAGCACCAAGTCCACCAGCTGTTACACCAGTTGCAATATTGTAAACACCAAGATATTCGTAACGATCCACACGAAGACTCAACATAGTCGAAAGTCGGTCTGTAATATTGAAAACATCTGAAACATAAACTGCATAAGTATTATCTCTGTTTTTTTCTTTACGTAAAGTACCGCTTCCAGACTCAGCCAAATTATCAATCATTTGTTTGTTAGCACCAGAATTTGCAGGCGGATTTATAAAATCAAATGTTGGCGAATTGATGGTAAGTCTGTCAAAATCATTATAATTATTATAGTAATCTAAACCAGCGACCATTCTGTTTCTGAACTTTCCAATTTTAAAATCACCAATAAAATTCTGCTGAATATCAGTCGCAATAAAGTTGGTGTTTCCTGTAATAACTTGTACTCTCGCTGTTGTATCACTTAAACCGTTTATTGCAGTAATATAACCATCAATAGTAGAACGCGCTCTTGAGATAATAGTTTGAGATGTCCATTCTTCAGATATTTTATAATTAATTTGTCCGAAGATGTTTAGCATTTGAGTATTGTAAACCAAATCATTACTCATGAAAGTTCTTTTGTAAGGAAAAGCAATATCGACAATTGATTGTGTTTTATTACTTCTGTTAAATGGATTAAAACGAACTACAGAAGTTCCTTTTTCTTGACCAAATTCAACATCTAAAAGAATAGAAAGTCTGTCTGTAATTTGGTATGAAAAACTAGGAGCAATACTAATGTTCTTAGTAAAACCTAAATCCTGAAAACTTTTCTGATTGGTTGTAGCTGCATTTAAACGAAATAAAGCTGTTTTGTCTTCATTTACAGGTGTATTCACATCGGCAGTCAAACGATTAAAGTTATAACTTCCACCAAAGTAAGCTATTTCTCCACCAAAATCATTGTATGGTTTTTTCGTTACACGGTTGTAAACTCCACCATAACTGCTGGCAACACTTGCTCCAAACAAAGTAGCCGAAGGTCCTTTTATCGCTTCAACGCGTTCCAAGTTTACAGGATCAATAGAGGAGAAGGCAGCTCCTGCAACTCCATTTCGGGCATTAGGTTCTGTTTCGAAACCACGTGAACGAAACGTCACTCTTCCTTGATTGGCAATCATTGGAATTCCGGCTCCAGGAACATTTTTAGAAACACTCCCAAGATCGATAGCAGATTGTTCAATAATAACTTCTTTTGGAACTGTATTATAAACCTGTGGGTTTTCCAAATTTTTCAAGGGTAAACGAGCAACATATTTACTTTCTTTTTTAGAAAATCTGTTGACATTTCCAGAAACTGTAACTTCTTGAAGTGCCATTACATTTTCTTCTGGCATTTGGAAATCGGCAGTGGTAATTTGACCTGAAATTACTGAAGTTTCAATAATTTGCTCCGGCGCTCCTAAAACCTGAATTAAAATGTGATAGGTTGACGCAGGCAGATTTTTAAAGTTGTATTTACCTTCTTCATCAGTAAGTGTTGATTTTTTTAATTCTATTATAGAAACAGAAGCTGAGGCAAAAGGCCTCCCATCAACAAGTTTGATCTGACCAGTAATTGAGCCCGTAGATTGAGCATGAACGGCAGTTATGTTTACTAGCAGAAATGCTACTAAACACATGTAAAATTTTGGCATAAAATAATGTATTTATGGAGTTTTAAAATGAGCCACAAATATAAAACTCATTATTTAGATTTAGTCTTAATAATGGCTTAAGATTACGATTTATTAATATCGGATGATTAAATATTTGATAGTCAGTATGTAAAAAAAAACCTGCTTATTTCAAATAAGCAGGCTTTTCTTAAAAAAGGAGATTTTACTATTTGTTGAGACTTTTCAATCTTCTAATTTCTTCCTTTAATTCTTTATTTTCCTTTTCAAGAGCATTTATTTTCTCCAGCATTTCCAAAGGTGTAAACGTATTAGGCTGACCGTATTTACCAGATGGAAGGCTTACACGCTTATCGTTTTCATATATTTCTTCTTTACTGACTCCTAAAACCAACGCTATCCTGTCCCATTCAGAATCAGTAATGCTCGTAAGACCACGTTCTTTACGGCTGTAAGTTCCTTGTTTCATGTCTACAAGTACAGCCATTACATCTTGTTTGATCTGTCGCTTTAAGCGCATTTCCTGAAGTTTTGTTTTTTTTACCATTTAAAACTGCATTACAAGGCCACATCCAGCCTGTTTTCCATTATAAAAAGGAGTTATCATCGAAGAAACTTTGTTTTCTTTTGATGGAAATATTTTGTTTTTCACATAAGGATATAACCAATATGCCGCTTTAGTGCTCAGAATTCCAATTCCAGCTCCAGCGACAACATCTGTTAGCCAATGTCTGTTATTGTACATTCTGAATAATCCTGTTCCTGTAGCCACAACATAACCGCTGATACCATACCAGATAGACTGATCTTTATATTCCTGATATAAAAATTCTGCTCCTGCAAATGCATTTGCCGTATGTCCAGAAGGAAAAGAATTGTTACTCGTTCCATCTGGTCTTTCTACTTTTGTGATGCTTTTTAAAGCAAAAACAGTAGCACTCATCATTAAATAAGAACTTGCGAGAATGATCGATCTGTCTTTTAAATTATTTTTTCCTTTAATACCCATTGCATTCAAAGCATATACAGAAGCAGCTGGAGCATATTGCGAAAAATCATCAATCGTAATTTTATGATCAATGTCTTCCTGAACTTCCTCTCTAATATTAGAATTATAGCTTTTTAGCTGGTCGCTTTCCAAACCAATAACTCCATAACCAATTAGGACAGTGGGAATTATCAACTGCTTATAGTTGAATTTTAAATTCGTGATAGTATCCGCTTTAACAATACTATCGTTAACTGTGTTCTGCGCATTTAAAAGCGCATTACTAAAAAATAATACGAAAATTACTCTAAAGATTTTCATGTGAATTAGCGTTAAAAAATAAAGTAATTTTCTTCGATAAGTAAAATGCTTAAATATTACGCAACGAAATTCACAACCAATTTTGAATTAAATCTGAATTTTTAAAAAATGTTAGAATTTATAACTGTATCCAAAGCGAATAATCTGTGTTTCATAGTAATCTCGACTGTTGTATGAAAATCCCATTCCCTGAATTTCTCTTTTAATTACCAGCGTATTGAAAATATCAGAGGCATTTAAAAAGACTTCTCCTTTTCCTTTTTGAACTGTTTTTTTAAGACCTATATCTACTGAAAATCTGGAATTGATTTTTCCTTGCGGAATAATATCCGGTGCTAAATAAATCATGGAAATTTGACCTTTTAATGTTTTATCGAATTGCAAAGTATTGTTCCATTTTAGATTTCCTGAAACTATCTGCTGGCGTTCTCCAAAATAAGTACTTGGCTGCGGATATAAATTGGTAACCGAAAAAGCATCAATGGTATTTTGATAGATATTTCCATTCAAATTAAAAGAATACCAAGAGTTTAGTTCTTGTGCATAAATAGCCTCAATACCAGCCGAAGAACTTTTGTCAGCATTTTGAAAAACATTGTAAATCAAAGTACTTCCGGGAACTGTTGTAGCAATTCTCGTTATAGTTCCGTTGATAATTCTATAGTATAGAGAAGCGGTCAAGCTTCCTTTTTCGATTGTTTTTTTATATCCCAATTCAAATGCGCTGGTAAATTGTGGTCGTAAAGCAGGGTTACCGACTTTGATAATCTCTGCATCATCATATTTAGGAAAAATACGAATATCAACTTCATTCGGTCTGTCAACCCTGCGATTGTAAAATGCTGTAATTTTATTTTGTTCATTTATCTTATAACCAAAACGTACGCTCGGAAAAGGTTCTGTATAATTATAGCCATCACTTTTATACGTTGGATGATTAGGATTAACATCGTAATTTAATTTTACGTATTCTAAACGAAGTCCAATTTCTGCTTCAATTTTATCCGTTTCATAAATATAGTTGGAGTAGAGGGCAGGAATAATTTCTTTGTACGTTGCCCATCCGCCTGCATTGGCATCAATAGGAGAATTTTCACCAGGAAAAAACTGCATATTGGTTGGAATTTCTCTGTTTCGAAGTTTGAAACCTGTCTCAAAACGTCCGTATTTTAATGGACGAACATAATCCACATTCAAATCCAAAACCTTTTCATCTGAAAGAAGTTTAAAGGCATCTTTTCCAGTAAAATCAGGCATTATATTGGTGAAGAAATATTGTTCGTCTTCTCTGTGATAGGTATAATTAATACCTGCGGTTAATTTACGTCCTGCTTCTTTAAATTTATGTTCGTAAGAAGCACTCGCCATAACAGTTGTTTTGAGCTCATCTTCTAAAAATTGCCACAAACGAAGACGTTGTGAATAATCTTGATTAAAGAAAGGTTCATCTCCATTATCAATAATTTTTTCACTTCCAAAAAGTCCAGAAAATGCAAAAGTATTGTTCTCGTTGTAATTCCAGTCGATACCCGTTTTAAGAGTGGTAAAGTGAGTGTTTCGATTTCTAACCGTCTGCTGATTAACCACACTTCCATCATCATAAGTACGTGTTACAAATTCATTTTTATTAAGTGTTTCTGTATACAAATAATCTGCCTGCAGATAAGCATTTATTTTTTCTTTGCGATAGTTTAAGGATAATGACGGATTTATTTTTGGAGTCATTTGGTACTGAGGACGTACCGAAGGAAGATTTGTTTTTCTTTCCCATAAAGCACCATATCCAGAGCTGATTCCGATTTTACCATTAAAACCTTCCTGTTTGTTTTTCTTGTAAATGATATTGATGATTCCTGCATTTCCGTTTGCATCAAATTTGGAAGACGGATTATTGATAATTTCAATTCTTTCAATAGCAGAAGCAGGAATATTATCGAGACCAGATTGATTTCCAAAACCAGTAAGCGCAGTTTGTTTTCCATCAATTAAAATCATAACCTTATCATTTCCTCTCAGCTGAATTTTTCCTTCATTGGTTGTAATTCCAGGAAGACTCTGCATAGATTGAAGAACAGATCCTCCGCTTTGTGCAATATTGTCTGCAACAGAAAAGACTTTTTTATCTATTTGAGTTCCTGAATTAGAGGATTTTGCAGTAACAACAACTTCAGTCAGGTTATTGATATCCTGCTCAATTTCAATAGTATTTAGATCAAGATAATCAGAAAGACTTCCGACAAATAATTTCTGTGTTTTGGTTTTAAAACCTATAGAAGTAATTTCAAGCAGATAATTTCCTGAGGTTATATTTGGAATAGTAAAACGTCCGTCTTCACTAGTTACGGTACCTGCTATAAATTTTTGATCAGTGGCATTTTTAATTACAATATTGGCAAAAGGAACAGGTTCTTTAGATACATGATCTTTTATAAGACCTGAAACTGATGCATTATGGTTTTGGGCGGTAACGCTGCAAACTTTCATTAATAGAAATGAAAACAGCAAAATCATTTTTAATTTCATTATACTGGATTATAAAATATTACAGTACAAAGATTAAAAGTGATTTTGCAGAAATTCTGAATTGACTAAAACCTTACGCTAAAAATGTGAAGATCATTTTTAAAAGTATAATTGATCTTCCAATTATTAACCTCTGTGATTTTTTTAACTATCGCAAGTCCCAGACCACTGCCTTGAGAAGAAGGATTGTTTTTTGAAAATCGATTAAAAAGTTTTTTGGTATCAAGGGAAGTTTTAACACCAGTATTTTGAAAAATAAGTTCGTTTTTGAGTGCAACTACCACGATCTGACCGCCTTTTTCGTTATGACGAATTGCATTAAGAAACAGGTTGTTAATTAGAACTTCGGTCAGAGCAGGATTAGCATTGATGTCTAAAGTGGTTCTAAAATCGATTGTAATAGTAATGTCTTTATAATCGGCTTGTTCTGTAAAAAAGTCAAGATGTTTTTCGATATAACTATTGATGGTAATCGGGCTTTTTTCTAGATAAATTTCATTGTCAATTTTAGAAAGAAGCAACAAATTTTTATTAAGTCTGTTGAGTCTGGAAACATCGTTCGAAATCGAACCAACAAGATTTGACTGGTCTTTATTAAGATCAAGCTGTGATAAAGTTTCTATTTTAGTCTGAAAAAGAGCAAGAGGAGTTTGAAGCTCGTGTGCGGCATTTTCAATAAACTCTCTCTGACTTTTGTAAATAGCGGTGTTTTTTTCAATTAAAAGTTCAAGACTTTTATTTAAACGGTCAAATTCGTCTATTTTGGTTGGAGGAAAATTCGGTGCTTTATTTTTATCAATTTCAAAGTCATGAATCTGATTTAAAGTATTATAAAAAGGTTTCCATAATTTGGCGGATGTAATTTTTGAAAGCCATATAATACCAACAAGAAGCATGATGATGATTAATAAAAACATTGCAGCTACACTAAAAACCATTCCTTCCATTTCAAGAAGATTGATTCTTTCTGTATAAGTATATTTTTTACCATTAATAGTAACTGGGGCGTAAAGGATTCGAAAAGGTTCATCAGCTTCTGCTATATCATCATACATAATGACACCTACGATGCTGTCTTTTTTTACCCCCATATCAGGAACAATTACAACGTCACGATTGTACTTATTCCAGAGTTTAATATCATTTTCTGTGAAATTAGAATGACTTTCTTTTACAAAAGCACCTTTATGCATTAAAAGAACTTCTTCGGTTTCATAAATATAAAGCCATTGACTGATGAAATAAAATACAGGTGCCGCTATCATAAGAATGATAACAGAAAAAATCAGAAAGCTTTCTGTGCTTTTTTGAAGTAATTTTTTTTTATTCATCTTCCCATCTGTATCCAAGTCCGTAAACCGTTTTTATATAATCGCCAGCATCAGCCTGATTGAGTTTCTTTTTTAAATTTTTGATATGAGCATAAATAAAATCGTGATTATCCAACATATCGGCCATATCGCCAGAAAGATGTTCTGCAATAGCCGATTTTGACAAGACTCTTTCTTTGTTACCAATAAGGAACAGCAGTAAATCAATTTCTTTTTTGGTTAAATCGAGTTTTTGATCTTTTACAGTAACAGTTTTGGAGAAAATATCAATCGTGATTTCGTTAAAAACAACACTGTTATTTCCGTTAAAGTTTTTACGGCGTATAAGAGCCTGCATTCGTACAAGAAGTTCAGAAAGATGAAAAGGTTTCGTTAGATAATCATCTGCACCAAGATTAAAGCCTTCTATTCTGGTTTCAAGAGTTTCTTTTGCCGAAATAATAATGACACCCTCAGTCTTATTTTTATTTTTTAATTCTTTTAATATTTCAAAACCATCACCATCTGGCAGCATTAAATCTAAAAGGATACAATCGTAATCATAATTTTCAATTTTATTGAGAGCTAGATTGTAGGTATGAGCCGTTTCACATTGTATGCTATTGCTATTAAAGTAATCTTTAATACTTTGAGCAATTTCTTTTTCGTCTTCTATAATTAAAATCTTCATGCTGCAAATGTTATTTTCAATTTTGAAGAAAATCTGAATGGGCTGTTTTTGGATTGACTAAAATTAGGAAAAAATATTTACAGGATTACGATTTTATTAAGGTGTATAAAAAGTCCAAAATAATAAATTATTATCGTACATTTAGTAGACATAATTTGATTTTTACAAATAAATTATTTCTTCTGTGTATGAAAGTACTGCCAGTTTTTAATACGTTTTTAAATCATTTTAAAGGAAGAAAAGGAATTTCATTTCTACGTGAAAATGATAAAATTATCAGACAGTTTATCTTTACCATCTTTTTTATTGGAATCGGAATTTGGTTTATCAAACACGAAAATTCAGAATTAGAAGAAGTCAAAAATGTAATCGCAGATGCCAGCAGTTTTTGGGTTTTATGCGGGGTTGCATTGGCTGCCTTTTACATTGTGCTTCAGGCATTAATGTATTATGCTTCGTTTAAAGCAGTTCAAAGCGAAATTTCATTTACAGATGCAGTAGTTTTATTTCTTAAGCGAAATTTTATCAGTGTTTTTCTTCCAGCGGGAGGCATTTCTTCTTTGGCATTTTTTACCAAACCTATAGAGAAAAAAGGAGTTAAACCGACTCAGATTCATTTTGCCTCAATCGTATACGGCTTTGTCGGAATTCTTTCTGTTATCATTGTTGCCATTCCAGCTTTATTGTATTCTTTCTTGGAGGGAACTACCGGATCAGGAGAATGGTATGCTTTTGCAGCAGTTGTAGGATTAAGCATGCTTTTGTATTTTATTTATATTTCTGTTTTAAAGAAAGGGTCAATGTATCGTTTTATTGTAAAGTTTTTTCCTTCGGCAGAAGTATTTATGGATGATTTGAGAAGTAATAAAATTGATAGAAACAAGTTCTTTCATGTTGTTTTTTACTCTGTTCTTATTGAGTTTGTTGGCATCGCACATTTGTATGTCGCTATGACCGCCTTAGGATTTACGCCTTCTTTAACTGCGGCTATAATAGGATATATTGTTTCCGTAATATTTTTAATTGTCTCTCCTTTCCTCCGCGGATTGGGTGCTATCGAAATATCAATGAGTTTTATATTGGTGAAGTTTGGTTTTACAAATGTCAATGCTATAGCCGTTACTTTTCTGTATCGTTTTTTCGAATTTTGGATTCCGCTTTTAGTTGGAACATCACTGTTTCTATTTAGTGCCAATAAATTATTAATGCGAGTAGTGCCTTCTTTTCTACTTTTTACTTTAGGATTGATTAATATTATTTCGGTTTTAACTCCTGCCATTTCAGAACGTCTGCATGTTTTAGAAAATGTAATTCCAATTTCGGCAATCAAAGTTTCGAATTATTTTGTGATAACTGCTGGATTGTTTATGCTCATTAATGCCGCTTTTATGCTCAAAGGATTGCGTACTGCCTGGTGGTTTGCGATTTTCCTCACGGGTATTTCGGTGATAGGAAATCTGACCAAAGCTATAGATTACGAAGAAGCCATAATTGCCCTTATTGTTTTGATTAGTTTAATAGCAACCAGAAAAGAATATTACATCAAAAGCAATTCGCATTTGCAGAGTTTAGGTTTAAAAACCGTTTTTGTAAGCATTGCTACGGTTTTAATCTACAGTATTTTAGGTTTTTACTTGTTGGACAAAAAGCATTTTAATATCGATTTTGACTGGCTTCAATCTATAAAATATGGATTACAGAATTACTTTTTAATAGGGAGTTCCGATTTGGTTCCGCTGGATCGTTTCGCAAGACGTTTTTTACTCTCTATCAACATTTGTGGTTTTTTATCTTTAGGATTTTTGGTTTATGCTTTAATTCGTCCTTATACTATTAAAAAAGAAGCAGTTGAAGATGATTTCGCTTTAGCCAATACCATTCTCAAACAATATGGATCTTCTGCTTTAGATTATTTTAAAACCTATGATGACAAAACCATTTTTATTGCCGAAAACAAAAAAGCCTTTTTAGCCTATCGCACTGCTGATAATTTTGCTGTTGTTCTTGAAAATCCAGTAGCAGCATCGGTCGAAGAAATGAAACAATGTATTGTCGAATTTGACAAATACTGCTATAACAACGGATTAAGAAGTATTTACTATCGTGTTCCCGAAGAAAATCTGGATGTATTTACTGCTCTAAAAAAGAAAAGTTTGTTTATAGGACAGGAGGGAGTTGTCGATTTAGCTGCATTTACTTTAGAAGGAAGTGCTAAGAAAACACTTCGTAATGCCATAAATAAAGTAAAAGGTTTTAAAACCACTATTCATAATGCACCTGTAAAAGATGGTCTTTTGCAGAAAATAAAAGCGGTTAGCGATGAATGGCTGAATAGTACCGAAAGAAGTGAACTCGTTTTTTCGCAAGGTAAATTTGAATGGGAAGAATTAAAACAGCAAACCATTATAACAGTCGAAAATCCTGAAGAAAAAATTGTGGCTTTTTTAAATGTCATTCCCGATTATGCCAAAAATGAAGGCACATACGATTTAATTCGTAAAACAGATGATGCACCAAATGGTATTATCGATTTTATTTTGATTGAATTATTCACGTATTTGAAATCTCAGGAATGTAACGCTGTAAATCTCGGATTAGCAGCAATGAGTGGTCTTGAAGAAGCAAATACTTTTCCAGAAAAGTCGATGAAGTTTGCTTATGAAAGAATTAAATATTTTTCTCATTACAAAGGATTAAGAGATTATAAAGAAAAATTCTCTCCAGTGTGGTACAATAAATATTTAGTGTATTCTCATGATTATGATTTATTGCAGGCACCTTTAGTTTTAAACAAAGTAGTCAAACCGTAATAATCAATAAAATTATGGGGATTTTAAAATTAAACGGAATAAAAATCATGGTAATCATCTGCATTACAATTTGTATTGCTGATTTTATTGTATTATTTGTCCTTGGAAATTATTATCCAGGTTATAGCCAGTTAAAAAATACGATTAGTTCGCTGGGAGCAACTATAAGTCCCGTATCCAATCTTATTTCTGCTTGGTGGATTTTTATTGGAATTGTATTTATTTTCTTTGGAATCATTTTTAGAAAAGCATTTTATGAAAATCCGAAGAGTTCAAAACTAGCTTCGGTTTTAATTATGTTATACGGAATTGGAGAAGGTATTGGCTCTGGTTTATTTAAAGCTGATCGAATAAGAGGTGAAATGAAACCATCTTTTATCGCCCATGATATTGCGGGAGGAATTGGTCTTATTGCGGCTTTATTACTGCCTTTGGTCATGCAAAAAGTAATTGAAAAGGAAAAGTATTCTCGTTTCGGTTTATTCTCTAAAATAATCTTTTTTATAGGTTTAATTACAATAGCCTTATTTACAATTCGGTTTTCGGCTCAAAGAAGCTGGATTTTTGACAGAGGATTATGGCAGCGACTTTTTCTGCTTAATCTATATGTTTATTTAATTGCAATTTCGGTTATCATATACAATAAAAAGAATAGAATTTAACACGGTGGATGGAATTAAGCTATTTAATATAACACATAGAAACATAGTTTTTTATTCGTCTTAAAGATACAGGAAGAAGCTATGTGAATTGATGGAAATGAAACGCCTTTTAGGTATTTTCATAAAGTTAAACTATGTTTCTATGTGTTAAAAAGAATTATACTCAACGAGTTAGATTTTATAGTTCAACACTTAAAATGAAGTACGATGAAAAAAAACATATTACTCATCTTTTCTATTTTTATTTACAACACAATTGTTTTTGCTTCAGTAGAAGATACTATTCGTTTAGGAGCATTTGGAAAAGTTACTTTATACAAACCTAAAACAACTCCCAATGCTGTTGTATTATTCGTTTCAGGTGATGGAGGATGGAATAGTGGTGTTGTTGATATGGCTAAAAATATTGTAGATCAAGGCGCTTTGGTGGCTGGTATTGATATTCAGCATTATTTTAAAGCCATTAAAAAAGAGAAATCCAAATGTTATTACCCTGCAGGAGATTTTGAAGAACTGAGTCTTATTTTGCAAAAAAAACTGAAACTGAAACAATATCTAAAACCTATTTTAGTTGGTTATTCGTCTGGAGCTACTCTTGTTTATGGTATGCTGGTACAGGCTCCAGCGAATACTTTTAGTGGCGCAATTGCCTTAGGATTCTGTCCAGATATAGAAACTGATCGAACTTTATGTGATGGTTCTGGACTGACTACTCATGTTTTAAAAGAAGGAAAAGCCTATTATCTTGAAAAAACACAAAAACTGACTGCTCCATTTATTGTTTTGCAGGGAACAACAGACCAAGTTTGCAACTACGGCGAGACTAAAAAATTTATGGACGGATTGAAACTGGGAAAGCTAATTACACTTTCGAAAGTTGGGCATGGTTTTTCTGTTACTAAAAACTGGCTGCCACAATTTATTGATGCTTATAAAGAAATTCTCAATACGCCTAGTTATGCCAAACAGAAATCAGAACAAAATTCGTTACTGAAAGAACAGCATTTAACACCGCTTCCGTTTGAAATGCCTTTAACCTTGATTCCGTCTAAGAATAAAGATGAAAACCAGCCTATTGCTTTTTTAATTTCAGGTGATGGAGGATGGACAAGTTTTGACCAGTCGTTTGGAGAGGCTTTGGCAGAAAAAGGAATTTCAGTAATTGGACTCGATGCTCAGAAATATTTTTGGAATGCCAAAACTCCAACAGAAACTGCAGCAGCGATTTCTAAAGCAATAGAACATTATTTACAACAATGGAATAAAAAGACTTTTATTCTTGTTGGATATTCGTTTGGAGCTTCTGTTGTTCCGTTTGCAGCAGCTAATTTCCCAGAACCTTTAAAGGAAAAATTAAAAGGAGTCTATTCTTTATCTCCAGACGTCAAAGCCGATTTTGAAATCCATATCGCAGATATGCTCAGTCTTGAAAGTTCAAATGATAATTATGATGTGATTGCTGAAATAAAGAAAATTAAAACCTATAATCCTGTTTGTTTTTTTGGAAGTGAAGAAGATCCAGAAATTAGAAAACGTTTTACAGAATCGGATATAAAAACCGTCGAAATTCCAGGTTCGCATCATTATAACAATGATTACACTAAAATTGTAGAAATTATTTTAAAAGAAATGAAATTGTAAAAGACGATTTTTAAGTTTGTTATTTTCGCTTAATTTTTCAAAAGATATAAAAACGCTAAATCTTTCGGTTTAGCGTTTTTTAATTACCCAGAAATAGCATTATACTTTCAGTACAATTTGTTAATTCAAATAAGAATGAATTAATTTGTGATGCCATTCCGAAATTTTGCAAGTTTTTCTTAAAAAGAAAAGTAAAGTATATCGATAAAAGTGAAAACTTTTATTCTGGGATTACTTTAACTGCAGAGACATTTATACTCAATCAACAAAAAAAGCAATCCTAATTAATTATTTTGTTAAAAGAAAAAGAAAAATGAAAATCAATTTAAATAGTCAGTTAAGTAAAATTTTAATGCTGATCGTTTTCTCTGTTAGTGTAAATGCTCAGTTAAAAACTACTGAGAGCGAGGTTGGATTAGGTTGGAGTAATAATTCTGTCAATACAGTTATTTTTAGAAATAGTGCGCTTACTTCTTTCAAAGGAGATCAATACACAGCTTATTATGATCCGGAAGGGAGAATGGTTTTAGCCAAAAGAAAATTAAACTCAAAAAAATGGAATAAACTCATTACTCCATACAGCGGAAATGTAAAAGATGCCCACAATGATATCAGCATTGTAATAGATGGCGAAGGTTATCTTCACGTGAGCTGGGATCATCACGATACACGCTTGCGTTATGCTAGAAGCAAAAAGCCATTTTCTTTAGAATTAGGAGAAGAAAAACCAATGACAGGAATAGATGAAGATAAAGTAACGTATCCTGAATTTCATAACTTATCAAACGGAAATCTATTGTTTTGTTACCGTTCTGGAGCTTCTGGAAGAGGAAATTTAGTTATAAAATCTTATGATTTAAAAAAGCAAGAATGGACCTCCTTACAAAATAATTTATTGGATGGAGAAAATCAACGAAGTGCGTATTGGCAAATGTGTATGGGTAAAAAAGGAATTTATATTTCGTGGGTTTGGAGAGAAAGCTGGGATGTGTCGACAAACCATGATGTTTGTTATGCTTTTTCTGCCGATGGAGGAAAAACATGGCAAAAGTCTACAGGAGAGAAATACATTTTGCCTATTACAAAAGCAACAGCCGAACATGCTTGGGAAGTACCACAAAACAGCAGTTTAATTAACCAAACTGCTATGACTGTAGACGAAAAAGACAATCCTTATATCGCAACTTATTGGAATAATAACAGCAAGCCACAATACAAAGTAGTCTATTTATCTGATGGAAAATGGAATTTAATGGATACCGATTTTCGTAAAACATCTTTTAACCTTGGTGGGGGTGGTACAAAAAGAATTCCTATTTCGCGTCCTGAAATCTTGGTAAACAAATCGATGTTGTATTTGCTTTTTAGAGATGAGGAAAGAAACAATAAAATAACCTTAGCTTCTGCCAATTTAAAAACTAAAAAATGGCAATTAAATGATGTAAGTCGACTTACAGTAGGGCAATGGGAACCAAATTTTGATAAAGAGCTTTGGAAAGAAAAACAAGAACTACACATTTTTTCTCAAAATGTAAATCAGGCAGATGGTGAAGGATTAGTAAACGCAAATCCGGAGCCTGTACAAATTTTAGAAGTAAAACAACTACCAGTTTTGAAAGAGTAATAATTTGGTAAAAGAAATAAATCTTAAATTATTTCAAACACATTGAAGTATAGATTTAAGAAGCTTGAGAAAAGTATTTCATTTGTTTAAATGAACATCACGAGACCTACAATAAAGAAATTTATTTCTTCATTGTAGGTTTCTTTTAAGTACAGATGCTATGTTTCTATGGGTTGAAACTAAATCTAAAACTAGTTAATTCTTGGGGAAATTTTTATTAGAAATATAATTTTTCCCACTAGCATTTTTCAATTTGATAATTATGAATAATGTGAAATAATGCCTTATAAATGCATTTTTAATGTCCTTTTGCGGATATACCCCTTCTAATTTACTGTAACGCCCCTCTTATCTTATAGGTGGTTATCTAAATTTGTGAAGTTGATTTTATTTCGGAACTAGGCAGGTTATTTTTTAGTGAGGAAAATGCATTTTTTTAAAATGTATTTCTAATAAGTATTTATTGCCCGATCTGAAATAAATGGAAGAGTATTAAATTTTAAAAACCATTGTGTAGTTAAATGAAAAAAATTGTATTAGCACTTACTTTGTTTTTGGGTCTGCAAAATAATTATGCCCAGAATAATGAATGGGAAAATCCTCAAATTTTGGATCGAGGCAAAGAAGCAGGACGAAGTTCATTTCTTCTATTTAGTAATGAAGCAGAATTAAAGGAAAACAATCCCAAAAAATCGGCATTATATCAAAGTTTAAACGGACTTTGGAAATTTGATATTGTGAAGACTCCGGCACAAAGACCGACGAATTTTTTCGAGCCAGGACTTGATGTCAGTAAATGGTCAGAAATTCAGGTGCCTTCAAACTGGGAGTTGCAAGGATATGATATTCCTATTTATACCAATATTGTGTATCCGTTTCCTAAAAATCCTCCTTTTATAGCGGGAGATTATAATCCGGTTGCAAGTTACAGACGCAATTTTACGATTTCTGATTCTTGGAATGATAAAGAAATTATACTTCATTTTGGTTCTATTTCAGGTTATGCGCGAGTATTTTTGAACGGAAAAGAAGTCGGAATGACAAAGGCATCCAAAACTCCTGCTGAATTTAATATTACTTCTTTTTTAAAGAAAGGAGACAATTTAATTGCGGTTCAGGTTTTTAGATGGCACGACGGAAGTTATCTGGAAGATCAAGATTTCTGGAGATTAAGCGGAATTGAACGAGATGTTTATTTACAGGCAATGCCAAAAACAACGGTTTGGGATTATTTTGTAAAAAGCGATTTAGACAATCAATACAAAAACGGACTTTTTAATTTGGACGTTACGTTGAAAACTTTTCAAAACAGTAAAATCAAAAATCCGTCTGTAAAAGTAGAATTGTTTGATAAAGAAGGAAAAACGGTTTATTCTGAAAGTAAAAAAGTAAACGCAAAAGATACTAATATCAGTTTTTCAAAAATCATTGAAAATGTAAAACAATGGAATGCTGAAACACCAAATTTATATCGCTACACCATTTCATTATTAGACAGTAAAGGAAATATTCTGGAAGCAGTTTCTAAAAAAACAGGTTTTAGAAAAGTTGAAATTAAAAACGCACAGCTATTGGTTAACGGAAAAGCAGTGATGGTAAAAGGTGTCAATATTCACGAACATGATGATGTTAATGGACACGTTCCAAACGAAGAATTAATGTTAAAAGATCTTCAGTTAATGAAAGAATTCAACATCAATGCTATTCGTATGAGTCATTATCCGCACGATACTAAATTGTATGATTTATGTGATGAATATGGTTTTTATGTCGTTGACGAAGCCAATATCGAATCACATGCAATGGGTGCAGAATGGCAAAACTGGTTTGATCAGAAAAAACATCCTGCATATTTGCCAGAGTGGGCGCCGTCACATTTAGATCGTATCAAAAGAATGTTCGCATTTGATAAAAATCATACGTCGATCATTATTTGGTCTTTAGGAAATGAATGCGGAAACGGACCTGTTTTTTATGATGCCTACGATTGGTTAAAACAAGTCGATACAACACGTCCTGTTCAGTTTGAGCAAGCTGGAGAAAATAGAAATACGGATATTGTTTGTCCGATGTATCCTGGAATTAAAAGCATGAAATCTTATGCTGAAGCTAATAAAAACCGTCCATACATTATGTGTGAATATGCACACGCGATGGGAAATAGCGGTGGAAATTTTCAGGAATATTGGGATATCATCAACAGCAGTAAACATATGCAAGGTGGTTTTATTTGGGATTGGGTTGACCAAGGAATAAAAACCAAAGACGCAAACGGAAAAATATTTTGGGCTTATGGTGGAGATTTAGGTGGTTCAAAATTGCAACATGATGAAAATGGCTGCGCCGATGGAGTTATTTTTTCGAATAGAACGCCAAAACCAGCTTTAAGCGAGATTAAAAAAGTATATCAAAATATTCATTTTCAATTTGCTGGGTCAGATTTAACGGTAACGAATTTGTATAATTTCACCACTCTTTCTGATTATAATTTCAAATGGGAATTGACTAAAAATGGTGCAAAAGTAAAATCAGGAGAATTTAATTTAGATAATGCGCCTGCAGAAAGTAAAAAAGTCGCTTTAGATTTAGGTTCAATTGACGAAAATTCAGAATATTTTTTAAATGTTTATGCAGTTTCAAAACACGATGCACCATTAGTAAAAAAAGGACATGAGTTTGCAAGAGAACAGTTTGCAATAGGAAAAGGTTCTTATTTTAAAAACAATAACAGTGAAAAAAGTACTTCAAAATTAAAGTATGCTGTAAAAGGTAATTTGGTGTCATTTGAAACAGAAAAGATTGCGGGAGAATTTGATCTTCAAAAAGGAGAAATTTTAAAATACAATTTGAAAAACGAATCAAATCCAATTTTTACCAATTTCCCAACACCTTATTTCTGGCGTGCTCCAACCGATAATGATTTTGGAAGCAACATGGAAAATAAATTGGTAGTTTGGAAAGAAGCATCGCAAAATGCAAAAGTGGTAAGTGCAACAGTAGACAAAAAATCTTCTGAAGGTTTAGTAATCAAAGTAGTTTACAAATTAGCAGGAGTCGATCTCCCTTACACAGTGGATTATTTGATTCAAAATAATGGAGCGATAAAAGTTACTGCCGCTATTGATTTGGGAGGAAAAGAATTGCCAGAAATGCCTCGTTTTGGAATGCGTGCCAAATTGAATGGAGCATTCGAGAATTTAAGTTATTATGGAAGAGGTCCTTGGGAAAATTATTCGGATAGAAATTCAGCAGCATTTATTGGAGAATATTCAGATAAAGTAATCAATCAGTACACTAAAAATTATATTCGTCCACAAGAAGGTGGTTATAAAACAGATGTTCGTTGGTTAGAATTACAAAATGCAAACGGTAAAGGAGTAAAAATCGAAGGATTACAGCCACTTGGATTTAGTGCTTTAAATATTTCAACCGAAGCGTTGGATCCAGGGAAAACCAAAGCACAAAGACACCCATCCGATTTGGATTTAGATTCTAAAGAAGCAGTATATCTTCATCTCGATTATAAACAAAGAGGTTTAGGCGGTGATGACAGCTGGGGACGTTTGCCACATGATCAATATCGATTATTAGACAAACAATACCATTATTCTTATATAATTTCACTTGTAAATTAGTGTTTTTAGTTATGTTTGTAAAAAGAAGCCTATGAGTTCTGCTCATAGGTTTTTTGACTATCTAAGTTTCCAAAAACCAACCAAACCAACCAAACCAACCCGTGAAAAAGCAAATCCTAGTTTTTTTAGCATTTGTAATTTGTTTTACAGCTAAGCCACAGACTGTAGGGAATTCTATTCCCAAATTCGGACAGAAAAAATATAATATTGGATATCTCGGAATCAAAAACGGTCTGGCGAATAATGCTGTAACCTCAGTTTACAAAGATAAAAGAGGTTTAATGTGGTTTGGAACTTATGACGGCGTAAGTCGATATGATGGTTACAATTTTTTGAATTTCAGAAACGAACCAAACGATCCAAATTCTTTAGCCAACAATAGAATTGTAAGTATTTGCGGTACTCAAAATGAAATTTGGATTGGAACAAAAGGAGGAATTTCGGTTTATGATTATCTGAGCAATCAGTTTAAGACAAAAAATTATATCGATGCAAAAACTTCTAAAAGTACAAGAATCGATATTGTTGTCAATCAAATTCGCGATTATAAATCGAAAATGTACATTGCCACAGCAGGAAAAGGCTTGCTTTATGCTGCAAAAGAAAAAGGAATAATTGTTCAGATTCCGCTTTTAATAAACGGAAAAATGCAATGGGATTTTCATGTGCAGGAAATGGATTTCGATCAATCTGGAAAATTGTGGTGTTCTGTTGCAGGAGTTGGTTTAGTATCGATGGAATCGGGAGCAAAAAATCTTTCTCTTGTTTTTGAAAGTTCTATTGCGAGTGGCTGTATTTTAATCGATAAATATTCGAATATTTGGTTGGCTACAGAGGAAGGACTCTTAAAATACAATACTAAAACCAAAATCCGTCATCTTTATAACAATCAGGAAATTCAATATCCTATTTCTGATTTGATGTTTAAGGCTTCTGCTAATGAACTTTGGATTGCAACCAACGGAAATGGTGTTGTAAAATACAATTATATAAAAGATTCTTTTTCATTACTAAATGCTTGTCTTGATGAAGAAAAACTCAACAGTAACGCCATATCATCGCTTTATTTCGATAATGAAAACCGAGTTTGGATTGGGACTTTAAGAGGCGGTGTAAATACAATTGAAGAGACAAAAAGCCCTTTTGTTACGATTTCTAAAAATGAACAGTCTAAAAATACTTTACCAAGCGATTTTATTCTTTCGTTATGCGAGCAAGATTCAGAAAATCTTTGGATTGGGACAGATGGAGCAGGAGCAAGTCTTTGGAACCGAAAAACAAATACATTTACCAATTATGCCTATAGCGCCAATAATCCAAATTCGCTTAGTAACAATTTCGTTTCAGATATTCTGAAAGACAATAAAGGAACTTGGTTTGGAACTTATGGTGGGGGCGTTTGTCTTTTTAATTCCCAAACCCATAATTTCAAGAAATACAATCTCTACAGTCCTAAAATAAAAGCAGTTCAAAAAAATATTTGGGTATTATACAAATGCAAAAAGAATATTTTGTGGGCGGCTTCACCAGATGAAGAAGGTTTGTATCGATACAATGAAAAAACAGATCAGTTTGATTTTGTAAATGCCAGAATTCGCGGTATTATTTCGATATCAGAAGATCAGCAACATCTTTGGATTGGGAATTTTTCGAAATTATTTCAGTTAAATCCTAAAACGCTTCAAAGTAAATCGATCGACGTAAAATATCCAGTTCGTTCCGTTGTTTCGCATTCAGATACAAAAATGCTGGTTGGCACAGAAGGCGGCGGTTTGATGATCTTGAATCCGAAAACCTTTCAACGAAAATTTCTAACACAACGAAATGGACTTCCAAATAATTCCATTTTGAATATTGTTAGAGATAAACAAGGTGTTTATTGGTGTAGCACGTACAACGGAATATTTGCTTATAACATAGAAAACGGCAAAATTACAAGTTATCATGATGCTGACGGACTTCAGAGCAATCAGTTTAATTATAATGCAGCGCTGAGACTTTCTACAGGTGAAATTGTCTTTGGCGGAATCAAAGGTTTTAACATTATTGATACCAAAATAAACAGTCAGGTTCATGCTTTTCCGAAACTAATTATTACTTCGATTAAAGTGAATAACAAAGCTTATGATCAGGATGGTGTAGGCGCTTTTGGAATTAATCAATTAAAATTGCCTTACGATGAATCGATGCTTAATATCGATTTTGCATCCTTAGAATATAGTTTGCCTGAAAAAATATCCTATGCGTATTTTCTGGAAGGCTGGGATTCGCAATGGCATTATGTGGATAATATTCGAAGTGCCAATTATTCGAGAATTACAGAAGGAGATTATGTATTGAAAATTAAATCGACGAATGCAGAAGGAATCTGGAATTCAAAATCTATTTCGCTTCCCATAACAATATTACCGCCTTGGTACAGAAGCGGCTTGGCTTATTTTATCTATTTTATAATGATTTGCGCTATTATTTATTTAGTCGATAGATATCAGCGTCAGCAGGCTAAGCTTAAATATGAAGTGAAATTATCACAGGATTTGGCTAAACAAGAGAAAGAACTTAATGAGAAAAAAATAACCTTTTTCACTAATATTTCTCACGAGTTTAGGTCGCCTTTAACGATGATTATTAATCCGTTAAAAGATATCATTTATGGAACCGATCAGCAGATTGATCCTGGTGCAATTGAAATGGTTTACAGTAATTCGAGAAGATTATTAAGTCTTGTAGATCAGTTGCTTCTTTTTAGAAAAACTGAAACAGAGACAGGAAAACTTAAGATTGGTCAAATCGATATTGTAGAGCTTGCGAAAGAAGTTTTTAGTTGTTTTGTTCATCATGCAAAAACTAAAAAAATAGACTACAGTTTTAGTATTTCTGAAGAAAGAGTTCTGGTCTATGTAGATCGTGAGAAAATAGAAATGGCTTTGTTTAATTTGATTTCCAATGCCTTAAAATTTACCGAGAAAGAAAATGGAAGTGTTGCAGTAAACTTGCGTTGTAAAGAAAATGAAGTGATTATAAAAGTTGTGGATAATGGTGAAGGTGTTCCAAATGCCGATAAAGAGAAAATTTTTAATCTGTTTTATCAGTCCAATACCAACATAAAAAACAATCGTAAAGGATTTGGTATCGGACTTTATTTGGTAAAACAATTTGTGAATCAGCATTCTGGACAGGTAAGTTGTCGTGACAATAAACACGGAGGATCAACTTTTGAAATCAGATTGCCGCTTGGGAAAGAACATTTTGGAGATATTGAAATCCGAGAAGATTTAAGCGATAGAACTTTATTTTTGGAAGAAGCTTTAGAAGATACAGTGATTCGCGAAAACGTATTGCAAACTCTTGAAGAACCTGAGACTGTGAGTGATTTAATTAAAGATGCCAAAAGTATTCTTGTTGTAGATGATAATCCGCAGATACGAAATTATTTAAAGCGAATATTAGCCTCAAAATATCATATTACATTGGCTGAAAATGCAGAAGCAGCTTTAACTATAATTAAAAAAGTACAACCAGATTTAGTCATTTCAGATGTGGTAATGGGAGAAATGAACGGAGTCGCTTTTTGTAAGCAGATAAAATCGGATGACGAGTTAAAACACATTCCTGTGATATTGCTTACGGGAGGAACTTCAGAAGATGTAAAACTAAAAGGAGCAGAAGTTGGAGCAGACGATTATATTACAAAACCATTTGATAATGAATATTTATTAGCTAGAATCAGTGGGATTTTGGCACGACGTGATAGTGAACAAAACTATCTGCTTAATTCTGTAACTAAAAAAGAAGCGAATCTGAAACTATCTGATGAGGATAAAAAACTCATTGAAAAGATTGTAGAGATAATTGACGCTAATTTGGACATAGAGAATTTCAATGTGCATGATCTGGCCTTTCATTTAGGAATGAGTTATTCTTTAGTCTATAAAAAAATTAAAAAGATTACTGGTAAATCGGTTTCAGAATTTACGAGAAATGTGCGTTTGCGAAAAGTGGCCACTTTATTAATTACGACAGATTTGCAGATCAGTCAGGCGGCTTCGATTGCAGGTTTTGGTGATATTAAGTACTTTAGAAAACACTTTCAACAATTTTATAATATTAATCCTTCTGAGTTTAAAAAGAAGTATCAAAACGTAAAAGATAATAAATACATACTGAATGAAAGTTTCTGGAAATCAACCTGATTCTTTGATTTGTAACAAAATAATTAAACCTTAATCTAAAAATATAATGATGAATTTTAGACAATCATTTTTTATCGCAATAGCTTCGGTTTCGCTTGTAGCTGTTGGATGTAAAAGCGGTAATGTAAAGCAGGAAAGCGGAATTAAAGAATCTAAAAAAGAAGTTATTGCTATTATTGACAAAGTAAATGACCGATGGCAGACGACACATCAGGAACCTGGAAATGCTTTTTGGCATGTTTCGGCTTATCATACTGGAAATATGGAAGCTTACAAAGTCACTCAGAACCAAAAATATTTGGATTATTCTTTGGCTTGGGCCGAGAAAAACCAATGGATGGGTGCAAAATCAACTGATAAAACAGAATGGAAATACAATTACGGAGAAACAGATAAACATGTATTATTTGGAGATTGGCAGATTTGTTTTCAAACCTACATTGATTTATACAATTTTACTGGGAAAAATGATCCAAAAAAAATAGCCCGCGCGCGTGAAGTTATGGAATACGAAATGAGTACTCCTGCAAATGACTATTGGTGGTGGGTTGACGGTTTGTATATGGTAATGCCTGTGATGACAAAGTTGTACAACGTTACTGGAAATGAATTGTATTTAGAAAAACTACATTCTTACCTGCAATATGCTGACAGTATTATGTATGATTCTGAATCGAAATTATATTTTAGAGATGCGAAATATGTTTATCCGAAACATAAAAGTGCTAACGGGAAAAAAGATTTCTGGGCAAGAGGCGATGGTTGGATATTTGCTGGATATGCGAAAATTATTCAGGATTTACCAAAATCAGCCAAACATAGAGACGAATATATCAGTCGTTTTAAAGATATGGCTAAAGCACTGGCAGAAACACAGCAAAAAGAAGGATATTGGACGAGAAGTATTCTAGATCCAGAACATGCTCCAGGTCCAGAAACTAGTGGTACCGCCTTTTTTACTTATGGTTTTATGTGGGGAATAAATAATGGATATTTGGATAAAAAAACGTATTTACCTGTCGTGCAAAAATCATGGAATTATTTAACCACTTTTGCACTTCAGCCTGATGGTACTTTAGGATATGTACAACCTATTGGCGAAAAAGCAATTCCGGGACAGGTTGTAGATAAAAATTCAACCGCCGATTTTGGAGTGGGGGCTTTCTTATTGGCAGCATCAGAGGTTTACCGTTTTGTGAAGTAATTAAATAATTCTATAAAATTGAAAAGCAGTCTAATAGGACTGCTTTTTTTGTTTTCTGGCTATAGATTTTTAGAACATAACCAATGGTTTTGAGCATTAGACACAATGAAAATCCATTACATTTTTTCTAACCAAAGTCTCCCAAGGTTGAAACCTTGGGCTATGTTTTATTAGAGATGTGTTTAATTCCTATATTTCGCTCCTCTGGAGCTTTTTTTCTTATTACATTTCTATACATTTTGTTTCTATAAATGTTTCGTCCCTCTGGGACTTTTTCTTGAATTTCAATTAAAATTAAAACGGTTTAAAGATTCTTACTTTTCGTGTTGCTACTAATTTCTAAGGCTCCAGCGGAGCTAAATATGTATAGAAAAATTTTAGGCAACAAACCGAGAGCTACAGCGTAGCGAAACATTCTAAACAAAATAATTATCAATTGTATATTTTAAATATTCTTTTTTTGCCATTCATATAAAAAAAAGCTGTTTTATGTCCATAAATGCGGATTTGCCCCTTTTATAATGTTGTAATTACCCCCTTTTACTTTTACTTCTTACGTTAGATTTGCAATGCAGACTACACGTAATCACTTCATAATGTGTGCTTAAAAAATTTTGAAAAATAAAATTGTAAAAAACACACTTATTTAATGCTGTTACGATATTTTGCAGACTTATTAACTAATCGATTAACCAAAAATTACAACCAAAAATGACAAACTTTATTAGGAAAATTAAAGATCCTGATTATGGATCTGGATTTGATTTGAAAAAGAAACTTACACTACTTTGTGTCTTGGTTTCATTGTCGCAGGTACATGCATTTTCTACTGATTCCGGTAGTATAAAAGAAACAGAAAAAGTACAGTCACAAAATACTATTAGTGGCCAGGTTAAAGACGAGAAAGGAATTCCACTTCCTGGAGCATCAGTTACGATAAAAGGAACAAAGAAAGGTACGATAACAGATTTTGACGGAAAATTTACTCTGGAAGGAGATGGAAGTTCTGTATTAGTAATATCGTTTGTTGGTTTTGTAACGCAAGAAGTAGCTACAAATGGTAAAACGAATATCTCGATTCAATTGAAAGAAAACGCAGCTTCATTAGACGAAGTGGTGGTAGTGGGATATGGTAAAATGAAGAAAAAAGATTTAACCGGATCAATTGTTCAGGTTAAAGCAGATGCTTTGGCAAATCAAAATCCGCAAACAGTTCAGGATTTATTGAGAGGTGTTCCGGGGCTAAAAGTAGGGTATGATCCTTCTGCAAAAGGTGGAGGATCTTTACAGATTCGTGGACAAACTTCTGTTTACAATCCCGATGGTGCTAATCATAATTCACCACTTATTATTTTAGACGGAATGCAGTTTTACGGAGAGCTTTCTGAAATTAACCCTGATGATGTTGGTCAGATTGATATTTTAAAAGATGCATCTGCAACAGCAGTATATGGATCTAAAGCAGCAGCGGGGGTTATTGTTATTTCAACCAAAAGAGGAAAAACAGGAAAACCGATTATTAATGTAACAACAAACTTGACTGTTGTCAATAAAAGTGCTTATCGCGGTGTCTATTCTCCTGAAGGATATATAAGATACAGACAAGATTGGGAAACAGCTAAAACATACGGACTTAATACAACAACTGGAAACTATGAAGCATGGGTTACAGGAACAGCTGCAGGTAAACCGGGTTATTACACAAACCCAAGTCAATTAAGTCAGTTTGGTATAACTCAAGATCAGTGGTTGGCTTATCAACCAGCTTCGCAAGTTCAAGGAAAAAGTCTAAATGAAGTTTGGGGACTTCGTCTAGGAATTACCGATGCTACGCTTTTGAAAAACTTTACAGAAGGAAAAACGCACGATTGGTATGGTAGTACTTTTAGAACAGGAATTAATCGCGATAATAACTTAAGCGTTTCTGGAGCAAGTGATAAAGTAAATTACTATATGTCTTTGGGTTACTTGACTTCAGAAGGAGCTATTCAGGGGAATGATTATTCTGCAGTTCGTGCCAATATGAAAGTAGATGCTAAAATTACAGACTGGCTTGAATTTGGAGCAAACGTTAATTTCCAAGATCGTTCAGATGGAGATATTTCTGTTGGTACAGGAACAAATTATTGGGATGCAAATATGTTAAGAAACAGCCCGTTTTCTAACTTTAAAGATGCAAATGGTGATTATGCAAGACAACCAATGGGAGCAACAATTGGAGGATATAATTATTACTATGATCGTCAATACATGGATCTTGATAAAGGATATACAGTGTTAAATACCATTTTTAATGCAAAAGTAACTTTGCCTTTTGGAATTACATATTCATTTAATGCTGCACCACGTTATCAATTTTTCTATAATCGTTATTTTCAATCAGCAGGTAACAAAAACTGGAATGCTGTTAATATAGGAGTCGACAGAGAAAATGGGAAAAACTTTACTTGGAATTTAAATAATACCTTAACCTGGGATCATACATTTAATGGAAAACATCATATTATAGCCACTTTTGTTCAAGAAGCAGAAGATCTTAAAACATGGTGGGACCGTATCGATGCCAATAATATTCAGCCTTCAGATGCTTTAGGATATCATAATATTGCAAATGCAACACTGGCAAATAGTTCGTTTAATTCAAACGATACACATCAAACAGCTGACGGATTGATGGCGAGACTTTTCTATTCGTTCGATGATCGCTACATGGTAACGGGAACTATCCGTCGTGATGGATATTCAGCATTTGGAGCTTCTTATCCTTATGCAACTTTCCCTTCTGTAGCTTTAGGATGGAATTTTAACAAAGAAAGCTGGTTGAACTGGAGACCATTAAGTACAGGTAAATTACGTTTATCATGGGGTAAAAACGGGAATAGATCACTTGCAGATCCGTATTTAGCGTTAGCGAATTTAAGTTCAGGTACAGGAGCAACAATGGGATATATAGATGCTTCTGGAAATATTGTAGATATGAAATATCTTGGAATAGACCGTATGGCAAATCCTAATTTGCAATGGGAGAAAACAACAGCAACTAACATTGGTCTTGACCTTGGTTTCTTGGAAGACAGAATTACAAGTACAATTGATGTTTACAGATCTGTTACGAACGATATGATTATGAGTCAGCGTTTACCTGAGTTCACTGGGTTTTCATCAATTGCAACCAATTTAGGGCAAGTTGAAAATAAAGGTATTGAGATAAGTCTTAATACGATGAATATGAAAAGACAAAACTTTGAATGGACTACAATGGTGGCTTTCTCTTACAACAAGAATACTATTAATGCATTGTATGGTAATATGGAAGATATTAAAGATGCAAACGGAAATGTTATTGGAAGAAGAGAAGCAGATGATAAAACGAATGGCTGGTTTATTGACAGACCTATTTCTCAAATCTGGGATTATAAAGTAATCGGTATTTGGCAAAAGAACGAGGTGGAAGAAGCTGCAAAATACGGGCAGCGTCCTGGAGATCCAAAAGTTGAAAATAGCTATACAGCTGATGATGTAAATGGAAAACCAACTTATAATGAAAAAGACAAACAGTTTTTAGGTCAGACAACACCGCCGATTAACTGGTCGTTACGTAATGAATTTAAAATTTATAAAAATTGGAATTTGGCTATTAACATGTATGCGTACATGGGACACAAATCAATGGATGGACGTTATATGAATACTTATAACGATGGTAGTTTGTATACGAATAATTATAATCCGTTCGTAAATCCGTATTGGACAATTGACAATCCAACCAATGACTGGGCCCGTCTTGATGCGAGAGGACCAGCAGGAGCAGGAGTCGCAAAACTATACGATCGTAGTTTTATTCGTTTAGACAATATTTCTTTGGCTTATTCACTTCCAAAAGATCTTATTGATCGTATCCATGTTAGAAATTTCAAAATTTATGCTTCAGTTCAGAATGCTGCAACATGGTCAGCTTCTAAAGAATGGAAATACTATGGTGATCCGGAAACAGGAGGTCTTGCTACGCGAATGTTTAATTTAGGATTTAACGTTTCACTTTAACAATTATTCAACAATGAAAAAATATATAAAAAATAAAATTTTAATCCTTGTACCTTTAGTAGCTTCCGCTCTTTTGGTTTCTTGTTCAGAGGATTTTTTGGAGCCAGATCCGCTTTCGTTTTACGAGCCTGAAACTACATTTAGTACAGAATCTGGATTGCAGGCGGTTTTAGCTAGTGCCGATAAACAACTTCGTAATAATTACATTCACTATAATAATGCCGGTAACAGTGTGCCAATTGGTACTGAATATGTTTTCTCTGATATGTCAAAATATGGAAAAACAGATAATACGAGTACTATTTCTGATTTTGCCAATACTATAGTGCCTACTATGAGTTATAAAACTGCAACAAATGATGATTTTTACTTTGGATTTTATTGGACAGAAGCTTACACAGGTATTAAACATGCTAATACCGTACTGACTTATATTGATAAAGTGACAAGTTTAACAGAAGAAGTAAAACGTAAATACATTGGTCAAGCTTATTTTCATAGAGCGTATCGTTATCTGAATCTAGTATATCAATTTGGAGATATTCCATTGATTACAAAGATTTTGGAAGTTCCAAAACAAAGTTATTATTCTACTAAAAAAGAAGCAATTATCGAAATGATTACAGCAGATATGGAAAAAGCAGTAGAATGGGTGCCAGAACAATCTAAATTACCTTATTTAGGAGTAGTAAACAAAGGAGCATGTCGTCAATTGTTGATTAAGTGTTACTTAGCTTCTGGAAGATTTAAAGATGCAGAAAATCAGGCAGATTTGTTAATCAATCAATCAGGATATTCTCTAATGCAAGGTTCTTTTGGAACTTTTGACGCAGGAGGAAATCCAACAACATGGCCAATTACAAGAAACGTAATCTGGGATTTACACAGACCAGAAAATAAAGTTATTGCTGCTAACAGAGAAGCTATCCTAGTGATGCCAAATGGCGGAGTACAATCCTTTTTGCCATTTGCTTCTATGAGAATTTTTGGTCCAAACTGGAATTCGGGTACTTTAACTACTCCCGACGGTAAACAAGCGGCAAATCGTTTTGCATCAAATAATGCGAATTACCAAGCAAAATATGATTATGCAAGAGCTTTAGGACGTGGTATTGCTACTATTAGTGCTTCCTATTACTCACAACATCCTATGTGGGTTGTAAATGGTATTGAAGACAAACAAGATCTTAGACATAATAATACTGTTGGGAACTGGGTAAATATGGAAGACCTTAAATACAGTGATAAGACTTCTACATTCTATCAACAGAATTTTAGAATGAGAAATGGTACAACGTTGTTATCAAGAGATACTCTTCGTGAATGGTTTGATTTCCCATTGTATAAAATCTATCTGCATGATGTTGTAAATGAAACCAATCCAAATGCAAATGATTTTCAGGGAGCAAGTACAGGAAGTAAAGCACATTGGTATTTATATCGTTTAGCCGAAACATATTTGTTAAGAGCTGAAGCCCGTTTTTATCAAGGAAATATTGGAGGCGCTACTCAAGACGTAAATGTTATCAGAGCCAGAGCAGGTGCATCACAAATGTATGGACAAGTTACTATTGGTGATATTTGTGCAGAAAGAGGAAGAGAACTTTATCTGGAAGAATGGAGAAATGTGGAGTTAAAACGTATTTCGCACTGTCTTGCACTCAGCGGACAAGCAGATGAATGGGGCCAAACATACAGTAAAACCAATTGGGATAAACAGTCAGGAACTGATCCAGCTGGAGGCAGTTATTGGTATCAACGTATTTCACATTATACCCTTTACAATAAATATCCAAGTGGAATCATAGTGCCAAATGGAACTAAGTTTTATACTATGGACAAGCGTAATAATTACTGGCCAATTCCAAACAGCGCCATAACGGCCAATATTAAAGGTAAATTAAGTCAGAACTTTGGTTATGATGGTTATGATCCGAATGTTAAGGTTTGGGACAAATGGCAGGATGCTGTCGCAGATGAAAGTCAACTTTAAATATTTCTAAAAGAATAAACTTAAAACTGCCGTATCGAATTGTTCATGTTATTGCAGTTGAAACTTTATAAAGATTTCTAATTTTTATAAATACTGACTATTAAAGTATCATCTCTATTGTGTTTTGGAGGTGATACTAGTAGTCATTATAACTCGAATAAAAATATATTTTGGCTTTGATTTACAAAAGTTCGGGTTTAACAAAAACATAATTTCCAATACAATTTTGCCTGTTAATAAATGCGAAAGAAACTTTCGTACTCTTTTTTTATGCTTAAAAACAAAGAGTTTGACATTTTCTTACGCCAATAATTTTGCCGGTTAACAATGAAAGCATTCAACAAAAATTTTAAAATAATTTTTAAAACAAATACTTCATATGAAAAATCTCTACGCATTTTTATTATTATGGTTATCGGTTTTTGTATTCAAGATACATGCGCAAGTTCCTAATTTACCTGTAAAGGCAAATTTAGCGACAACATTAAATGGTTCTAAAACATTTACAAATGCTACAAGTTCAGATGTTATTTCTTTTCCATTATCCAATCAGACAGAGTTTACCTTAGAGGTAAAAGGCAAAGTTAATTCGGCTATTGGCAGAGGATTAGATGTTGAGGTTAAAAATGCAATTGGTGTCGGATTTAGAACTTCTTTAGACAAAACTACTTTTAATAGTACTACTATCTTATCAACTCCAGAAAAATTAAGTACTTCTGTAGATAATGCACAGGAACAAACTTATCGTTATGCTGTAAAAAATGGTGTTGTCAATATTTATCAGGATGGTCACTATTTAACTTCTAAAACTCTTGATTTTTTAAATGATACTTCTGGAGCTGCCATAGCATACGGCACTGACAATTTGTTGGGAAGATGGGCTGGAACTACTGGAAGTAACTCTGGAAAACCTAACGATTATGGTTGGGCAAGTACTTCAACAAGTCTTCCTTGGAATACCGCGAATTCAACTTCAGGAGTAAGATATTTAGATGTAACTTCTGGACATACATTCGAGTCAGACAATACTGTTTACAACGGAAGAATAATGTACATTCGTTGGGATAATGCAGCTTACTCAGCTGCGACATATAGTTATCCGATCAAACTGGAGCAAGGTTTACGATATGAATTTTCATGGATTTATGAATTCATTTCTAATGCCTCGCCAGGAGTAAAACTTAACGTAGCAATATCTTCAGGAGCTGACGGATCGGGAGTTATCGCTTCCAAAACATTTACAACAGGAAGTGCAAATAAATTGCGAAAAGGAGATTTATCTTTTGTTTCAAATTTAGATGGAAATTACTACCTGACTATCACGGGTGATTATGCACTTTTTGCTATTGCCGATTTAAAACTTAAATCTTCCAACTTAATCAATACTTGGGACGGTTATTTTAATGACAATGCAGGATCACCAGCCACTTATGGATGGACTAATGTTGCCTCTCCATCCATTTTTAATACCGCAAACAGTACAAGCGGAACACGATTTATGGATGTAACTTCGGGTCATACTTTTGAATCGGATAATTCAGTTTACAGCGGAAGATTAATGTATATAAGATGGGACACTACTGTTCTAGAGAATTCAGTTTATTCTTTTCCAGTGCAATTAGAAGCTTCAAAAGGATACCAATTTTCATGGTTATATGAATATATTTCAAATCTTAGTCCGGGCTCTCAAATGACTGTATCTGTTTCTACTGCTGCAAATGGTGGAGGAACAGTTTTAGAAACTAAAAATTTTACATCAGGAGCTGTCAATAAACTAAGAAAGGGAGATTTGTTATTTCAATCACAAACGGCAGGAACGTATTATATCAACATTAGCGGAGCCAAAGCACTTTTTGGAATAGCAGATTTAAAAGTTCAGGAACAACAGACAGCAAATATTGTAATTGGTAAAAACTATGCAGCTGGAGCTGTAGATATGGCAATTACTTCAGTTACATTCGAAAACGTAGCTTATTCACCAGAAAAAGTGATTAGTCCGTCACTTCAAACTGTAAACATTTCAAGCAATACAAGTACAGGAGCTTTTTCAAAATCAAAAGTAGTTTTAAGCGGAACAGCTTCGTTATACCTTAAAAACGGTTATAATCCTTTAATCAATTCAACAGTAAACTTAACTTCTACAGATAACAGTTTGTATTTTGAAAATATCAAACCTAGTGAAGTAATCAGTACTCAGTTACAGTATGTTTCGGTAAACGGCGTTTTAGCAAGCAATGGTACAACTGTAAGTGTTACCAATTATGGTTCAGGTTCAGTTGTTACGCCTTATGTTGCAGATTATAAGCCTTTGCAGGTTTTTACAGAAGAAAATTTTGGAGGAAGTTCTCAGCAATATGTTACAGTGACTCCATTTGATAACTTAGGATCATTTGATAATGCCATTAAATCATTCAAATTAAAAAAAGGATATATGGCAACTTTTGCTACAAGTGCAGACGGATCTGGATACAGCAGAGTTTATATTGCAGAAAATGAAGATCTTGAAATTTCAGCTTTACCAATTAATTTAAATGGAACAATTTCGTTTGTTCGAACAATGAAATGGCATCAGGTTAATAAAAAAGGACTTGCTGGCGGAAGTACAGAAGCTATTAATTCAACCAATATTACTTGGTATTACAATTGGAATACCGGAATGGATACTACACCAAACGTGGAATATGTTCCAATTCGTCAAACCCAATGGTGGCCAGCATTTGCACCAGCTTATACCAAAGAAGGATACACTCATTTATTAGGATTTAATGAACCAGATCGACCAGATCAGGCGAACATGTCCGTTGAAGCTGCAATAGATTCATGGCCAGCGCTTTTAAAATCAGGTTTAAGAGTAGGTTCTCCTGCAACTTCGGATCCGTACAATGCATGGATGGGGAATTTTATGACACAGGCAGAAGCTAAAAATTACAGAGTTGATTATGTAGCATTGCATTGTTATTGGTATAAAAGTGCCGCACAATGGAAAAGTGATTTACAGTACATCTACGACAAATACAAAAGACCAATCTGGATTACAGAATGGAATATTGGAGCAAACTGGACTGCAAATAATTTCCCAGATGATGTGACTACGCTGACAGATGCCAATGCAACAAAACATAAAAATGATTTAGCTGCGATTTTGGCTGTTTTAGAAGGTGCCGATTATGTAGAACGCTATTCGATATACAATTGGGTACAAGATGCCAGAGCAATGTATGTTACCATTAATGATGCTTTTAAAACAAGAAATCCAAACTGGCAAAATTATGTTTGGCTGCAAACCGCTCCAGTAATTTCAACAACAGCAACAGATTATACGGTTTTAACTCCTGCCGGACAATATTATGCCAATAATGCATCGGCAAAAGCTTATAGTTCAAGCAGAGAATATATTCCGTTATGGAAAACAAAAGTAGAAACCTTGAGTTATACGCTTTCTTCAGATTACAAAAATATTACTCTTAAATGGACAGGAACCAATCAGGAGTTAGTAAATAAATATGTTTTGGAAAGAAAGTTAGCTGGTGAGAGCGCATTTTCAGTTTTTTATGAATCAACCAATTACAATGTTATAGAGAAAATTGATTTGGTTCATTCACATGCAGAATATAGAATTAAAGTTATCGGTAAAGACAATGTGGAGTCGGCATATTCGGCGATATTGGTTTACGATCAGCCAGCTATTCCTGCCGTTCCGACAAATTTAACTGGAGAAGCGGTTTCATCATCAGCAATCAATTTAAAATGGTTGTCTGTAACAGGTGCTGAATCTTATAAAATAAAGAGATCTACAACAATTAATGGTACTTACGAAATCATAAATGCTTATGTAAAAGACACCATTTTCGCTGATACTAATTTAGAAGCAAACAAAGATTATTTCTATAAAGTAGCATCAGAAAATGCAGGAGGAGAAAGTGAATACTCTGTTGCTTTACAGGTTAAAACGTTGTCATCTGGTAGTTTATCAACAAAAAATGCAAATATAACGGGCTCCAATATGGATGGAAGTGTTTATACAATCAGCGCATTTCCAAATCCAACAAATGGTCAGTTTGACATTCTTTTGCCGCTGAACGAAAATAGTGCGAGAATCGGAATTTACACTTTAGACGGTAAAGTAATTTCAAACGGTGATTACAAAAATGTTGATGGTAAAATTCATTTGAATATTGAAAATCAGCCTTCGGGAATGTATTTGATTAAAATCCAATCACATCCTGATACAACACTTAGAATCATTAAAAAATAACGAATTGCAGAAAAATAAGTAAAGTTTGGTTAAGTGTAGAAGTGATGAGGGGTCTTTCGAGATCCCTTGTCATAATACAGAATCTTTAGCATTTACAAAGATTGTTTAAGATTAAAAATAAATATAAAATGAGATTTATGAGTAAGTTTTTGGTGTTAGGAATTGTCTTGATGCTGCTTTTTGGTTTCGTCAGATACAAACAAAAGGAATTGATTTCTGAAGATTTTAAGTTGGTTTGGGCAGACGAATTTAATACAAATGGTCCTCCTGATGAAAAAAACTGGAACTATGAAACAGGTTTTGTAAGGAATGAAGAAAACCAATGGTATCAAAAAGAAAACGCTGTTTGTAAAGATGGATTTTTAATTATTGAAGCCAAAAACGAAAACAAAATCAATCCGAATTTTGTATCTAAAAATCATAAAGATTTTGCCAAAAATAGAGATTCCATAAAAGTTACTTCTTCGTGTTTAATTACACGCGGGAAACATTCCTGGCAATATGGAAGATTCGAAATGAGAGCTAAAATTCCAGTAGGAAAAGGAATGTGGCCAGCCTTTTGGAGCTTGGGAATAAAAGGCAATTGGCCAGCAAATGGCGAAATTGATATTATGGAATATTACACAGGAAAAATTCTGGCTAATGCAGCATGGAAATCGAAAGAGTCTAAAACAGCCTGGGATAGTGAAACATTTAAACTAAGTGATTTTAAAGACAAGGTATGGGCAAACCAATTTCATATTTGGAAAATGGATTGGGATGCGCATTCTATTAAGTTATATGTAGACAATCAATTATTAAATGAAATTAAGGTTGACAAAACAATAAACTCCGCCAATCAGGAAATTATTCCGTTTCAACAACCTCATTATTTGTTGGTGAATCTCGCCGTTGGAGGAATAAATGGAGGAGAATTTACCAAAGCCGATCTTCCATCAAAATACATTATAGATTATATCAGGGTTTATCAAAAAAATAAGTAAAAAAAATGAAATTAAAATTTTCGATCATTATCAGTTTTGTATGTTCTTTTGTTTTTTCGCAAAACAATTATTTTGTTCCGGGAAAACAATGGAAAGATACAAATGGAGTTCATATTAATGCCCATGGTGGCGGTATTGTTTTCGTTGAAGGAACTTATTTTTGGTATGGAGAATATAAAACTTCTGGCCGTTCAGGAAATACCTCATTAGAAGGAATTAGTTGTTATTCCTCAAAAGATTTATACAATTGGCACAACGAAGGAATTGTTTTAAAAGTAGAACAAGATCCTAATTCAGAAATTACAAAAGGATGTGTAATGGAACGTCCGAAAGTTATTTTTAATAAAAAGACAGGTAAATACGTAATGTGGTTTCATTTGGAACTAAAAGGACAAGGTTATGATGCTGCAAAAGCTGCCGTTGCAATAAGTGATTCTCCTAAAGGACCTTTTAAATTTGCAAAATCATATCGTCCTAATAAAGGAGTTTGGCCTTTAGATTTTAAAGACGAAAACAAGAAGTCTTTAAATAATGAAACTTCTTTAAAATGGTGGACTCCAGAATGGCTGACTGCAATTAAAAACGGAATGCTGGTTCGTAAAGATTTTGAAAAAGGACAAATGTCAAGAGATATGACAGTCTATGTGGATGATAATGACAAAGCCTATTTGATTCATTCTTCAGAAGAGAACTTGACGCTTCATATTTCAGAACTTACAGATGATTATTTAGATTTTACTAATAAATGGACGAGAATGGCTCCGGCAGGTCATAATGAAGCTCCTGCTATTTTTAAACAAGACGGAAATTATTATATGATAACATCTGGTTGTACGGGCTGGGATCCGAATGAAGCAAGATCATTTAAATCTAAATCAATTTTTGGACCTTGGGAATCTTTAGGGAATCCGTGTGTAGGTAAAGATTCAGAACTTACTTTTCATTCACAAAGTACTTATATTCTTCCGGTACAAGGAAAAAAGGATCAGTTTATTTTTATGGCCGATCGATGGAATCCAAAAAATCCAATCGATGGTACTTATGTTTGGCTTCCAATAAAATTAGAAAACGATAAACCCATTATAAAATGGTTAGACAAATGGAATTTAGACACTTTTACAGAAAATCAATAAAAATAAAACAGTGCTAAGTACCAGTAAATTTATAAATTAGGAGTTACTAAATATGCCCATGGTTTTAAAAATGATAAAAATGAAAACTCAGCAAAATTATTTTAAACAAAAATCACATTTTGTTTTTTCGATGTTTCTATGTCTCTTTTATTTTTTTTTCGCTATTGCTCAGAAAAGTAAAACAGTAAAAGAGGCTATCCCTTTAGACTCGATCAGGTTAAGTGATCCCGCTATTTTAGCAGATAAGAAAACCAATATGTATTATATGACGGGTACAGGTGGGCGACTTTGGAAAAGCAAAGATTTAAAATTATGGAGCGGTCCGTATGATATTGCGAAAACAGATCCAAATTCTTGGATGGGACCAAAACCTATGATTTGGGCGGCAGAATTACATCTTTATAAAAACAAATATTACTACTTCGCTACTTTCACCAATCAAAAAAAGATTATAGATACCGTTGATGGAATCAGTATAGAACGTCGTGCGAGTCATGTTTTGGTTAGTGATAAAGCTGAAGGGCCTTATACACCAATGAAAGATGCAATTTATTTACCAGCCAATAAACCAACGCTAGACGGCACATTTTGGGTCGATAAAAACGGAAAACCTTATATGATCTATTGTTATGAATGGTTGCAAAACGGTAACGGAACAATGGAAAAAATAGAACTCAAACCAGATTTAAGTGGTTCAATAGGAGAGGGGAAATTACTTTTTAAAGCAAGCGATTCGCCTTGGAGCAGAGAAAAAGATAAGAATGGAAATGACAAACCGAATAAAGTTACAGACGGTCCTTATTTGTTTCATACAGGTTCTGGACGTTTAGGAATGATTTGGACCAGCTGGATTTATGATGTTTACACTCAAGGAGTAGCTTATTCTAAAAGTGGCACTTTAGACGGCCCGTGGATTCAGGAAAAAGATCCTATAACGCCTCCAAATTTCGGTCATGGAATGTTGTTTAAAACTTTTGAAGGCAAATGGCTAATGTCGGTTCATAGCCACAAAAAGGTTGGAGATAAAACAGTGAGAATACCAAAACTTTTTGAGGTTGATTTATCGGGAGATAAATTAGTGGTAGGAAAACCTTATTTGCCCTAAAACAGAAAACCAAGAAATGTATTGAATTGAAAAATTTGAAAAAAACTTTAAGAATGAATAATTTGAAAATGTGGCTTTTAACCACAATGTTTAGTCTGTCTCTATTTTCACAAAAAAAAGAAAATACCAATACCGTTTTTAAAATTGTTAAACCGGATTATAAACTAAGTCCTTATACTGGAATGACAAAGCAACATTGGAAAGATGCTGGACTTTATTTATTGGAAGGTGCTTTTAGCTACATTCATAATTTGGATGATCCGATGAAGTTTCCAAAACAACTAGGAAAAAGTTATCCGCAGGATGAAGGCAGAGTGCCAACAGAGAAACTGGAAGGTTTGAGCAGAACGCTATTTATTGCTTCTCCACTTCTTAAAGAAAATCCGAATTTGGTTATCAATAACATTAAGGTTGCTGATTATTACAGATATCAGTTTAGCAAATTAGTCGATCCAAATAGTCCGTCTTATATTGTTCCAAGACCTAAAAATGGTGGACCAAGTCAGAATTTGGTTGAATACGGAGCTATAGCGATGTCTTTGCTTACCAATCCTGAAGTGCTTTGGAAACCATTACCACAAGATCAAAAAGATGCATTAGCAAAATCAATGTTGAGTTATGGTGATGGACCAACAGTGTCGTCTAATTGGAAGTTTTTCAACATTTTCGTTTTGAGTTTTTTCAAAGAACAAGGTTACACAGTTAACGAAAAACTGTTGGAAGAATATCTGCAAAAATGTTTAAACGATTACAGAGGCGAAGGCTGGTATAATGATAGTCCTGCTTACGATTATTACAGTATGTGGGGATTTCAATTGTATGGTTCGCTTTGGGCTGAATATTTCGGAAACAAATATTATCCTGAATATGCTGCAAAATTCAGAAGTAATTTTAGAGATCTTAATTCTAATTATCCTTTGATGTTCAGCAAAAATGGCGAGATGATTATGTTTGGCAGAAGTATTAGCTATAGAATTGCATCAATTGCGGCTTTTCCTTTTATGGGATTAGAAAATGATCCGTCAGTCAATAATGGCTGGTTACGTAGAATTTCATCAGGAGTTTTAAAACAATTTTTAGAGAATCCTGATTTTATGAAAGACAATGTGCCAACACTTGGTTTTTATGGCGCATTTGAGCCAGCGGTTCAGGTTTACAGCTGTAGAGGAAGTGTGTATTGGATGGGAAAAGCTTTCATGGGACTTTTATTGCCAGATGATAATCCGTTTTGGACAGCAAAGGAAAATGAGGGAGATTGGGAAAACAAATTCAAAAAAGACAATGTCTATAATAATTTCTTAAATGGTTCAAAGATTTTAATTACAGATTACCCAGCTATTGGAGCTTCAGAAATTAGAGCTTGGTGTCACGAAAAAAAGAAAGATGACTGGCAGGGATTCAGATCAACAGAAAACTATAATCGTTTGTCTTACAACAGTGCTTTTCTTTGGCAGGCTGATGGTTCTAACGGAGAAGTGGCAATGAATTATGTTTTTAAAAATGCAAAACAAGAATGGGAACCATTGCGACTATTTACTTTCAAAAAGTTTGAAGATGGTGTTTATTACCGCAATGCCGTTTTAGAAACCAATGAAAAAATTCAGATGAATTTGGCTGATATTCCTTTGGCAAACGGTATTTTGAGAATTGATAAAAATAATAGTGCTGAGGCTGTTTCTGTTAGATTAGGTCATTATGCTCTTCCTCAATTAAACAAAGAAATTAAAACGACAACACAAAAAGTAGAAGGAAAAACAGTTACGATTATTGATAATGGAAAATATCAGGTAGCGATGATTCCGTTTTTAGGTTGGGATAATACTGAGGTTGTTTCTTGTAAAGGGTTACATCCTGAAAGTGAAATCAGTAAGGTAATTGATGTTACGAATAACTTTAATCCGAATGATAAAAAATCTACTGTTTATGCGACTTTGATGTTATGGAAAAAGTCTGGAGAAAAATGGAAAAAAGAAGAGCTTGTTCCAGTAAAAAGTATTGAACAGACTGCTAATTCAGTAGTAGTTCAATTCAATAATGGTGTAAAGAAAACAGTTGACTTTAATTGATTGTAATAGCTTGTATTTTAGTTTTATAGAGTGAAATGTGTTGTTAAATGTAAAAAAGATATAAAGATGAAACTCTTATTTTTTGCTCAAACGATTTGTCTTTTCTTGTGTTTGAATAGTTATGGTCAAAATTTCCGTTCCGAGAAAGAATTGGACAAATTGTTAGCTTCACATTTTTCTGCTGAAACGCCTGGTTGCTCCGTATTGGTATCACAAAATGGAAAAATAGTTTATAAAAAAGCTTTTGGAAGCGCAAACCTCGAATTAAACGTACCTATTAAGCCTGATATGGTTTTTAAGTTGGGGTCTATAACAAAACAATTTACAGCTGTAGCGATTTTACAATTGGTAGAGCAAGGTAAAATCTCTTTGCAAGACAGCCTGCAAAAATTTGTTCCAGATTTTCCATCAAATATCAAAAAGATAACTATTGAAAATCTATTGACTCATACCTCAGGAATAAAGGATTATATGCAGATTGACTTTCAGGAACCTTATTTAGAAAGAAGAGATTTTGAACCGAAAGAACTTATTGATCTTTTTAAAAATGTTCCATTAGAATTTGAACCTGGCACTAAGTATAAATACAGCAATTCGGGTTATTATTTATTAGGTTATATTATCGAAAAAGTAACGGGTAAAAGTTATAAAGCTTACTTGCAGGATAATATTTTGACACCTTTGGCTTTAAATCACACTTATTTTGACACCACCAATAACATTATTCCCAACAGAGTAAGTGGCTATAGAAAGGATAATGCGAAATTTAAAAATGCTGATTACTGGAGCATGACTATTGCTTATGCTGCAGGTGAATTGATTTCAAATGTTGAAGATTTATGGAAATGGAATGAAGGATTGTATTCTTATAAAATTCTAAAAAAAGAAACCTTAGAAAAAGCATTTGTACCCTTTAAACTAAAAGATGGAAGTCTGACAGAATATGGTTATGGCTGGATACTAAAAAATGTAAATGGAATAAAATCAATTGAACATGGTGGTGCAATTACTGGATTTTTAAGCAATGAAATCTATTATCCCGAAGAGAATGTATTTATAGCAGCATTATTTAATTGTGAATGTGCTCCAAAGGATGAAGTGTCGGTTGATATTGCCAGACTTGTATTGGGCAAAACATTTCAGAAGGAAGTAAAAGTAGATAGCGCCTTGCTAAGCCAATATGTTGGTATTTATACCTTATCGATAGATACAAATAGGACAATAACCATCACAAATGAAAATGGGCATTTACTTGCAAAGATTTCTGGACAGGGAACAATTCCATTAATTTTTCAATCGGAAACAAAATTTCAGTTTAAGAATATTTTAGGTGCAGAATGTGAATTCGTAAAAGAAAATGGAAAGGTTACAAAATTTAATATAAGTCAGAATGGGATTTTTGAATGGATTAAAATAAAATAATGCATTTTGAAGCGACGTTCAGGACAATTTTTTCAGTTTTTAGGAGAAGGACAAAACTAATTGAAATATGCTTTATTGTCTATTTTAATAAGTCCTTTTAAAGTAATGCAACTTTGGTCGGTAACTGGATTTAAAAAAATGTAACCCGCATCACTCAGTTGTATTAAAGCCTCCAATATTTCTACTTGTTCTTTTCTTTCATTAGAAATTCTATCGGAAGTTGCAGCAGAAATGGTTGAAGTTGAATTTATAAATGAAGTTAATTCTTCTAAAGTGAAACTACCATTGTATCGTGTTGAAAGTAGCTGCAAAATTTTTGTAAAAAGGGTAGGTAAACTTTCCATACTAAAATCGTTTTACTTCTATATACGAAGATCCACTCATTTTAGTTTTATACGATAATTGGTTACGATTAAACTTTCAATTATTTCTAATCTTATCCCGAAATTCCAAGGGAGCCATTTGTGTTCTTTTTTTAAAAAGTGTACTAAAGGACTGTGGATGTTCAAAACCAAGATTGTATGCAATTTCACTAACAGACAATTCTGTTGCCGATAGTTTTTCTTTGGCTTTATGGATTAGTTTTTCATAAATATGTTCTTTTGTGTTTCTTCCCGTATGTATTTTAAGAAAATCGCTGAGATAATTAGGAGAAAGATTCATCGCTTCGGCTATTGAACCAACACTTAAAAGACCTTTTTCTACCAAGTCATCATTGTAATAATCATTTATAAACTTTTCAAATTTTGTAAGCAGAGCATGACTGTTATTTTTTCGTGTAATGAACTGTCTTTCGTAAAATCGGCTGGAATAGTTTAGAAGCAGATCAATCTGTGATAAAATAATTTCCTGAGTATGACGATCAATATGTTGGCATTCTTTGTCGATTCTGTCCAATATTTCGATCAGATATTTTTCTTCTTGTTCTGACAGATGAAGGGCTTCATTTACTGCATAAGAGAAAAATCCGAAATCAAATATTCGCTGTGCTAAAGGATGTTTCAACAGAAAATCTTCGTGAAATATGAGTAAATAGCCCGCTCCACATTCCATATTATGATAATCCAAATACTGCACCTGATTAGGTGCAGTAAAACTTAGTACGCCTTTATCATAATCATAATGTCCTTGACCGTATCTGATTTTTCCTTTTGCCTCTCTTTTTAAAGCAACACAATAGAATTTATTGACAAAACCTTTCCATACTTCATCATCAAGAAAAACACTTTCAGATAAGTTGATAACACTAACCATAGGGTGTTTAGGTTCGGGAAGAGAAAGTAAGCGATGAAAAGCAGATACAGATGCAATAGTATTCATAAAAGCGTCTTTTTAAAGTTAGTCTAGAAGTCCCATACTGAATTCATCATAAGGAGCTCCGGTATCTGTTCCCAAAGGTACGATACTTTCAAGTTTTAGAAGATCGTTATGACTCAATTCTATATCCACCGAGGCTATATTTTGTTCGAGATACTTTCTGCGCTTGGTTCCCGGAATAGGTACAATTCCTTTGCTGATGATCCATGAGAGTGCAAGCTGAGAAGAAGTTACCTTTTTTTCTTCGGCCATTTTTTCTACTGCTTCTACAAGTTCAATATTTTTATGAAAATACTTTTCCTGAAAACGCGGAATAGCCCTGCGAAAATCATTTTCTGGAAGATCATCAATAGAACGAATTTGTCCTGATAAAAAACCACGTCCCAAAGGAGAATACGCCACAAAACCGATTCCAAGTTCTTCTAGTGTTTTCAAAACACCTCTTTCTTCCACGGTTCTTTCAAACAAAGAATATTCACTTTGAACAGCCGTTATAGGATGAATGTTATGAGCTTTTTTAATAGTTTCAGAAGACACTTCTGATAGCCCGATATATTTCACTTTTCCTTCTTTAACAAGTTCACTCATAGCATCTACTGTTTCTTCTATTGGAGTATTTTTGTCCAGACGATGCATGTAATACAGATCGATATAATCGGTATTCAAATTTTGGAGTGAACGTTCAACTGCTTTTTTGATGTATTTTTTGCTTCCGTTTATGGCCCAAGTTACTTTTCCGCTGTCATCAATTTCCCAGCCGAATTTTGTTGCTATGATATAGTTGCTGCGATCTTTTCCAATAGCTTTAGCAATTAGCTGTTCGTTTTTTAAAGGACCGTACAAATCAGCCGTATCCAGAAAATTACCTCCAAGTTCCAGCGAACGATGAATGGTATGAATAGCTTCTTTTTCATCTGAAGGTCCATACATATTACCTTCTTCAAAACCCGTCATTCCCATACATCCCAAACCAATTGGAGGAATGATTAATCCTTGATTTCCTAATTTAATCTGTTTCATCTTTTCTAATTTTTGTTCCATACAAATTTCGAAAGAAGACTATAACTAAAAGTTTGCAGATTACAGAAGATTGTATTCAGATTACAGGTAGTAAAATAGATTTCTAAAGTTCATAAATAACCGTACCGCCGTTTGGAGCCAATTTTAAATCAAGCTCCGTATTTCCAGAGAATTTTTTATTCATTAACTCCGAATCAGAATTTTGACTATCCTTGATGATTTTTGTGTTTTTACCTTTCAGCATCGGCAGATTAACGTGAATTGTCTTTTCTTTATTTTCACCATTAATAGCTGCTATATACCATTTGTTTC
>NZ_DASWYK010000161.1:0-45612 GCF_036405015.1 Flavobacterium sp. | reverse complement strand
GCGCATAAAAAAAGCTTCCAAAGAAGCATAAAAATAGTAAAGTTTTCTTCATAGATTTTAAAAATAGATTGGTTGGTTTGGCAAATATGAAGCAAAAAAAGTTTAAAAAAAACTTTAGATTTTATGAATTCGTTAACTTTTGACAATGAAAGTATCGGATTATAAGTTCGTTTATAAAAAGAAAGAAGGTTCTTTCTTTTTAGGGGCAAAGGGACAGAGTAACAAAGGGACAAAGGATTGAAAAATTTTCAATTTTTCTCGAAATAAAAAAAGCCGAACTGATGTTCGGCCTTTTTATTTCGACTCCAGAGAAAAACCTCTGAACCTATGTCCCTATGTTCCTTTGAACCTGTGTACAATTAGTACACCTCAGAAGCTTCCTTCAATTTCTCCATATTATTCACCAATTGAAGCTCGGCAACAATTTTCTGAATATCACCATTCATGATGTTTCCTAGATCGTAAAGTGTTAAACCAACTCTGTGATCGGTTACACGACCTTGTGCGTAGTTGTACGTACGGATTTTTGCCGAACGGTCACCAGAACTTACTTGTGAACTACGTTTAGAAGCATCTTCTTCTTGTTTTTTCGCCAATTCCATTTCGTATAGACGAGAACGTAATACGATTAAGGCTTTGTCTTTATTTTTGTGTTGTGATTTCTGATCCTGACATTGCGCTACCAATCCTGTTGGAACGTGCGTTAAACGTACAGCCGATTTCGTTGTATTTACCGATTGTCCTCCAGGTCCAGATGAACAGAAGAAATCTACACGAACATCGTTCATATCGATTTGAACATCAAACTCTTCTGCTTCTGGTAAAACCATAACAGTAGCTGCCGATGTATGCACACGACCTTGTGTTTCTGTCTGCGGAACACGTTGTACACGGTGAACACCCGCTTCAAATTTTAAAGTTCCGTAAACATCTTCTCCAGAAACCTCAAAAATAACCTCTTTGAAACCTCCCGAAGTACCTTCGTTCATATCTACCACAGATGTTCTCCATCCTTGTGACTCACAGTATTTGGTATACATTCTGAATAAATCTCCTGCAAAAATACTTGCTTCGTCCCCACCCGTTCCGGCGCGGATCTCCACCATTACGTTTTTAGCATCTTCAGGATCTTTAGGAATCAACATAAATTTGATTTCCTCCTCCAGTTGCGGCAAACGTTCTTTTGCTTCATCCAACTGCATTTTGGCCATTTCCACCATATCGGCGTCGCTTCCGTCTGCAATAATTTCGTTGGCTTCGTCAATATTGGCTAACACAAGAATGTATTCTTCTCTCTTATCAACCAGCGCTTTAATACTTTTGTATTCCTGGTTAAGCTGCACATAACGTTTCTGATCTGCAATAACATCCGGCTGAATAATCAAATCCGAAATCTCATCAAAACGCTGCTTTACATATTGAAGTCTATCTAACATTTTCTTTTTCCTTTATTTGGACTGCAAAATTACAAAAATTTTGTGGAAAATTCTAGTGTTGATTTTTTTGGTTTTTTGAAGAGGAAATTTAGTGGAATTAGGATTGTTTTTTGGAGCTGTTTCCTGCTATCCGCTATATCTTTTTAGGCAGAAAGTCTTCGGCTTTAATTAAGAAGTTTTGGTTTGCCTAAAAAGGATGTCGCTACTATCAGGGCTAGGAGTTTTCGTATTCATAAGATCGTTTACGGTTTTCCGTAATGTATTTAGATTTTAAGTACTTAGTTTTGAAAACCATACTAACCAACAACTACAATTTTATAAATGAAAAAACTATTTACTCTATTCTTATTACTCATTGCAATAACACAAAATTATTCTCAAAATAAGAATTCTAATGCTAGACAATTTATCGAGAATGCAGAAATCATGCAAGTAAATAAGGATTGGAATATAAAAGCCGAATTTACGACTGGATTAAAAGAGGTTTTAGTTTTCTTTCCTGTTGAAGCAATTGATTTAAAATCAAACAAAAAAATTAAAGCATTGCAAGTGGAAATGGCATTAACCGAAAATTATTTTAAATCTTCTTGGATTGATTTGAATGAAGTTGATGAATTTATTTTATTTCTTGAACAATATGTTATTCCAAATCTTAAAGATAAAACCGAAAAAAACCAATCAACCACATATATTTTTAATTCAAGAGAAATAACATTTAGTTTTCATATTCAAAAAAGTTCAAGAAGAATATCAATATACCTTAAAGATAATGGTTTGACAGATTATAGGCATTATTTCTGGACAGAAACGCAGGTAAGTAAAATTCCTGAGTTGCTTACGATGTTGAAAGCAATTAAATAAATATTTTATTATCAAACAATCAGGTGTATTTACTTGATAAATAATCTAAATTAAAGACGATTTTTGTTTTCTATCTATTTTTTTTTTTTAGATGTATTTATTATCGAATCTAAAATAATATTTTAATTTTTTTAAAGATGGATGAAGAATTAAATCAAGATGCATATCATGCATCACAGCGCACAGTTGGTAAAACGTATTTTTCAAAGAGTTTCATAGCCCCATACTCTGGTTTTATGAAAAAGTTTGCTAATAAAATTTTAGACTTTGAGGACAATGAATATCTCTTAAAAGATGAAAAAACCTTAGGACATTCTTCAAATGGACTAAGACAGCTTAAAGCTCTTTTTCTACATGATGATAGCCGCTTTATAGAAAAACTAGTAATTCAGCAATTTGACTTAAAAAATAGTCCTTTGAAGAATGCTCCTAAAGAAGCATCTTTTCGTGGTCAAGAAGTTGAAAATCTTTATAAATTTTTAAAAAGCATAAAAGAAATTGAATTTCCTAACAATAATACTTTTAATGTCACTGATGCAGAATTAACTAAAATGCTCCTCAATAAAGATCAGGCAACGAAATTAGTATCTGAAAATTTAGAAATACTTCAAGAAGCTTTAAATAACAATATAACTACTAGAGACATCATAAATTTTGGTTATCGCAAAGCACAACTTGAAATTTTTGAGAAACTCCTTTATAGAGAAAATTATTTTGATGAATATAAATTATCTGTAAAAGAAGAATTAAAGATCAATCAAGGAGACGAAGCTGTTTGGCAAAAATTCTTTGAAAAAAACACATGGATTCTTGGTTATGGATTAGATTACATTTTTAACGCTGAACTTGACAATAAAAAATTAGAGCAAATAACTGCTGGCTCTGATTTTATCTCTAAAGGCAAAAGAATTGATGCTTTACTTAAATCTAAAGGAGCCATTAATTCTCTTTGCTTTTGCGAACTGAAACTAGACATTCATCCCTTATTAAAAAAAGTTAAAAATGCATATCGAGAAGAGTCTTGGCAAATTTCAGATGAATTATGTGGAGCCATAGCGCAAGTTCAAAGAACACTTCAGAAGGCAATCACAGAAATTTCTACAAAAACGGAAATTAAAGATTCTGAAGATTATTTAACAGGTGAATCATTGTATTTGTACAATCCTAAAGCTTTTGTGCTTATTGGAAATTTAGAAGAGTTCAAAAAAGATGATAAAATAAACGAAATAAAATTTTCATCATTTGAAATCTTTAGAAAAAGTTTAAAAAATATTGATATAATTACTTATGACGAATTATATCAAAGAGCTTATTATATCTGCCATAAAAAAGAAACTGATTAAAACTTATTTATTTAAAAATCTTCACGCTCACCCGAGTGATGGAATTAAACAAACTTAATAACATATGAATAAAATATATAAAGTCCATAGTCTATACATTTTAAGTATTTTAATATCAATTATTATAGGACTTATAACCATAAAATGGGGAGAATTTGAAAACCTAGTTAATCTAATTTCTTTTGCATTAACAATAACTTCGTTAGTTTTAGCAATTCTCGCAATAATGTATGCAGTATATTCTAACAATTCTTTTATTTCAAACATAACAAAGCTCGATGTTTCATCAGAAAAAATAAAAAATTCTGCGACTGCATTAGATAATTTATCTACCACTTTAGTTGAAAAGATAGAACAAATTCCATCAATCTTAAATTCAATTGAACAAAAAACTGATGCAACTCAAATATTAATATCTAAGCTTAATTTACCAAATACAATTACTTCAGATAACAATTTTAATCCTAATGAAATAGATCTTGAAAATTTTATATATCAGAATTCAACAAGTGGACAAACATTACTTTATATTTTGTTATTATCATTACAAACCAAAAAGCAATTTAATTTAAAGGAAATATGTGATAAGCATTCACTAGGGTTTGATTATTATAATGGCTTTTTTGTTGCTGTACAAACTTTAAAAATTGTAAAAACTGAAATTGAATATAAAGATGGTGATTTTCATTATTTAATTTCCGAAATGAATTCTTATTTAGAAAAAAACATTATGGAATTAATTGGTAATGTAACAAATGAAGATGTCGACAAATATTTCAAAATCAATATACAATACATTGATGCTTTCTTTAAATAATTATACTACTAAATTCGATGGCGCAAATTTTTTCCCTTCGTGTCTTGTAGACTTTTCCTAAGCGCAACAATCTAAATATAAACAATTAAATAATATAAATATGAGTAAATTTAAAGTTGGTGACGTAGTCAAATTAAAATCTGGCAGTCCGTATATGACTATTTCTGAAGATTATAAAAATGGGTGGTACAAAGTCTTATGGTTTTTAGACGGTATGCCGAAAGAATATGAGTTTCATGAAGATGTATTAGAACTTTAATAGCGCGGATTTGCAATCCGTGCCCACAACAATGAGGCACAATACAAAATCACAAAATACAAAAGCTACAATAAAATCATGTAGCTTTTTTTTATGCCCAAAACTCAAACTCCAACCTTATAAACCTCATCCAACAACTCCATTTCCTCTTCTGGCAATAACTGCAAAGCAATTTCAAGCAAAGTCATTACATTAACATCATGGTCTTTTGTAAAACTCGACAAACCTTTTGCATCTGGATTAAGTAAAATAATACTTGCTTTTAGCAAATCTGAAACCATCATATTTAATTCGTTGTACGAAGATACTTTTAGTGATATCGTAAATGAATTATTTTCTTTAGGCTCTGGTTTTAGTTTGGTAAAATATCTTCCTTTATTTATTAATTCTTCCGCTCTTTCTTTGTTTTGTATTTCCATGATTTTTAGTTGTTTTTTCTTTCAAACGAAATTAGAAATACTAGATTATTTTTATGTGATTGTAAACAATCGAGTGTATACAACCGATTTTTAAAATCTAAAAAACATACGCGAATTATCTTATATTTGTTAAATCACATTTTAAAAACAAATCCTGATAATTGAATTACAGTTTTATTAATGAAAATCTCAAGGGCTTTACTAGAAACTATTCTTCCAATAACGATTGCAACTTTTATTGTTATTCTTTATTTTTTCATTAATCAATTCTTTTTTATAGAATCCAATATAGCTTGCGAAACGTATCAGCTAAGCAATACAACTTATTTGATCTACGCATTGATTCTCATCGTCTTTTGCAGTTTTTATCAAATACTTGTTGGAAATTTTATTCTTAAACAATGTAAAAACAGCTTTGCAATGCTCTTGCTTAATGGTCTTTCCTTTACATTATTTTTTAATGTAATTTTAATGCTAATAAATTTATTTCAGAGAAAAATAGAATGGGATTTCTTTTTGATTTTCTTCTTAATATTATTTATATATGGATTGTTACTTACAATAGTAATCAAATTGTGGCGGAAAATTATGTAACGCTTTTCTAATCTTAATTCTTTCCTATGGTAAAAAAGAAAAACTGGCTCAAAATATTTGTAGAGAACTTGTTTGATTTAATTTTAAGCTGGAAATAATACCCGTTAGCGTGGATTTATAACCCAATAACGCAAATTTTAAAATCTGTGCTCACAACACTAAAACACAAAACAAATCATCGTATAAGTTTGATAAAATTAGACCTCACATTTAAACATGAGTAACAACGACAGAATAATTGCAAACCCAAGTTTACTTCAAATTGGATTCAGCTTATTTGGAATGCTATTTTCCTTATCAGTGAGTTATTTGATTTATAATCCCGAAGTAGAATCATATGAAAAAGGAGACTATCTAGCAATGTGGATTTTAATTTCAATTTTTGGCATCTTCGCGTTAGGATGCATTTACATGTTGTTAAGTTCGAAAAAAGTAGAATTGACCGATGAATTTTTATCAATTGAATATCCTTTGCTTTTGAAAACGAAAAAAGTTTCAATAGACGATATCAAAAAGGTGACCGAAAGCAATTACAATATAAAATCTTCACATGATTTCAGTACAATTGAGGTGTACAATGGCAGACAAATTAAGATTGAATTTTTTGAGTTAAAAAAATTGACCATTACTTCATTTGAAGTAACGAATTACGAAATACTATCACAAAATTTAAAAAACGTTACTAAGTCTTATTTTAAGTTACATACAGGAAATAAAAGCATAAAAAACTTTCAAGGGTATGGATGGCTTATTTTTATCATTATTTTGACTGTTGGATTATTGTTTTCATTGATTCAGAAAAATATAGAACACTAAAACAAATAAAATTCCCGCTCGTGCTAGCGGTGAATTGGCTTCTTCTAAAGTTTGCTTAGAAATCAGTAAAAAGAAATAACAATTATGAAAACCTATTTTGTTGACTCATTTACAAATGAAAAATTTAAAGGAAATCCAGCTGCGGTTTGTCTTCCCGAAGTCGAACTCGAAGATGCGTTGATGCAAAATATTGCGGCAGAAATTGGATTTTCTGAAACTGCTTTTATAAAACAGATCGAAGAAAACACGTATAGCATTAGATTTTTTAGTCCGAAAATGGAAATTCCGTTATGCGGGCACGCGACTTTGGCTTCGTCTAAAATTCTTTTCAGCACGACTTCTTTAGAAACTATCCGATTTATTAATTGCAATAATGTCGAATTGTTTATTGAAAAAGAAGCGAATAAAATCAAGATGCAATTTCCGGTTTATGACACAGAGCAAACAGAAGTTCCTCAAAAACTTTTAGAAGCACTTGGAATTTCTGAAATCGTCGAAAAAAGATACAGCCTGAACAATAAAATAATTTTGATAGAAATTGAAAGTGCTCAAAAACTAGCCGATTTAAAACCCGATTTTACAGCCTTAAAAAATTCGCACAACGGAATAAACGGCGTTTTGGTAACTGCCATTTCCGACAACGAAAACTTTGATTTTCATTACCGCTATTTCTGGCCGTGGGCAGGAACCGACGAAGATCCAGTAACGGGCGGCGTTCAGACCTTTTTGACAAAATATTGGGCAACGAAACTAAATAAAACGAAGTTTAATGCCTTTCAATCTTCTTCTAGAACCGGAATTATGAGTACAGAACTTGTTCAAGATAAAGTCTATATTCTGGGTGAAGCTGTGATTGTTTTAGAGGGTAATTTTATTTTATAAAACCCACTAGCGTCTAATCTTTGCGGAGCTACTTGCGGAGATTTCTCGTTCCTCGAAATGACAAAACTGTACGGAAGAACTTTATAGAATCTATCGTGTTAGTATCTCTTTTAAATCAAAAGTCCTACACAAAATATGCTATATTTGTTTTTTACCAAATCATATCCCCACCGCTGGCGCGAGCGTCACGCTCGTGCCTATTGCTACGTTCACGAGCGGGACGCTCGCGCTAACCGAGGAGCTTATTTTAAAATTTATTACAAATACATTAAATGAAAAAACTTTTACTTCTTCTATCTTTAATCATTAGTACTATTTCGCAAGGACAAACCACTTCCTCGTTTTCTAATTATTTTTCTGGCAACAAAAGGTATTGCGAAATGAGCAAAGAAAACTTAGAATTATGGAAACTAGGGTTTGATGCACTGCAATTTGAAAAGTACTATAAATATTCTTCCGCAGCATTTCTAAAAATAATCAAAGCAGATTCCACAAACTGCGACGCCTATTTTATGGCTGGATACACTTGCCGAATTCAAAATATGCCAAAAGAAGCCCTGGTTTATTATTATATGGCTGATAGTTTAGCTCAAAATAAGTCTATTGAATTCAAACAAAATCTTGCCACAACCAGCTTTGCACTAGGAAATCTAAAACTTTCCAGAAAAAAATACCTCGAAATGGTCGAATTCTTTCCCGAAAGTCCTGAAGGATACTATGGTATTGCTTTAACTTCGACCATTATTGGTGATGTTGAAAATGGATTGGAAAACATGAACAAAGCAGCAAAAATTTATAATTCATTGAATAATAAATTAAATGATGACAGTTATTTACTCTTTGGTATTCTTCTCACAAGGAATGGAAAGTTTTCTGAATCGCTGCCCTATTTTGAACAATGTTATTCAAAATATAAAAAAGAAGACGGATTCAATACTCATTACTCTTACAGCTTGCTAAAAGTGTCCCAAATAAATAAAGACGAAAAAATGAAACAGAAAGCTCTTAAGATTTATGAAAAGATTAAAAATAAGGAGGAAATCACTGAAGAAATTAGAAATGAATTTAAAGTTTAAATCATTATTCAAATCAATTAATTAGTTAATAGAAACATATTATAATTCCTCCGCTGGCGCGTCCCGCTCTTGAACGCAATCTAAATCAATTTCAAAAACTGCATGGGCACGAGCGGGACGCTCGCGCTAGCAGGGGGAGCAAAATGACAATTCAATTGAAACATAATGGGAATTTTTGACTTCTTAAAAAACAAACCAAAATTGACTGACACAACATCAGATCAACCACATTTGCCAAATAAGGTCAACCATAAAACTCATTTAGACAACATTCAAAAAGAAATTTTTCTACACTTGAAACCATTAGGTTTTAAGAAAAAGGGACGCACATTTAACAGACAAACAGAAGACGGAATTTATCAAGTAATCAATATTCAGAGTGGTAAATATGAATTTGGCGACAACTATGTGATCCCAGGATTTAAGGAAAACTTTTATGGAAAGTTCACTGTCAATTTAGGAATAATGGTAAAAGAGATTTATGAACTTAGCGCCAACAAACCCAAAGACATTTATCAAGACTATGATTGCCAAATTAGAGAACGACTACCTCATTTGACCATTAAACAGGATCATTGGTGGATTATTAAAGGGGACGACAGTATAACAACAAAAGAAATTATTGACGGACTTAATTCGCACGGACTTGGTTGGCTTGACCAATTTGAAACCAGAGATAAAATTTGCAAAAACTTAGAAACTTATAAAGGTACTTTAGGTAGAGTAAAATTGGATGTAGCAATAATTGAACTTTATAGGGACAGAATAAAAGGAGAAAAATTATTTCAAGATTACTATGATAACATTGACATAAAACGCACACATAAGAAATACGTTAAAGAACTTGCGAACAGACTTGGAGTAAATTTAACGACAATAGAAGAAGCCTAAACCGAAAATCATTTAGCCCTCCGGAAACTTGATCTATAACAATTCCAAAAAATGCCCGAAACAAAACCCAAAAAGAAAAACTGGCTCAAAATACTTATAGAAAATCTATTAGATTTAATTCTAAATTAGAAACAAAAAAAATGCGCAAAACTCTTTCTAAAGACTTTTGCGCATTTCCTTTTATATTATCAAAAAATAATAACTACTTCCCTCCCAACATTCGCTCCAAATACTCATTCTTCTCCTTTTCTGCCTGAATCAAACGTTCATAAAGCTCTACCACTTTATCTAATGGATTGAAAGTGCAAGTGCTGCTATGTCCAAAATTACTATGAGAAACAGCTTCATTAAAAGTATTAAAATAGTTGATTACATTTTCTTCCGAAAAATTTTCAATAGCTTCAACCGTTACTTCGAGCGCTTTTGCAATTTCAATTAGTTTATCCTGATCAATCGTTTCACTTGCTTCAAGATTAGAAACCGTCTGCTGACTTACACCAATAGCAAGTGCCAAGGCTTCTTGTTTCATGCCTTTGAGTTCTCTGATACGGTTAATATTGCGTCCGATATGTCTTGTCTTTGCTGGTGTATTCATTAATCAAAGATATTTAAAATTCTAAATTGAAATAGGTTAATGGTAAAAAACAAATGCCGTTGGTACGATACAAGTTCTTTTAGTTCTGCACTTTGTAATCTTTTACTTGCTTTGCAATCGTTTTGTAAAATTAAACTTTCCAAAACGAATTCATTAAAAATTAACACAGCAATACCACAACAGCTGTGTAAATGGATATCTAAAATTACAATTTTCATTTGCAATTCCCTGCATCCTGCCCTTTTAAAGTTTACACGCCATCTCAAAATTGCGGAAACAAAAAAATAAAAAACAAACTAATAAAAGAAAAGAAAATGAAAATGTCTTTTAAACTAGCCCTGCTTTGCCTAGGGCTTAACCTGACTTGCATCAACGCACAAGTAGGAATGCCAACCAATAACCCAAACAAAGATGCAGTTCTGGATTTAAACAGAACAGACGGAACAAGTGCAAAAGGTCTTCTGTTGCCCAAAGTAGCACTGACAGGCTTAACCAGTGCTTCGCCAATGACAGCGCATGTTGCAGGAATGCACATCTGGAATACGGCAACCGTAACAGGTACAAATGGTGTTAGTCCTGGAGAATATTATAATAATGGTAGCAAATGGATTCGTGTTTCATCTGCTACAGATGCCTGGATTCAAGACGGAAACAGCAATGGCAGCCTAAAAGTACTTGGTACAAACGATGCTTTTGATTTACCTATTGAAACCAATGGTGTAGAAAAAATGAGAGTTACTTCTGGAGGACAAGTTTTGGTAAATACAACAACCTCTATGACTGGAGGTACTACTGCAAAAGTACAGATCAATAATGGTACAACTGCTGGAGCGCTTCAGATTAAAGATGGCACAGAAAATCAAGGCAAAGTGCTAACAAGTGACTGGAATGGGGTTGGAACATGGCAGTTTCCAGCCGTAACTCCCACTTATGTTGGTACTTGGGATTCTGCATATGCCTCTATCTCTGTTAAAACAGCCGATCAAACAACGCAAAAATACACTGGCTTAAGCATTACATTGCCACCAGGAAAATATTATGTAAATGCAAATTTTGGTTTCAATATAGGAAATACTACCTCATGGAGATATGCTAGCTACGGACTATCAGCTACCCCTTCCTCAGGAACTCCTCTTCAAGTTCACTTTATTGGAGGGAATCCTGCAATGGGAGGTAATACTGCAATGATATCTAATACATCATGGATAATTGATCTTTCATCTGCAACAGTAAATACTAAAATATATTTTTACCAATGTGATGTCACTGTCGGAAATACAACAACCAGTGGCTGTTGTGAAGATCAATTCTTTGCAGTTGCTTTAAGAATGTAATATGAAATAGTAGCATTTTATAGCATTACCTTGATCAATTAAAAAACTACGCAAATGTCTCTTAGACTTCGCGTAGTTTTTTATTTTTCACAAATTCTAAAGCAGAAAATAAAAATTGAACTTCCCAAAAAATTTGTACCAATACGTTTTGTTTCTATCTTTATTCTTTACAAAATCAAATAAATTATAAAGGCTAAATGAAGTTTAAACCTCTTTTATTATTGCTTTTTTTTAGTATCAGTTCTTGCATGGATAAAGACGATTACTATCATCGTGGAATCGAAAAAACACACATTGAGGATTATGAAGGAGCCAAAGCAGATTTTTCTAAAGCTATAGCGTTGGACCAATCATTTATTGATGCCTATCGCCTTCGCGGAAAAGTAAAATCATTTTTAGGCGAATACAGCGACGCTATCCTAGATTATTCGAAAGCGATTAAGATTAATCCACAAAATAATTATTCTTACCAAGCGTATTACGACAGAGGACTTGCCAAAATGGAACTGAGCGATTATAAGGGAGCCGTTAGCGATTTTTCAAAAGACATCCAATTCGAAAAAACTTCATGGATTACCTATGCCGAAAGAGGACTGGCAAAATATTATTTAAAAGAGTATCAAAGCGCTATTAAAGATTGCGATTCGGCCATAGAAATTCATAACTACATGGGCTATTCGTATTACATTAGAGGAATCAATAAACTAAAAATCAACGACTGGAACGGAGCCTGTCTCGATCTAGAAAAAGCCAGCGAACTTAATACTATAGACGGTATTCAATGTCGCGACACGATTGAAAAATATTGCAAACCGAAAAACCTGCCATGAAAAAATTAGCTTTTTTATCTATTATTATATTCGCTATTTCCTGCCATAACAACACTACAAAAACGGTCGAAAAATCGGATTTGCCAAAAGAAACAGAAGTCTTTTCTGAAACCAAACCCCAATCGGACAGCATCGTTACTAAGGATACAAAAAACGAAGTCATGAAGGAAGAGGATATTCTTTTTAACGGAAAACTAAAAAGATATTTTTCTCTAAAAGAATTTGAAAGCGTTCTGGGAAAAACAGACAGTATTAAATTAATGTCTGAAGAAGAACCTTGTTCCTATATTTTTGAAAACGAAGACGGCAGCAAAGATATGGAAGACAAATATCTTTATAAAGACGGTTCACGATTTGAAAACACAAAAGACAAAGTTGCTGTTGATGAATTCAGATTCACAAAAAACAATTTCATTCTCTTTAAAGGAAACAAATTAAACGCCAACACTACTACAAGCGATCTTCAAAAACTGTTTCCAAATGCCATTAAAAATATCGGAACCATGTATGTTTACCGAGAAGGAGACCTACAAGTAATTCAGTTAAGAGAAGACGACAACAATATCTCTGACGGACATATCAAGATATTTATCAAAAACGGGAAATTATATTATATGCATTGGTGGTTTCCTTGTTAAGATTAAACGTTTCCAAATTGCGTAGTTTTTGGATTTTTACCTTTGTTTCTATCTTTAGTCTTTAGAAAATCGGAAAAAAATTTGAATAACCCGAAACCTCGGATTTAAAACCGCGCCTGAAAAATTTAACAAATGAAAAAGAACATTGAAGAAGAAATAAGTAATCTAACAAATCAATTAATCGAATTGGTAAGTCTAGAATGCTGGAACGATATTTCGAACAATCTCGTGTTTATATTATCTAATATTTCGGAAACAGGAGAAAATGCTTTGGTTCATCGCCACAACAGAAACATCGCCAACAAAAAGAAAACACCAAAAAGCTTGAACGAAGCAGTCTCTGATCTGGCAAAAATTTACGATACCATTTACGATATAAACTTATACGTTTACAAAGCCGAAAAAAATCGAACGATACTTGATATTCGGTATTTTCTTAAAAGCGAACTCGATGCCGAGTATCTGAAAACAGTAATTAATAATTCTCCTATGCTGCATTGTAAAATTGTATTACCTCCCTATCTAAAAGAAAACAGCAAATTTGATGTCAATTGGGAATTGGGTGGCATCAGACATCACTGGAATATGTTTTGGTACAGAAGAAAATTTAGAAAATTGGCGCAAGCTAGAATTTCACGCTAGTAAAGTTTTTTTGATTTTAAGCTGTACTTTTCTATTAGAAACCTGCTGGGATTAAATACTATATTCTAGAAAGTTCTTCAGATTTTTTCAAGTTTAAAAACCAAGAAGAAATCTCTTATATTTGTTTATAATCAAATACATAAAAAACCAATCAAAATGATGACTCTAATTGCAATTTTCTTTCCATGCGTTTCTTTCTTTTTGAGAGGAAAAATACTTACTTCTATTATTTGTTTGATTTTGCAAATCACCTTAATTGGCTGGATTCCTGCGGCAATTTGGGCGGTTATTTCGCTTCAAAACGCAAGAGCTGATAAACGAAATGAGAAATTAATAAAAGCGATAAGATCAAAATCCTAACGAATAACGAATAGAAAAGAAAGATGATAATAATGAAATTTGAAGCTTTACTCCTAGAACGGTTTTACAAAATCTAATTCTGAAATAAAAACAAACTTTAGTAGTAAGCTTTCTTTTAAATCTAAAAACCATCAAAATTCATATAAAAATGAAAAAATTGTCACTGTATTTCTCGATACTATTTTTATTTAGTTTTAGCTCTACTTTACTGGCGCAAACACAAGCCGAAATGGATCAAACCGCAATTAACGATTATAAAAAAGCGGACAATGAACTTAATTTGGTTTATAAAAAACTGATGAAACAGCTCAGTGAAAAAGAGAAAAAATTACTAATCGTAGCTCAAAAAGACTGGATAAAATTTAGAGATTCAAAGTGCAATTTTGAACAGAAAGAATATGAGGGAGGAACTATTCAGCCTGTCATTTATTATGCCTGCCTGATGGAGTGCACCAATAAAAGAACAGAGGATTTAAAAGCCAATTTAGAAGATCGTGAAAAAAGATATGGCGCTAAGTAATGCAACAGAAAACTTTAATCAAATAAAATTCAGCTTAAAATGGAAAACTTCGACTGGACTTCATTCACCAAAAAAATAGCAATTAAAGCATCCCTTGAAGACATTTACAATGCCTGGACCATAGCAAATGAACTGGAAAAATGGTTTTTAGAAAAAGTATCTTTCTTTGATAGCATGCAAAATCCATTTAGCAAAGATCAAAACGTTTCTGAAAACAATACTTACGAATGGTTATGGTATTTGTATAAAGATGCCATGAAAGGAAAAATAACCGCTGCCAACGGAAAAGACCAATTGCAGTTTACCTTTGAAGGAACTTGTCTCGTCGATATAAAACTGAGCGAAAGTGATGGTTACACGATTGTTGAACTTCGTCATCACAATATTCCAACAGATGATTTTTCTAAGCAATACATCAGATTAGGTTGTTCAAACGGCTGGCATTTTTATTTGACCAATCTTAAATCGGTTTATGAGGGAGGTTTGGATTTGCGCAATAAGGACGAAAATTTGAATCCGATGATTAATAATTAAACAAAACCTACAAATGCCTCAATTAAAAAATCTTACAGAAAAGGAGTTGATGAAATTAAACTCTGACATCATGGATGAGTTAAAAGCAAGAGAAATAATTCGTACACGAAACAATCCAATTGCAGATTATTGTGAATGGTATGTAGCCAAAAAACTTGGATGGAAATTACAAAATAGCTCAAATTCAGGTTTTGATGCGATTGATTCCGAAAATCGTAGGGTACAAATAAAATGCAGAACTTTAATAAAAGGAAAAGGAACCAGACAACTTGGTGTTATCAGAAAACTGGACCAGGACACATTTGATTATTTAATTGCTCTTTTATTTGATGAAAATACTGAAGTCGTTAAAGGGTATAAAATTTCAAAGGAATTGATAAAAAAATATTCCACATTTAGTAAACATCAAAACGGACATATACTTTATGTGAAAGGGAATTTACTGAATGATGAAAAACTGGAAGATATTACAGAACTTTTGAAATAATAAAAAAGTAAGTTTTTTCTTTTGTTTTTAAATATATTTGCGTCTACTAAACTTACAGGCCGACTTATGAGAGATCAATTAAAAAAATTACAAGAAGATATATATAACTATTCATTAGCCAAGGATAATGATTACTATAACAATTATTCTCCAAAACTTTCTTTTTTTCCTGTTGGAAACCTTTTCGATGTAACCTTTTTTGGAGATGGATATGATGATGATCCTGATACTAAAATTTCGGAAATTAATTATGAAACTAATTTCGCATTTTGCAGTCTCTTAGATTTGTTAAGCGATCAAACCATTGCAGAACAATTAATTTCGATAAGTTTCACAGGTCCAGACGAAGGCGCAAATGGCACAAAATCATGGAACTTCAACAGACTGCTGAATTCAGATGCCGTTTTTACAAATCTTAAAAGTTTTAGTGTACAGTTAACAGATATGGGAGATCATAATCAAAATGTGATTGATAATGGTGATTTAGAAGAAGGCGGAATGATCGCTAAACTCATTTCAAAAATGCCTAATTTAGAGCAATTAGTTATTCCATCTGCTCCTGATTATTCTTTTTTTGAAATCGGTGAACATCCTCTTAAACATTTGAAATTACAGGCAGGTTATACTCACCAAAACTTTATTGAGAATTTGGCAAAGAGTAATAATTTTAAACAATTAACAACATTAGATTACACTGATTTAATTGATTTTTATGATTTTTCAGATGAAGAATATACCCACTTTGATAGTTTTGTTGAGCTTTTTAAATCACCCGCATTTTCTTCTATTCGAAGTTTCAAATTAAGAAATAATAATTTAAACGATGAACAGCTTTTTGAATTGGAACGATTAAAAAAAGTATCTTTTCTTATCATAAAAGCCAAAGGTGGAAGATATGTAAGTCATTTATTAAGAGAGAAAAAATGATTATAAACATCAATAATCAACTATTCAAAAACATCCCAAAAAGAAATTTCCTTTTGGGATGTTTTTTATAAGCTTAAAAAACTAAGCCTACTCTTCTACTTTCAGAATTTCTAATTTTAAATTTCCTTTTTTAGCAGGCCATTCGACCAAATCTCCTACTTTGTAACCTACCATCGCGATTCCTTCATCAGAAAGAACCGAAATTTTGTTTTTACTTACTTTCACTTTATCAGGACCAACCAACAAAATGGTTTTTTCTTCATTATTGATATGGTTTTTATACGTTACTTTTCGGTTTATCGAGACAATATCTTCTGGAAGATTCTTGCGCAATACCTGAGTGGCATGTTTTAATTCGTTCAGCAACAACTCCTCTTCTTTTGGCGTTACTTTTTTTCTTCTTACATGATCTTTAATTAAATCGTAGGTTCCTGTAGTTAAAATAATATTTTGTGACATGACTTTCTTGTTTGCTTCATTTTACATCGAAAAACGACATACAACTCTTCACCAAATATCCAGCGCTCCAACTGATTCAGTGATATCTATCCCGAATGAAAATTGAAGATTATTAAATGAGCAATATAAAAGGATGAATCCCTGTCTAGAGTTCCGACAGGGCAAAAGGAATAAACTCTTTTGAGCTTTTTAAGAAAGTATCATCATGCAAATACAATAATGTGTACATCAGGCACATTAAACAGCTATTTATCAAATAAAAATTGGCAGTTCCCATTATTGTTTCAACTCTAATAATCTTTCTGCAAGATACATATTTTTCTTATAAAAAAGAAAAGAAACTTTAGAAGAATATGGCTTCTCTTAAAAGTAAAATGCGCAAAAGTCGAATTGATTTTTGCGCATTTTTTATTTCATTATCTTTTTATATGCTTTGTATAAAAAATAAATTACAGCTGCGAAAAAAAGTAGAAGAAACAACTGCCATAACAACAAGCCTATCTCAAAATGATTAACTAGTTTTTCCATAATTTTATTTATTGAGCTAAAATAGCAATTAAAAATTAACAGGAAAAATAACTTTTAGTAAATACTTTAATTCTAATATGTCCGTTCTAATTACGGTTTCACGTAAGGATTTTGATTTGAAACCTATTACTTTTGGAAAAAAGCTTTAAAACTAACTTTCAAACAAACAAAAATAAAAACCAATGAAACTGATTCTGACTTCTTTACTTTTTATTTTTAACCTTCTTTTGTCGGCACAATCCAATCAATTGGCTGGCAATTACAGTCATTCGCTTGGAGAAAATGAAAAACATAAGCTTGAGTATCAACTCACTTTAAATCAGGATGGAACATTTGTTTTTCATTATTATTCCAAAATAGAAAATAGAACTCCTCTTGAAGAAAATAAATACGGAAAAGGTAAATGGACTGCAAAAGACAATGTGGTTACTTTTTCTGCAGACAAAAAAGAAGATTTAGACGAAAAATATACTTTAGACTTTAACAATTCGGCTGCCCGATTTGTTACTAAAAATCCGAGAGATAAAAGCGATAAAATAGTCCAAACCAGACTTAAGTTTTTAGACTCTGGAATCTTCTGGATGAAAGGAATTGATGTTTTTAAAATCTAAACTGAACTTTTTCATACCTCACATGAAATTAAGAAAACATCCTTTTTTTCAAAAAAACAAATCATTCAAATACTTTTTATTAGTTCATCTGGTAATCAGTCTGATTTTTTGTGTTTCGCAATTGATTCATGGTGCTCTAGAAGGTAGTCCTTTTAAAAGCCTTGCAAAACCTTTTGAAAATTTTAAAGCTTTAAGTAGTCGGGAAAAATATTTAAAAAGCGATTTCTTTTTATTGGATACTGCTTTTACAGAACAAAACAAATCCTCTGCAGGGGCTTCTACCAAATGCAGTAAATACACCATTATTAAAGGTCATGTTCAGCATTCTAAAACACCAAGAGAAATTACTGCTCAAGATAGTAACTGGGAAACTTTTTACCAGACTGAATATGCCTTGGTAAATAATATCAAAATGCCTGTTTATATTAAAAAAAAGGAACCAATAAAAATATGGAGAAACACCTTAAACGATGAACTTTTTCTGGACAATGAAAAGATGATACTGGATGAAAAATTCAATGCCGTTATCGGTTTGTATTTTCAGGTTTCGCTTATTCTTTTAACCATACAATTATTAATTCTAAAAAAGAAATCTGAAATAAAATAAGCTGCCCCCCAATCTACAAGCTTGATCTGATAAGTTATTAAAACGAATTTGAAACTTTACTTTGTATTATTCATGAAAAAATTCATTTTTATAGTTTTAGCCTCAATTCTTTTCACATCTTGTTTTGGTTTGTACGACTATGGAAGCGACATTATTGTAGATGATTATGAAGCACTTTGGATTGACTTGTACGAATCCAGATCTTTAAATAAGGGAGAAACATTGGTACCCGCTTATGTTGCTGCGGTGGGTTATGATTCAAAATATATTTATTCGAAACAACATCCGCTTTTAGAAAATTCTAAAGAAAAAATAAATTTAAAAGTAACAAATTACTACATCATCGAAAGAACAAAAAGCGGCTTTCAGGACAAACCTGTCTTTGGTCCATTTAATAAGTTAGGTTTTGAAAAAAAATGCCAGGAACTTTCCATCCAACCAAAATTTCATTTAACTTTTCCAACTGAATGGTATTTTGAGTGATGAATAGAATTGGAATGTCTCAGATCAAAGTACAACACCTATTTTTATATGACGAAAAAATTAATACTTCTTATTGTGTCAATTTTAGTCTATGGATGCAATAATGCTGACATAAATGACAGAGATAAAAGAAATGAAAACTGGGTTTACTGGATTGATTCTAAAACTGGTAAAAAATCTTGGATTCCTGTTAGTGATCAAACTACGGTTAAAGATGGAAAATATACTTCATTTTATAATAAAGGAACAATTTATGAAACTGGTAAATTAAAGAATGGCAAAAATATCGATACCATTTTTTGGTATGACCTCAATGAAAAACTAATACATTATGCGCTTTGTAAGTCTGGCAATTATATACAATATTATGTAAATAACGGTCATTATATTTCCTACTTTCAAAATGGAAAAGTTTTTGAAAAAGCAATCGTTAAAGATCACAAAATTAATGATAAATGGATAAGATATTATGACAATGGAAACATTGAATGGGTTAATGATCTAAAAGAAGGAACTGGCAAAAAAATGTGGTATTTTGAAAACGGGCAATTATCTCACTCTACTCATTTTGTAAATAACAAAATAAACGGTAAAAACGAAAGCTGGCATAAAAACGGTAAAAAAAAGGAAATATCTAACTGGTCTAATGGAAAACAAAATGGGCTTTATGAATCTTTCTATGAAAATGGAAAACTTGAAGAAAGAACAAATTGGCTCAATGATAAAACAGAAGGCAAAAGTGAAGTATGGTATGACAACGGACAGAAAAAAGGGATCCAGTTTTATAAAGCGGGACTAAAAAATGGAAATTATAAATTATGGCATCCTAATGGTAATTTAAGAGCCGATTTTAATTTTTCTTTAGACAAAAAAAATGGAAAAGCAGTGAAGTATCACAAAAATGGAAATCTACAAACTCAAGGAATTTACAAAAATGATAAACAAGATGGCATTTGGAATTGGTATGATGAAAATGGAAATTTTTTACAAAAAGACACTTATGCTAATGGAGAATTAATTGACGTTCAGAAATAATTTTATAAAGTTTAGCTAATTCAAAAAAAAAATACTTAAAAACCTTTGTCTCTCTGAACCTTTGCCCCTTTCCTATAAAATCCCTATTTTCGCTCTTCAATAAGAAAAGGAAAAAATGAAGGTCTGTATTGCTGAGAAACCAAGTGTAGCACGTGAAATCGCATCCGTTTTAGGCGCCAATACCAAACATGACGGATATTACGAAGGCAACGGTTATGCTGTAACTTATACTTTCGGACATTTATGCACCTTAAAAGAACCTAACGATTACAAACCGCACTGGAAAAGCTGGGATTTAAATAATCTCCCAATGCTTCCAGATAAATTTGAAACCAAAGTAGTTCAGAATTCCGGAATTCAGAAGCAGTTTAAAATTATAAAAACACTTTTTGAAAAAGCCGAATTGGTTATCAATTGCGGGGATGCTGGGCAGGAAGGAGAATTAATTCAGCGTTGGGTGATGAACGAAGCGCATTACAAAGGCGAAATAAAACGTTTATGGATTTCCTCCCTGACTACCGAAGCCATAAAAGAAGGTTTTGATAATCTAAAACCCTCTGAAAACTACGATAATTTATTCTATGCCGGATTTTCGAGAGCAATTGGTGATTGGCTTCTCGGCATGAATGCTACACGCTTATATACCGTAAAACATGGCGGTTACAAACAAGTTTTATCTATTGGACGCGTTCAGACGCCAACACTGGCAATGGTTGTGGACCGATTTAAAGAAATCGAAAATTTTAAACCTCAGCCCTATTGGGAATTACAGACTTTGTATAGAGAAACGCTTTTTAGTTATGAAGAAGGACGTTTCTTAAATAAAGCCGACGGAGAAATTCTAGCCGAAAAAGTAAAAGAAAGTGATTTTGAAATTGTTTCTGTGGATAAGAAAAACGGAAACGAATACGCTCCAAAACTCTTTGACTTAACAGGCTTACAAGTTTATTGCAATCAGAAATTTGGATTTTCTGCAGAAGAAACGCTGAAAATTGCCCAGACATTATACGAACAAAAAGCGATTACTTATCCCAGAGTAGATACTACTTTTCTTCCGGGAGATATTTACCCGAAAGTACCTGGAATTCTGCAAAAACTGAGCAATTACAGTCATTTAACGGAACCGCTTTTAGGAAAGAAAATCAAAAAATCGCCAAAGGTTTTCAATGATAAAAAAGTAACCGATCACCACGCAATTATTCCAACCGGAATCGAAATCAATCTGCCTCACAATCAGCAACAGGTTTATGACATTATTACAAAACGTTTTATTGCAGTGTTTTATGATGATTGTCTCGTTGCCAATACAACAGTAATCGGAAAAGCGGCCGATGTTACTTTTAAAGCAACAGGAAAAGAAATCCTGAAAAAAGGTTTTAGAGTGGTTTTTGAAGATCCAAATGCAAAAGAAAAAGAACCGGATTTATTGCCGAGTTTTGTTGTGGGCGAAAAAGGACCACACGAACCTTCATTTCTTCAAAAAGAAACCAAACCGCCGAATCATTTTACAGAAGCAACTTTACTGCGTGCAATGGAAACCGCAGGAAAACAAGTTGACGACGAAGATCTGCGAGAATTGATGAAAGAAAACGGAATTGGTCGTCCGTCAACTCGTGCGAATATTATTGAAACACTTTTTAAACGTCAATACATTGTTCGAAACAAAAAACAGGTTTTGCCTACTATAACAGGAATTCAGTTGATTGATACAATTCAGAATGAATTAATCAAATCGGCTGAACTTACAGGTTCTTGGGAAAAGCAGTTGAAAGATATCGAAAAAGGCACTTTTACAGCTTCTGCTTTTATTAAAAACATGAAACAAATGGTTGAAGCTTTGGTTTATGAAGTAAGAAGCGAAACTAAACATGCCAATATTTCTTATGCGGCAACAATTCAGAAACCAGTTGTAAAAGCAGAGAAAAAGAAAGCAGCAGGAATTTTGGCTGAAACTTGTCCGAAATGCCAAAAAGGGAATTTTATAAAAGGTAAATCCGCTTTTGGTTGCAGCGAATACAAATCGGGTTGTGACTTTGTTCTACCTTATGTTTTTCATGATAAAAAAATTACGGAACCTCAATATTTACGATTGCTTCAAAAAGGTTCAACGGTAAATATAAAAGGCTTCAAAACTGATTCGGGAACTGTGGAGGGTTTAATTCGTTTTGAGGAAAATTATAAACTCAAATTAGAGCCTAAAAAAACAGATAAAAAAGCCGAACCTAAACAAGAAGGTTCAGATGCGTTGGTTTGTCCAAAATGCAAAAAAGGAACTATTCTAAAAGGCAAAACTGCTTATGGCTGTGCCGAATATAAATCGGGTTGCGATTTTAAAGTGACTTTTGATGAAGTTAGAGCTAAACTTCAAGATCAAAAACCAACTAAAGAATTGGTTTACTCGATTTTATCTGCGAGTGTATGATTTTTTTTCAGCCACGAATTCACGAATTTTTCTCTAAATGCTAAGTGTTTTGTTTGCGGTTAATTTCACAAATTAACGTGGTTTCTTAACTTACTATTTTCATTCACAATTAGTGTAATTCACCACAAACCATTAATAAATAGGTTTCAAGAAAAATTCGTGAATTCGTGGCTAATTTTACATGCTACAAATTTGCTCTAGTTTTTTTCACAATAAATTTCCATAAATTCATTTTTTCACGTTCCAATAGTTATAGAGAGCATGAAAAAAATCTTTTTAATCCTTTTAATCTGTGGCAGATATTAGATAAATTTTAAAGTAAATTAGTGGAAATTTGTGTAATTCGTTGCAACCATTTTTTTATTACTTTAGTGCCAACAAACCAAACCTTAAAATATGTTTCAGAAAATTACTCTTATTGCACTTCTAATCGCTTTTGTTTCCTGCCAGAAAAAAGAAGCAGTTGAAAAAGACAAAATCAAATTGGCCGACTGGTTAATTGGAAACTGGGAAAATACTTCTGCAGAAGGCATTTTAAGCGAAAACTGGCAAAAACTAAACGACAGTACTTTTAGCGCTTCTTCTTATTTTATAAAAGGAAAAGACACTTTGCATTTTGAAACTATTATTTTGGCACAATTAGGAGAAACGTTAACTTACAAAGCAACAGTAAAAGGCCAGAACGACGACAAACCTGTTTTCTTTCCTTCTACTTCTGAAACAGATAAACAATTAGTTTTCGAAAATCCTAAACACGACTATCCTCAAAAAATTACTTATACAAAAGGCGCAAATACTTTGACAGCCGAAATTTCTGGTAATTTGAATGGAAAACCAAGTTCTGAGAAATTTGTGATGACGAAGAAATAAATATGAAAATATATTCAGCACTACAAATTGGTGATTACCATCAAAATAATTGCGAGGATCACTTTTTTGTTGGTGAATACGGAAAAAATAAAATTCTTTGCGCAGTAATGGATGGCTGTACAACGGCGCTGGAAAGTCAATTTGCTTCTTTGTTAGTTGGAAAAATTCTAAAAAAAATCTGTACCGAAAAGGGCTATAGAGAATTTGTAGAGAAAGAAACAAAACCTCTTACTCTTGAAGAAAATTTAAAGTTTATTTTAAAAGATGTATTAAACGAGCTTCGACTGATTCAAAATCAGCTAATGATGGATCAAAAAGAGCTGCTTACAACATTAATCCTTCTTTTGTTTCATAAGGATCAGGAAAAGGGAATTGTCTTGGCGATTGGTGATGGTTTTGTAAATATCAACGGAAAAACGACCGAATTTGAGCAGGATAATAAACCTGATTATATAGGTTTTCATCTACTTGAAGATTTTGAAACTTTTTACAATTCACAAAAACAAAAAATTGAGTTTAATTCACTTATTGATGTTAGTATCGCAACGGACGGAATTTTTACATTCGATAAATTAAAACGAAATGAGTCTAAAGAAGAAATAGATGTGATTCACTTTTTAACAATCGACAAAGTAAATTCTGAAAAAGAGGACATGATTGCTTTAAAATTAAAAAAACTAGAAAACGAATATGGACTAAAACCAACAGATGATTTTTCTATAATTAGAATTTTAAAATAAATATATTATGAAAGCACACACTATTCCATTATTGGTTATTTTAACTTTAACAGTTTTAACCTCTTGCAAAAAAGAAATCAAAACCGAAATTCCAGTAAAAACTTATCCTAATCTTGCCAAAGCCGAATGGTTTATTGGTGAATGGGGAAATAAATCGGCTGAAGGTGAACTTACGGAGCGTTGGAAAAAAGAAAATGATTCGGTTTATTTTGGCGAATCTTATTTTGTTGTGGGCGAAAAAGACACCGTTTTTGGAGAACATGTAAGTCTTGAAGACAAAAATGGCAAACTATCTTTTATCGTTACCGTTCCAGGACAGAATGATGAACTTCCAGTAACTTTTGTGATGACGTCATCTACAGACAATCAGATTGTTTTTGAAAACCCAAAACACGATTATCCATCTAAAATTGTTTATAAGAAAGTTGGAAATGATTCTTTAGTAGCAGAAATTTTCGGAGTGAAAAAAGGAAAAGTGGCTTCTGAAAAATTTCTAATGGCGAAGAGATAATTCTATTAGAATGTTGATTATATTAACTTGTTTTTTCTTTTTAGGTCTTCGTATCCTAGTGAATAGTATCTTATATTAAAAGTATTCGTTTATTCCAAAATCATTTATTCCCCTTGAAAGTAATTTATTCACAAAAACTTATCTACTCTAAATAAAAAAATGGAATACAGTATTACAGAAGAAAACAAAGCAAAAGCAATTAAAAAAAACAGACTTTTCATGTCTCTCAACTATGGAGTAGGTATAGTAATTGCGACTTATGCTTTGTCTGACAGCCCTGGTTCAGGTCCTTTAGTCTCTACAATATATTTTATCTCTATTATACTTTTAGCTCCATTTGCTTGGTTTTATTTCGACAGAAAATTTAGAAACAAACTTACTATAACTTACGAAATTGATAACGAAGAAATCATTATAACTGAAAAAGAAAAACCTGTACAGACCATTCCTTTAAATTCGATCTTTTCTATCACGAAAATTCCTTCTGGGTATAGAGTTGTATCAAAAAAAGGAAAGTTTTATGTCATAAGTATGGTTGAAAATATTGCCGAATTGATAAACGAGTTAAACAAGCAAATTAGTTAAAAATCTATACAATAATGTATCAATCTTAATCTTCAGAGTTTTTCTAATAAACTTATAACTTCAAAAAAACTACTCATTCTCCCCAATTTTATTCACCATAAAAATCATCAGTATTCCTAAAAGTGCCATAATCAGGAAAGCCCATTTCATACTTAGGTATTCCGAAATAAAACCAACCATTGGCGGAACCAATAAAAATCCTAAATAACCAATTGTAGATATTGAAGTCAAGGCAGAACCGCTACTTAGTTTTGATGATCTTCCTGCAATGCTAAAAACCAAAGGAACTACACAGGAAACCCCAAATCCGATTAAAACATAACCAAAAATAGTTGGATAAGCGTACGGAAGAATAAAACAGATTCCAAAACCTATTGTGATTAAAATTCCGCTGTACAAAAGGATTTTTTTAGTTCCAAATTTCATTACACCATAATCGCCAAAAATACGTCCCAATGTAACTGCAGAGGCGAAAAAGACAAATGCGGCACTGGTTAATTTTGGAGAAGCTTTTAGAATATTTTCGAAGTAAATTCCGCTCCAATCGTACATTGTATTTTCGCAAGCCATAGAAACGAAACAAATCAAGGCAAATTTTACCAAGTTTTTTTCTGGCATTGAGAAGAACTTCTTTTTAACCGGAACAGGTTCATTATGAATACTCATTGGGTAAAAACAAGCCGTTAGCGCCAGCATAAAAACACTCACTCCCAATAAATGGTGTGATGGTGCAATTTTCTGTGTTACCATTACATACCCTAAACCAGCTCCTGAGAAGACCGCAATACTCCAAACAGCATGAAAACGTGTTATGATAGATTTTGGATATAATTTTTGTACTTCGAGAGATTGCGCATTAATCGACAAATTGAAAATATTACGAGAAGCTCCAAAAATTAAAAGTACAATTACGAGCTGCCATACAAAAGCTACCAAACCTGGTAATGAGAGCACGATATTAAACATAATCGCTCCCAAAAGCATAATATAACGGCTGCTGTATTTATTCAACAGTTTTCCTGTAAAAGGCATGGTCAACATTAACCCAATCGGAAAAGCGAATAAAACGGCCCCAAATTGTGCTTCACTTAAATGCAATTGTGCTTGTATATGTGGAATTCTCGATACCCAAGAAGAATATCCAAAACCTGAAAGAAAGAAAAAAACTGTATTGGCTATACGATATCCTCTAGGCGTGTTTTGAATTTTTTTAAAGAAAGATAAAATCATGAATTTGTTTTTCAGACTGCAAAATTAAGGCTTTTTTCAGGGTAAGCCTCTTTCTTTTTTCTTTTTTCATAAAAACTTAAATTTCTTTCAAATAATTCAAAAAACAGAATCCCCTTACTTTCTTAAAAAAACCTTAAGATTCGCTAAATAAATCCTTAAAATAAAGTTTGTTAAAGGAAATATAATTTTTACATTTGCCCTGTTTTTATTTATTCTAAATAAGAACTAATTATAAACCAATAAAAATTAGCAATGAATTATGTCAGTTTGAAAACTTCACGTTTTCTATTTACACTCAGTTTTTTATTTTCTTTCCTATCCGTTTTTGCACAGAATCACGGGAAAATCAAAGGAACTATTACTACCTCAGACGGCGAAGCAGCCGCAGGAGTAAACATTATTCTTAAAAACACTAAATACGGAACCGTTTCTAATGATGACGGTACTTTTGACTTCAATAAAGTAAGAGCCAATTCTTATACATTACAGGTGTCTTTAGCGGGTTATGAAACCGCAGAAACTGAAGTTACAGTTTTAGAAAACGAAACTAATACCGTTAATTTACAGCTTAAAGTTTCTAATAAAGAATTAAAAGAAGTTATTATCAGCAGTCCGAAAAGCATTGTCTCAAAAAAAACAGACTATGTTGCCAGAATGCCTCTTAAAAATCTAGAAAATCCACAAGTTTACAGCGTTATCCATAAAGAGCTTTTGACGGAACAAGTTGCAGTAGATATTAGAAGTGCGGTACAAAATGCACCAGGAGTTGTTTCTATCAGCTATCCGTCCGGAGGAGTTGGTGTTATTTTTAGAGGATTTTCAACTGGAGTAAATGCCAGAAACGGAATGGAAACGGCTTCGGGTCGTTCTTCTGTTGATCTTGGAAATGTAGAACGTATTGAGGTATTAAAAGGGCCATCTGGAACTTTATTTGGTTCTACTGTTTCATCATTTGGAGGAGTAGTAAATTTAGTGACTAAAAAGCCTCACGAAACTACTGCAGCCGAAGTTTCATATACTACAGGAAGCTACAACTTAAACCGACTTACTGCCGATGTTAATACACCATTAAACAAAGATAAATCGGTACTATTTAGAGTAAATATGGCCGTGAACAGAGAGAAAAGCTTCTTGGATTATGGTTTCAATAATGCATTGCTTTTTGCACCAAGTCTTACGTATAAGGCTTCTGAAAAACTTACTTTCAATATCGACGCTGAAGTTTATAATGTGAACAACACAAGACGTACTTATAATACTTATGCTGCAACTTCTGGAATCACAAATCCAAATGATTTAAAAATAGATTATAGAAAATCTATGTTCCATGATGATAACGATGCGAAAACAAAGTCTACTAAAGTTTTTGCCCAAGCAGAATACGAAATATCTGAAAACTGGAAATCTACAACTCTCTTTTCATTTGTAGGAGAAGATGTAGAACGTAGTTATCAGAGTTATGCGGTTTGGAGTTCACCAACACAGGCTGCAAGAAGAGTTGGACTTTGGGGACCAATTTTTAACAATTACACTAACATTCAGGAAAATCTAAACGGAAAATTCTCTACCGGAAGTATCAAACATAAATTTCTTACTGGTATAAATTACAGACTTTACAGCGGTTCTTTTTCAGGCGGAAGTACTTTTACTCTTGACAATATTGATGTTACTGCTCCATTTGCTCCTATTAGAAGAAAAGCAGTTGATGCTGGACTTGTTCTTACCACCTCTCCTGTCGCAGATCAAAAAACATTTAGTGTTTATGCTTCTGATGTAATTAATTTTACAGATCGTCTTTCTGTGATGCTAAGTTTACGTCTGGATAATTTTGACCGTGAAAAAGTGGGTACTACAGAAGGCTATAGCCAAACGGCTTTGGCTCCGAAATTGGGATTAGTTTACGAATTAGTAAAAGACCAAGTTTCTGTTTTTGGAAATTACATGAATGGTTTCCAAAATATGCAGCCTGTTACGCAGCCAGATGCTTCTTTATTCGTCTTAGACCCTATTTATGCGGTACAATATGAAGGAGGTATTAAAGCAGAAGCATTCAACAAAAAATTAACTGGTTCTGTAAGTTATTATAATATTACAATTGATAATGCTACAAGAGTTAATGCTTCAGGTTTTACAGAACAAGATGGTAAACAAGTTAGTAAAGGTTTTGACTTTGAATTGGTAGCAGCTCCAATTAACGGATTAAGCATTATTGCAGGATATGGTTATAATGACAACCGAATTGTAAAAGCTTCTGATGCTTCTATCGAAGGAAACAAAGCTACATCTTCACCAGAAAACGTAGTTAACTTTTGGTCTTCATACACTTTCCAAAACAAACTAAAAGGTCTTGGTTTTGGTATTGGTGCAAACTATATCGACAAGAATTTCTTTACTGCCGATAATACTTTCTATATGCCATCTTATACAACTTTAAATGGATCTGTATATTATGATCATACATCGTGGAGAGTTGGTTTAAAATTCAATAATATTACTAATGAAAAATATTGGGATTTTTGGGGTACATCGCAAGCTCCAACAAATATTTTAGCTAGTTTGACAATTAAATTCTAAAACCAAATTTAAAAACTAAAAAAACAAAAGCACCTCTACTAAAAGTCATGAGGTGCTTTTTTGATAACACAACTTATAGCAAATGACTTTTAAAAAACTCATTCTTAAAATTCACCTTTGGCTGGGATTAGCTTCTGGCTTAATTGTGGTAATATTGGGTGTTACAGGATGCCTGTATTCTTTTGAAGAAGAATTACGCCCCATTGTTCACGATTATTACCAAGTTGATCAGGTTAAAGAAAAAAAACTGCCTCTTAGCCAAATCATAGAAATTGCAAAAAAAGCCAACAAAAACCAGAAAGAATCAATTTCCGGATGCCGAATTGTTAATGAAGATAACCGCACTGTTATTGTTTGGTTTTTTGAAGAATTAAATCCAGATGCCTTTTGGTATTGGAACCAATATCAAAGTACTTATCTCTATGTAGATCCTTACAGCGGAAAAGTAAAACAACAAGAAAATGTCAATTTTGAGTTTTTTGTCTTTGTTCGAATGTTGCATCAGACCTTATGTTTAAACAGCAAAATTGGAGATTACATTACAGGAACGGCAACGATTATATTTATAATTTCTTTAATTACAGGCCTCATACTTTGGTGGCCCAAAAACAAACAAGCAGCCAAACAACGTTTTTGGTTTAAGTGGAAAGACTCCACAAAATGGAAGCGTAAAAACTACGATTTACATAACATCATGGGTTTTTATTCTCTATTTTTTGCTTTACTAATTGCCTTAACAGGTTTAGTCTGGGCATTTAAATCGTATGACAAAGGAGTACAATGGCTATTGAATGGAGGAAAAACATACGAAAGAGAAAAAATCGTTTCTGACACTACTCAATACACAAAAATCAATTCGACCGATAAAGTTTTCGCTTCACTTAAACAATTGCATCCAAAAGCAAAAAGTTATTATTTATTTGCCCCAAAAGAAAATGACTCTCTAGCGACTTTTAATACTTTCATCAGATATCAAAATCGCTTTGATGATACCTCTGTAGATTTTGATCGATATACGGCTAAACCAATTAGAACAATAAAATATGAAGACAAGAATAATGGTGACAAATTCCGTTTTATAAACTATGACCTGCATGTGGGTAGTATTCTTGGGTTTCCAGGAAAAGTACTCGCTTTTTTTGTCAGTATGATTTGTGCAAGTTTGCCAATCACAGGATTTCTGATTTGGTGGGGAAGAAATAATAAAAAGAAAGCTAAATAGTGATACCATTCACCACAATAAATTATACTTTGGAAAAATTCAAAACAGATTCTTTACGAAGTGTGAATTAATTTGGAGTTTTTTAGACTTTTTTATTTTTAACTATTCTAAATAAGCTGTATGTTTGTAAAAAATATCATTCAACTAATTTTTAAACTTGATCTTATGAAATCAAATACTCTAAAAACATTAACTTTTTTATTTTTAATGCTTTTTGCTGCACCACAAATTTTTGCTCACGCCCTTTGGATTGAAACTAAAGCAACAGGAACAAAAGGAAAAGCTCAGGAAATCTCTGTTTACTTTGGAGAGTTCTCTGATAATGATATTACAAAAGCCGACAAATGGTTTTCTGATTTAAAAGATTTCACTTTAGTTGTAATTTCTCCTTCAAAAAAAGAAACTAAACTTACTTCTAAAGCATTAGACAATAAATATCAAGCTTTCTTTACTCCAACTGAAGATGGCGTTTATACTATTGTAATGCAACATACTGTAAAAGATGTTTACGGAACTATGAAATTAGATTACAATTCAAGCGCAACAGTAGTGGTTGGAAACAAAGCAACAGGAAACAATATTACATCAAACACGAATAAAATTGCTGTATTCTCAGAAAATGCAGACGTTGCAAAAAAAGATACTAAAGTTACAGGAGTTGCTTCTTATGAAGGTGCTGTTGCTAAAGAAGCAAAAATAAAAGTAATTGCTCCAAACGGATGGGAAAAAGAATTATGGACTAACGATAAAGGAGAATTTTCTTTTACACCAATCTGGTCTGGAAATTATATGGTAGAATATGCTCACACAGACAAATCTGCTGGAGAACACAATGGAAAAAAATACGACGAAATCTGGAAAATGGCTACATACCAGATTGTTGTAAAATAATTTTATAAGAAACTCATTCTTAGATTTTAATTTCAATTGAAAAAACCTTGCCAGAAAGCAAGGTTTTTTTTTGCTTAATTAAGAGCTACATTAATACAAAATTAAAATATCATTAGAAAATTCCTAAGCAAATCTTAAGAAAAGAATAAGCAAGGTTTAAGTAAGAAAACCACTTCATAATTTCGTGTTAAAGAACATGTGTATTTATATTTGCAACCAATAATTTTTATTGAATCTAAATAAATACCAATGAAATATAATTTACTATTAGTATTAGGATTATTAAGTTTTGCCTCTTATGGTCAAGATTATTCAAGTAATGAAAATACCTCTTCAGTTAGAGATACTGTAAAAAATAAAAAAGGAGAAATTCTGAACGAAGTTTTAATTACAGCAAATAAACCTAAAAAACCAATTGAAGCGGCTCGTTCTGGAATCAAAGTAATGGACTTACCGCAAAGTGTTCAAATCGTTGGAAGCGAAATTATAGAACAGCAACAAGCCATCAGATTGAGCGAAGTAGTAAAGAACTTAAATGGTGTTTATGTAGGATCTGCTCGTGGTGGCGCACAAGAATCTTTCTTTTCGAGAGGTTATGATATGAGCGCCAATAATATGTTTAAAAATGGTTTCCGCTACAATGCAGGTTCTATCCCCGAAGTTTCTTCTTTAGAAAAAGTAGAATTCTTAAAAGGAGGTTCTGCTTTATTGTACGGAAATGTTGCTCCTGGCGGAATTATGAATTTAGTGACCAAAACACCTAAATTCACCCAAGGTGGCGAAGTATCTATGCAAATTGGAAGTTATTCTTATTACAAACCTACTATTGATTTTTACGGTCCTTTAAACAAATCTATTGCATACCGTTTTACAGGATCTTATGAAAACTCTGAAAGCTTTAGGGATTTTGTCAAAAACGAACGTATTTATGTTAATCCTTCGTTTTTATTTCATCTATCAGATAAAACGCAAATTACAGTACAAGGAGATTATTTAAGCGCAGATTGGACTCCTGATTTCGGTACTGGAATTTATGGAAAAACAATTTTAGATTTACCTCGTAACGAGTTCTTCGGAGCACTTTGGTCAACTGCAAATACTAAATCTTCCAGCGCTTCGATGTTATTTAATCATGACTTCAATAAAAACTGGAAATTAAACTTCAATTCTTCTTATCAATATTATAGAAGAACACAAACTTCTACTGCACAATTAAGTACAATTGATGCTAATGGAAACTGGAAACGCGGTTTAACAAAATCTGATGCTGCTGAAAACATTTTCGGTGATCAGTTAAGTTTACAAGGAACTTTCAATACTGGAGAAATCAAACATCAGATATTTACTGGTGCTGATTATGAGAATTCTATGGCTCCAAGTTATACTTACGGTTTTTACGCAACACCAAATGGTACAACTGCTATTACTACAGAAGCTACTGCAATAAATCTTTATACATATGATTACAGTACACAAAGTCGTGATATTCCATACCCAACAAGAGCAACACAATTAGCGACTACTAATACACAGCGTTTTGGTGCTTATGCTCAAGATTTGATTTCAGTTACAAAACATATCAAAGTTTTAGCAGGATTACGTTGGTCATGGCAAGAAAGTTATGTTGCAACAGCGAAAGAAACAGTAAAACAAGGAGTTATCACAACTTCTCTTGAAAATGCCGAAACAGTAGACGGAGCAAAAACAATAAATAAAGCTTTTTCTCCTAAAGCGGGATTAGTTGTACAACCTACTAAAGATTTATCATTATTTGCAAGTTATTCTAACTCTTTTACTCCAAACACTGGAACAACAGTTGATTTAAAACCTTTAGATCCGTCTATTATAGATCAATATGAAGCGGGTGTAAAGAAAGATTTCTGGGGAGGTCTTTTGAGTACAAACGTTACCGTTTATCAAATTACAAACAACAATTTAGCACAAACTGCTCCTTTTTTAGCAGACGGTGTTACACAAAATGCCAACACTTCGCTTAAAGAATTAGTTGGAGCTACAAAAGGAAAAGGAGTTGAGATTGATATTACTGCTTACCCTCTTGAAGGCCTTAACATTATGGCTGGTTATAGTTTTAACGAAACCAAAGTATCAAAATCATCTGGAACAAACGGAAGTCTTGTTGTTGGAGATGTTTTAGCAAGAACACCAAGAAATACTGCCAATTTGAGTTTTTTCTACAAATTACCTAGCGGTTTCTTTAAAGGAGTAACTTTTGGAGCTATCGGAAATTATATTGGCGATCGTACTGGAGGATGGAATGATGATTATCTTTGGACAGCAGTTACTCCTACTCCAACCAATCCAAATCCAGATCCGGCTTATACCATCACTATCAGAGATCGTGATATTCCACTAGAAGGATACGTTACTGTAGATGCTTCTCTTGGTTATGAATGGAGAAAATTCTCGATCTTATGTCGATTATCAAACATTACAAATGAATTAAACTATACAGTTCACGAAAATTATAGTGTGAACCCAATCGCTCCTCGTCAGGTTATGACAAGTTTGCGTTATAAATTCTAAAGACTTTTGAATTAGTATTCTTTCTATTTTTTTTTGAATATTAAAACCTCATCTTGAAAAAGGTGAGGTTTTTTATTTTGTAAAAAAATATCTTTAATATAAGTACTTTTGTCTTAAAATCGCCTTTTATATTTTATATATGTCAAACACGACCAAAAACCAATTGACAAAAACTTTAGGACTTAGTTTCAATATTGCCGTACTCATTGGAGGAACAATTGGAGTTGGAATTTTAAGAACTCCGGGAACTATTGCCGAAATGCTTAACAATTATTGGCTTATTCATGCCTGTTGGTTATTTGGTGGTTTGTATGTTTTACTTGGCGCCAATTCCTATTCAGAGTTGGCAACAATGCTTCCAAAAGCCGGAGGATCGTATAATTATATTAAAAGAGCTTTAGGTGAATATGCTGGTTTTTTATCGGGCTGGTATGATTATATTGTCAATGCCATTCCGCCCGCTTTTTACTGCATTGTAATCAGCGAATATACTATTATTTTATTTCCTCAATTAGCCAATTATTCGACTGTACTATCCATTTCTTTATTACTTGCTTTTGTTTTATTGCATTTGAGCGGTGTAAAAAACGGTAGTGTAATTCAGCAGATTACCAGTTTCTTAAAAGTAATTTGCTTTGTGGCTTTAGTTGTTGCTTGTTTTATGTATTCTGGAGTTGAAGTTCCTGCAATAAAAACAGACAGTTCGGTTTTTCAAATCGGTTTAATTTTTGGTTTTTTCAAATCATTACAGCTTATTATCGGAACTTATAATGGATGGAATGCCGTTTGTTTTTTCGCAGAAGAAAATGATGATCCTGGTAAAAATATTCCGAAATCCTTATATAGTGGCGTTTTACTTGTTGTAGCTATTTATATTTTGGTCAACGCGGCTTTCTTTCATGTTTTACCTCTTGAAACGTTAGCCAAATCAAATTTGGCAGCAGCCGATGTTGCTAAGATTCTTTTTGGACAAAAAGGAGCCATAATAGTTACCGTAATTTCCATTTTTTCCTTAATCAGTATTTTGAATGCTTTTATGATGATTCCGCCAAGAATTCTTTACGGATTAAGCCGTGACGGATTTTTCATCAAAAAAGGAACTCAAGTAAATAAAGGTGGAACTCCTATTGTTGCACTATTAGTTTCATCTTTTTTCAGCTTGTTTTTAATTTGCATTGGCTCGTTTGAAGTATTATTTTCATTCGCTGCTTTTATCTCAATAATTGTATGGGGACTAGCTTATTATTCACTTATAAAACTAAGAAAATCAGAACCTGATTTGATAAGACCTTATCGTTCGTTTTGGTATCCGTTGACTACTATAATTGCAATTATTATTTCGATTGGATTATTATTAGGCTTTATTTATAGCGATCCTATTGCTTTTGCTGTAATTGTTGGAATTACACTGGTTTCTTATCCTTTGTTTTTGTTTTTGAAGAAGAAAAAATAAATCATTTAATATTTATACACCATTCTTGTCATTCCGAGGAACGAGGAATCTCCACGAGTAGCTCTACAAAGATTGGCGACATTCTGCATGGAGCCACTTACGAAGATTCCTCGTTCCTCTGAATGACAAGATTGTTAGAAAACAACAAACCCGACAAATTTTTAAAATTTGTCGGGTTTTGTAATATAAACTAAGTTTGATTTCTTATTTCAAACCAGCCAAGCTCTGCTCGATTGTAGCAATTTTTGCTAAAGCATCGGCTTGTTTTTGTTTTTCTAAATTAAGAACTTTCTCTGGAGCTCCGTTTACGAATTTCTCGTTAGAAAGTTTTGCTTCAACAGATTTCAGGAATCCTTTAGTGTAATTCAATTCTTCTGTTAGTTTTGCGATTTCAGCTTCAACGTCGATGTTTCCTGTAATCGGAATAAAATATTCATTTGATTTTACACGGAAAGACAATGCGCCATCCACTTTTTCAGAAACATATTCGAAAGCAGAAACGTTTCCTAGTTTCGTTATGATTGAATCGAAATAAGTTGAAACATTCTCACTGTTGATTCCTTTTAATTCTATTGCATCTTTAAACGGAATATTTTTGTCTTTACGAATCGTTCTGATTCCAGAAATTACTTCAATTGAGTTTTCAAAATCTGAAATTAATTTCGCGTCAAATGGTTTTACTTCTGGCCAAGTTGAAACAATTAAAGCTTCTTCTGGAGTTCTTTCAGTAATTAACTGCCAAATTTCCTCTGTCAAGAAAGGCATGAACGGATGCAATAACTTCAAATTGTTTTCTAACATTTCGATCGCTTTCGCGAAAGTTACGCTGTCAATTGGCTGTTGATATGCTGGTTTGATCATTTCTAAGAACCAAGAACAGAAATCATCCCAAACCAATTTATAAATTGCCATAAGAGAATCTGAAATTCTGTATTTCTCGAAATTATCTTCAATATCAACTAAAGTTTGCTGTAATTTCGCCTCGTACCATTCGATTGCCACTTTTGATGATTCTGGTTGTGGAATAGTTTCTGAAACTTCCCAACCTTTAATCAATTTGAAGGCATTCCAAATTTTGTTTGAAAACGCTTTTCCTTGGCTGCATAATTCTTCGTCAAACATGATATCATTTCCTGCAGAAGCACTTAAAAGCAATCCTACACGAACTCCGTCTGCACTAAATTTCTCAATCAAGTCTAAAGGATCAGGAGAGTTTCCTAATTGTTTAGCCATTTTACGGCCTTGTTTATCACGAACTAAACCTGTTAAATATACATTTGTAAACGGTTTGTCTCCTGCATATTCGTAACCAGCAATGATCATTCTCGCCACCCAGAAAAATAAAATATCCGGACCAGTTACTAAATCATTTGTTGGATAGTAATATTTAAAATCTGGACTTTCTGGATCCATTATTCCACCAAAAACAGACATTGGCCATAACCAAGAAGAAAACCATGTATCTAATGCATCAACATCCTGCTTAAGGTTAGAAGTCATAAGTTCTGGGTTATTCGTTCTTTCCTTTGCTAAAATTAAAGCATCTTCAATGTTTTCAGCAACTACGAAATCTTCTTTTCCGTCTCCGTAATAATACGCTGGAATTTGTTGTCCCCACCATAATTGACGAGAAATATTCCAATCGCGAATATTGTTCAACCAGTGCGCATAAGTATTTTCGAAACGTTTTGGATGTAATTTAATATCTCCCGTTTCTAAAACCGACTTAATTGCTGGTTTTACTAATTCTTCCATTTTCAAGAACCATTGGTCTGATAATCTTGGTTCGATTACCGCTTTTGTTCTTTCAGAAGTTCCTACTTTATTTAAGTGAATTTCTGTTTTTGCTAAAGCGCCAATTTCTTCAAGTTCTTTTTCAATCTCTTTACGAACTACAAAACGGTCTTTTCCTTGATAATTTAATCCGAAGCTGTTTAAAGTTGCATCTTCATTAAAAATATCAACGATTTCTAGGTTGTGTTTTTCACCCAACGTTTTATCGTTCATATCGTGCGCAGGCGTAACTTTCAAACATCCTGTTCCGAATTCTACATCTACATATTCGTCTTCGATAATTGGAATTACTCTTCCGCAAATTGGAACGATTGCTTTTTTGCCTTTTAAATGTGTAAAACGCTCATCATTCGGGTTGATGCAGATTGCAGTATCTCCAAAAATAGTTTCTGGACGAGTTGTGGCAATGGTCAAAAATTCCTCAGTGCCTTCGATTTTATATTTTAAGAAAAATAATTTTCCTTGTTGTTCTTCATAAATTACTTCTTCGTCAGATAAAGTAGTTTTAGCTTCTGGATCCCAATTTACCATTCGGTATCCTCTGTAAATTAATCCTTTGTTGTATAAATCAACAAAAGAACGAATTACAGATGCAGACATATCTGGATCCATCGTAAATTTAGTACGTTCCCAATCGCAAGAAGCACCTAATTTCTTAAGTTGCTCCAAGATTGTTCCGCCGTATTTATCGGTCCATTCCCAAGCGTGTTTTAGGAATTCTTCGCGGGTCAAATCGTTTTTATTGATTCCTTCTGCTTTTAATTTCGCTACCACTTTTGCTTCAGTAGCAATAGAAGCGTGATCTGTTCCAGGAACCCAACAAGCGTTGAATCCTTTAAGACGCGCACGACGAATTAAAACATCTTGAATCGTATTGTTCAACATATGTCCCATGTGAAGGACTCCAGTGACGTTTGGCGGCGGAATTACAATGGTGTACGGTGTTCTATGATCTGGTTCTGAATGAAAATAATTATTTTTCATCCAGTAATCATACCATTTACTCTCAATCGTCTTAGCGTCAAATTGTGCTGGAATTGTCATTTACTTGGGTTGTTTAATCGTTTATTTGTTTAACTGTTTAATCGTTATGAAATTTAAACCTTTTAATTGATTTTTTTGTCCAATGAGATTATTTACAATTCAATCAAAAAGATTAAACAAATAAACGATTAGACAGTTAAACAAAAAATTGGTTCAATTTTTGTAATTATAACTCACAGCAAAAGTAAATAATTAAGTAGACTATAAAAAGCGAATTAATAATTTGTGTGTTAATTAAAAGAATGTATATTTACTTACAATTAAAAACTAATTTCATATGAAAAATGCAGCCTCTTTTATTGCAATCTTATTGTTTAGCGCAATAGGTTTTGCACAAAATGGCCCAAAAATTGAATTTGCAGCCCCAGACAATACAATTGATTATGGAAAAATTTCTAAAGGTGACAACGGACTTCGTTCCTTTGAATTTACTAACACCGGAGACGCTCCTTTATTAATTACAGGTGCAGAATCTACAGTAAGTTCTATCATTGTAACCAAACCAGCGGCAGCAATTCAGCCGGGCAAAAAAGGAAAAATCGATGTAAAATATAATATGGTCGCAGGACCTATTCGTAAAACAATTACTGTTGAAACCAATGCAGTAAACTATCCTGATGGACGAGTTGCTCTTAAAATAAAAGGAGAAGTTCAGTAAGGTTTTTAAAAATAATAAAAACAAAAAAGCCGTTTCTTAAATTAGAAACGGCTTTTTTGTTTTAGATAAATCAGATAAATCTTATTCTCAGTCTTATCTTTATTTAGCAGCGCATTCAACTGTGTCAAATTTATATTTAACCTTTTCAAAATCGATTGGTTTGTCTTTTACTAAATAGGTTACGCCCATTGTTGTCTGCATCGTTCCATTTCCTAAAATAAGTTGATTGTCACGTTTTAACAATGCCATTGGGTTTTTGAATGTTTGATTTTCTTTATTCACTTTAAAAGTATAGTCTACAAATAAGGTATCTCCGTGAAACTCTCCTGCAACTTCACCAGTTCTAACTGTCGAAGGAGCTACTTTCATAGTCATATCTCCCGATAGTTTTCCGTTTTTTAAGGTATTCAATTTTAAATCTATAGTATCTTTTTCATAAATTGCTTTATAACAAGCAGTGCTTACTACTACTTCGCCTTCTGCTTTAGCAGCTTCAACAGCTTTTTGTTTTTCTTCATTTTTACAACTTTGCAATCCGATTACGGATAAAAGCAAACAAGACAAGGCTAGATTTCTCATAATTATTTCTATTTTTTTGATATACTATAAAATTAACGAAAAAAGGTTGTTCTTCTTGCAACAAACTTTATAAATTTTTAATTACAAATTCAGATCTTCTGTTTAATTCGTGATCTTCCTCAGAACAAGCATCATCCGTTTTGCATTTTATAATCGGAACCGATTCTCCATAACCTTTTGCAGTAATTCTTTTGGCTTCGATTCCAGATTGAATAATAAACTCTCTTGTTGAGTTTGCTCTTTTTTGAGATAAATCTTCATTGAATTTAGCATTTCCTCGTGAATCAGTATGCGAACCAATTTCGATTACCATTCCAGGATATTTCTTCATTAATTCGACAACTCTTCCTAAAACTACTTTCGATTCTTTACGGATATACCACATATTATAATCAAAGTAAATCGGATCTGTTTTAATTAACAAGCGGTCTTTGTCTTTCACAACATCTTTTTCTTGTGCCAGAATTTCTTTTACCTTTTCTTGCTTTTTTACCTCTGCAGCAGCAATTTCAGCTTCTTTTGCTTTTTTCTCTTTTTGTTTTAATTCTATTGCGGCAAGCTCTGCTTTTTTCTTATTTTCTTCTTCGATAATAATTTCCTGCTTCCTCTTATTTTCAGCAATTTGTTTTTCTTCTTTTTTAATTGCTTCTAAAGATCTTAACGCCAACGAAGCGTCATTAACTTTATCTCTTGTTTTGTCTAAAGTCAGTGTTTTTGACGCATTGGTGTAATTTTCTTTAAAAGCTGCAATTTTATAAGAAGCCTCACACGGAACTGTAAAGCTGAATTTTCCATCAATAGAAGTTGTGATCGTATTTAAAGTTTTATTTTCAGCGTCTTGCAATAATACTGTAGCATTTTCCAAAGTCAATTGTGTATCTACATCTGTAATTGTACCTGCAATAAACTGTTTACAATCTTCTACAATTAAATCTTTAATTTCTTTGAATTGATAAATATCGTCTCCGCCCTTTCCTCCTTCTCTATTGGATGCAAAAAATCCTTCTTTGGTATTTGAATCTATATTAAAAGCAAAATCATCTGAATTTGAATTTAAAGGCAAACCAATGTTTACTGGTTTTGAATATTCATTTCCATTTATTTCAGCAACAAAAACATCCAATGAACCATAACCTAGATGGCCATCAGAAGAAAAATAGAGTTTATTATCTGCTGATATAAAAGGAAATTGTTCTCTTTTATCGGTATTAATTTCTGGTCCTAGATTTTTAGGAGTATCAAAGGCTCCTTTATTGATATTAACCGAATAAATATCAAAAGAACCTAACGAACCCGGCATATCAGAAGCAAAATACAATACTTTTTCGTCAGCGCTTAAAGCCGGATGCTCTGTTGAATAATTTGGACTATTAAAAGGAAGTGAAGTTATGTTCGTCCATTTTCCATTTACTAATTCGGCTTTAAAAATCTGAAGATTGGAGATTTTCTTATCGTCTTTCTTTTTTCTTTTATTTTTAGAATTATTTCGAGTAAAATAAATCGTTTTGCCATCTTTTGTAAAAACAGCATTCGATTCGTGCATTCCTGTCTTTAATTCTTTAGCAAAATAATGAACAACAGAATCTGCTGAATTTATATTCTTCAATGGAATTGCTACTAAATTTAAATAGGTCTCATTATCCCATTTATATTTTTTATCGAATAAACTTGGTTTTAATTTAACTCCAGCAAAAACCAACTTATCGTTATACTTCACCGCTCCAAATTCTGAATTTGGAGTATTTATAGCTAGATTTTTAATCTCAAAACGCTTTCCTATCGCACTAACATTCTCTAGGGTTTTAAAATCCTTTTCAAAGGCAGCAAGATCTTCTGGATTTGATGATTTTGAATAATATTCTTTCAAAATAGTATTCGCATCCTCATAACTATTAGTCGCTTTTAAAGTTTGAGCATATCTAAAATAGTATTCTCTATCCAGATTATTACTGTAGTTTTTCACCAAAAGACGGTAATAGCGTTGTGCTTTTACTAAATCGTTGGTATAATAATATGAATCGGCTAAATTCTTTATGACTTCTTGAGAAGGTCTTTCGTCAGCTAATTTTTGATATAAAATAATAGCTTCACTATAATATGTTCTGTCAAAAAATTTCTTTGCTCTTATCAATTCCTGATCTTGGGCACTTATAAACTGTATTGAAAATACGAATACAATAACGAGTAGTTTTTTCATATTTTTCATTTTAAAAGAATCTTGGTGATTTATCAAACCCTTTCCCTAATAAATCTAAATCGAACAACAGCATAATTTCGTGTGTCCCCGAATTAAACTGCCCAAAATTCGTTAGTGTATAATCATATGCATATCCAACTCTTAGTGTTGGCGTGACATTGATATTAAATAATGCACTTACCGAATCGTCGATTCTATAAGCTGCACCAAATTCAAACTTTTCGTTATACAAAACATTGGCTGTTACGTCTAAAGTTATCGGAGCTCCTTTAACAAATTTGGACATAAAGGCAGGTTTTAATTTCAACATATCATTCAGCTGAAAAACATAACCAGCCGTTAAAAACGTATGTATTTCTTCAGAACCAAAAGCATTAATTCCAGCTTTTTCCTGAATATATTTCGATTTCAACAAATTAGGAACCGACAATCCAACATAAAGATTATCTCTAAAGTAATAAGCTCCAACTCCAATATTTGGTTTTGTAGCATTTATATTTTCTGCAAAGGCAACATCGGTTTGAGAATCTGTAAAACGAAAACCATTAAAATTGCTTTGCATAGACGAAAATCCGGCTTTTAAACCAAGCGATAGTTTATTCTTTCCGCTTAATTTTAAAACATAAGCAAAATCGGCGTAGACATTGTTTTCTTTTTTAGCACCGTCCCCAATATCGTCTGATATGAATGAAATTCCTGCTTCAATTTTATCTGTAATGGCACTGTGTCCAAAAAATGTAAAGGTTTTAGGTGCGCCATAAGCTCCAACCCACTGCGTTCTGTACAATCCTCCAAAATTCATCATGGCGGGCACTCCAGTTGCATACGCCGGATTGACAACACTCATATTATACATATAATGTGTATACTCTGGATCTTGCTGTGCAGCAACTGATAAATAGAAAAGGAAATTTATAAAGAGTAGTATTTTTTTCATTTGAAAATTATATTAAAAATATAAAAGAGATTTAGCGATTTAAATAAAGACGACCTTGTTTTGGTGCTTTATTGTCTTTATTAAAGTGAAGCACATAAAAATAAACTCCGTTGGGCGCTATTCCGCCAGCAACACCACTCTGTTCGTAGTTCTTACCATCCCAGGCGGGTTTATTTTTATCTCCTTTATACATCCCATTTCCGTATCTGTTATAAATTTCAATTGTATAATTTGGATATAAAAACTCAATATCTTTTATTACGAATGAATCGTTAACGCCATCTCCGTTTGGAGAAAAACCATCGGGAACAAAAAAGTCATTCGGTACATTATCGCATGCTGTTAAGGTTACAGTGACTTCTAAATAATCTGATGAAAAACAATCTGTATTGGGTAAATTAAAACCGTAATAAGAACCTCTTTCAATCAAAGGAGTTGTCGCCGATAGTAAATTTCCATTGTTTGGAGCATCATACCAAACCACGGTCGAAGGTATATTCGTATTATTTGATAAATCTGCAATAGTCGGATTCTTTAATCCACAAAAATTTTGTCCGTCTGAGCTTAATACCGGAGCAGGCGAATCGTTTATAGTAACAACAACCAACGAAGCTTCTGAAGTACAACCTGCCGCAGAAGTTTCTCTTACATAATAATTACCTGATTGCAGAAGCGCAGTAACTGCTAATGGTGTGGTAGCTGTTTCTGAACTATACCATTTATACTGACTTCCGTTTGGAACTAAATTAGCAACGGTGGCTTCTTCTACTTTACAAAATGACTGAGGATTTACAGTTGGAGCTACTGGAATTGGATTGACTAAAAAATCATCAAAAACATTTTGCAATGCATTTTGACAACCTGTAGCATTATTTGTAACGGTAATTCCTGTAATTGTTGTTGCGCCAGAATTTGCTAATAAAGTCAAAGGAATAGGAAAACTGGCATTTCCGTTTACCACTCTCAAACTAACAGATTCTAGTGCTGAGGAATTACTACCTGAAAGGCTATAAGAAAGCGTTACATCATTAAGATCTGTTAATCCTGAAACATTTGCAGTAAACTGTTGGTTTAAACAATTATCATTCACTGCTATTTTTACCGCTGCTACATTAGGCAGAGGATTAATAATTAAATTTCCTATTACATTTGCGGTATTACTACATTGTGGAGTAGGATATGTAATATTGACAATATTTATAATATTAATTACTGTTAATCCGCTTTTTACATTTAAATTTCCTGGAATTTCAAAATTACCTTTTCCTTCTTCTACATGTAAAACAGCTGTTTGTGCTGTTGCCAAATTATCGCCATAAAGATTATAAGTAATACGATAATCACCATCGGATAATTGAGGTGCTGTTACCAAAACCGATGCTGTATCGTTTTGACATGTCGGATTAGCCGTAAGGACCGCTCCGTCTAAACGTGGCAAAGGATAAATATTCAACTCTGTTGAAAATGGGCTAAAAATATCTATACAAGATCTTTTACTTGTAGTAGACACAATTCTTCCAACGGTAATTGTATATTTCCCAACTTGTCTAAAATACGCTGAACGAATTGGAAAGCTTAGAACTCCATTTGCAAAATTTGCTGTTACTGTTTCTGATGCCGAAGATGGTCCGGCTACAGTAAATGAAACATTATATTGTCCATTCGGAATAGAATCTGGTCCTTGATTAATTCTTGCAATGTAGGATGCCGTTGCAATCTCAGATTCACAGATATCTTTTTCTACTACAATTTTTGAACCTGTAAAATCTAGTCTTTTTTCTAAGGTAATAACTACTGAAATAGTCTTATTAGGACAAACCTTATTATCAGGCACTGCTAAAACAGTATACTGATAGGTATAATCGAAAGCACCGTAAGTATCAAAAATTTCCTGAAGATTTACATTGTGATCTGTTTCTGAAGTTATACCAAGACCTGTCCAAGTTCCTCCCTTGTCTTGACCAGCTAGTAATTCGTTTAAATCATAATTGGTATATCCGGCCAAATCTGTAGTACCACATAAAGTTAAATTTGTTGAAGTTCCTGTTCTTGGAGCTCTTAAAACGGTAACAAATACGGTAGATGAGAGTTTTGCAGAAGGGCACTCTGGCATTCCTGGTACAGTATATATAAGTTCGTATGTTGTTTTTTCGTTAATATCACCTACAAAGATCGGAGATTGTACCACTTGACCATCAACAGTTGTCCATATACCGTTAGAATGTGGCCCCATTATCTTGCTATCAAAAGCATTAAAAAGATTATATCTGCCTTCATCACTACAGATTGTAGCCTGTGACCCGACTCCTGCATAAGGACCAATTACAAGTGTCACAACAGCAGTATTATTTACACATCCTGCAGTAGCGGGAGCAGTATAAGTATACTTATATGTTCCTGCCTGACTGATAAACTGGGCATTTAAAATTCCTGTAACAGGATCAAGCCCTCGTGAGGTATTATTAGCTGACCAAGTCCCGCCCGGAACTGGAGATCCGCCCAACAACGAAAATAAAGATAATGATTGATTCACTGGATTTTCAATATCACAAATTATTTTTTGTGAATCGATTCCAGCGCATTGGGCACTAAGTTTTGCAGAAAAGAAGGTTAAAAAAATAAAAATCGTTACAAATTGTAAGAAATTAATGTAGTTTTTTACCATGGATTAAATTTTTGTTAAACATAATAAAATATCTATGTACAAAACTAATTTTAACAACCGTTTTTTCACAAAACTAAAATCCGTTTAAAAATTACAATTATAAAATCTTATTATTCATTGCTAGGAAATAGATCTTCTTTTTCAATAATTTTAAAGTTCATCTTCCAGTTTAAATCTAAATTTCAACACTACACTATTGCGTTCAACCTCTAGATTTATCCAGATATCTTCTTCAGATTTTAGAAGATTATTAATCTGTTGCAAACTGTATTTATAAGGTTGAATCCTATTTATGCTTACAATAATATCTCCTTTACGTAAACCACATTTTTCGGCTGCCGAGTTTTTACGCACATTCACAATTTCGTAAACAGGCTTAAGGGCGAATTTATACTTAAAATTATTGTTGTTTTTTTCTCTTTCCTGAATTTCGTCAATAGTTGAAGCCACCCGAACAGTCTCTAAATGCACCGTTTCCTGAACCCACTGCAATCCATTATGCTGAATCGTAATACCACTTTTATTATAGGTAAAAGGCTCCGAAAATCGACTGTTTTTCTTTAAATAAAGTTCCTTTTCTTTATAATTCAATACCAAAGTAAAACGCTTAAGCACTTCTCCTCCAACCGAACCAATACGTCCTGGGACCATCTTTACATTTCGAATAGAAATAGAATCTGGAAATGAGACAATAGGTTTTTTGAAATCAAAT
>NZ_DASWYK010000160.1:0-44926 GCF_036405015.1 Flavobacterium sp. | reverse complement strand
ACTTACGCCATCAAAAAAATAATTTATGTTTTTAAGTATACATCATATTAGTCTTCCTATTGAAGATCCGCTTTTAAAATTTCTTATCGAACTTATTATAATATTATGCATTCCGCTTTTATTAAATAAGATTAAAGTTCCGCATTTGCTGGGTCTTATTATTGCTGGCGCCGTTATTGGCCCAAATGGTTTTGGCGTGCTTTCTAGAGATAGCAGCGTAGTGGTTACGGGAACTACAGGACTTTTATATATTATGTTTTTAGCTGGACTGGAAATCGATATGGCCGATTTCAAGAAAAATAAATGGAAAAGTATCGTGTTTTCTCTATATACTTTTGCTGTTCCTTTTATTCTTGGTCTTGTTGGAGGATATTATGTATTAGGTTTTTCCTTTCTGACTTCGGTACTTTTTGCTAGTTTGTTTTCGTCGCATACTTTAATTGTGTATCCAATGGTAAGCGCATTAGGAATTGCTAAAAACCTTTCGGTAAACATAACCGTAGGAGGAACCATGATTACCGATGTTCTATCGCTTCTTGTTTTAGCTGTAGTGGTCGGAATGTCTCAAGGAGAAGTTGGTACTGCTTTTTGGGTACAACTAACTGTTTCAATGGTACTTTTTACCCTCATTGTTTTATTGGTTTTTCCAATTATTGCGCGATGGTTTTTCAAAAATGTCGAGGATAAAATCTCTCAGTATCTTTTTGTAATTGTGATGATTTATTTGGCGGCTCTTTTGGCAGAACTTGCCGGAATCGAATCTATCATTGGTGCCTTTTTTGCAGGTCTTGCTTTAAACAGATTAATTCCGCATACTTCGTCTTTAATGAATAGAGTAGAATTTGTTGGAAATGCTATTTTTATTCCCTTTTTTCTAATAAGTGTCGGAATGCTTATTGATTTTACTGCTTTTATACAAAGTTGGGAAACATTATGGGTAGCCGCAATTATGCTTGTAGCTTCTATTGGAGGTAAATATTTTGCCGCCATGCTGACCAAGAAAACCTATAAACTTACAAATGACGAGGGACAATTGATTTTTGGTATGAGCGCCGCATCTGCAGCTGCAACATTGGCCTCTGTTATGGTAGGTTATAACATTATTATTGGAGAAAATGATGCTGGCGAACCCATAAGACTTTTAAACGATCATGTCCTTAACGGAAGTATTCTTTTGATATTAATTTCTTGTACTGTTTCTTCTTTTGTTTCAATGGCCAGCGCTCAGCGAATTGCAGACTCAGATAAAGATGATAAAGTGTCGGGTAAAAGCGAAGAAAAAGAGAATATTCTTCTGGCACTCAATCACGAAGAGACGGTAGAAAAAATGGTGAATCTCGGACTTATTGTAAAAACATCTACGAATAAAGACCGCGTTTTTGCTGTCAATGTAATTAATGAGGAAGAAAATGAATCGTCTGTAAAAAATGCAGAAAAGATTCTGGGATTGGCGGTTAAAGCGGCTTCTGCAGCCGATGTTAAACTCAATCCGATTACGCGTCATGATAATGATACAGCAAGCGGAATTAGTAATGTAATTAAGGAAAAAGAAATAACAGATTTAATTGTAGGATTAGAAGGCGGAAAAGGATTCTCTGCTTCTTTTGTTTATAATTTATACAACGGCTATCTCAAAAATAAAAATATAAATCTGATGATTTATCATGCCGTTCAGCCTGTTTCTACTATAAAAAATTATATAGTTTTGATTCCTGAAAATGCTGAAAAAGATGCTGGTTTTTTTCATTCAATGCTTCGAATTTGGAATATTGGGCGAAATTCTGGTGCAAAAATGAACTTTTACGGAAAAGAGAAAACCATGTTGCTTTTAAAAAGAATTGTAAAAAAAGCAGCTATAGAAGCCACATTCAATATACTTGATTCTTGGAACCAGGCACAGGAAACTGCCTTCAATTTGGGAGAAGATGAAGGTTTGATCATTATGATGGCCGATAAAGGAATGTATTCTTACTTTCAGCAAATGCGCGATGTGCCTGATTTGCTTAATAAAAAAGTAATTAATAATAATTACATGCTGATTTATCCTTTTTCAAAAACGGAAAAAAATACAACAGAAAAAAGAGCCGTTAGCAGTCACGACGATTTTGTTGAGATAGGAAAAGTAATTCGAAATATCTTTAAATAAATCAAAACCCTTAGACAGAAATCTAAGGGTTTTCTTTTTATTTTGATGAGGTATAAGCCAAAACAAGTTTGTCAAGAAATTGAAAAAGCTTTTCATTCATTTCATTATAATCATAAGAAAGAATTTCTTCAGGGTTTTGAACGAATTTGTATTTTTTACTTTCTGCCAATAAATCTGTTTCGCTTTCAATTAAAAGAGAAACCACTTCTGTTGTTAATTCCATGTGGCACTGAAAACCATAAACAAAATCAGAATAGGAAACAATCTGAATCGGACAACCTTCACTAAAAGCTAGAACTTTACTTTCTTTAGTTAAACCTGGCATATCGTTGTGCCAATGACCCACATTTAAAATTGATCCAAAATGACTTATTTTTTTATCTTTTATTCCATCTTCCGTTAAAGTTATCGGGAAAACTCCAATTTCTTTTTCTGGACTATGACCAAAGTTTGCTCCTAAAGCTTGTCCGATTAATTGTGAACCTAGACAAGCGCCAACAACTGCTTTTCCATTAGCAATACATTTCTGAATTAAAGTAATTTCTGCTTTGGCATCAAAATGCGAACATTCTTCAAGCGTTGTGTTTGGACTTTGAGGTCCGCCCATTACAATAAGCATGTCTATAAAGTCAACAGAATCAGGAAGAGGATTGTTTTCGTAAACTTTAGAAAAAGATATTTTGTAATTTCTGTTTTCAGCCCAGTTTAGATATGCGCCCGGAGCTTCGTAGGTTTCGTGTTGTATAAAGTGTATGTTCATCTGATCTAAAATAGCATCGCAAATTTACGCGGATAAAGAACGCTTTTGATAGTCCACTTTTTCTTTTAGTGAAATAGTCCAGTTTCTAAATTTAAGAATTCAGCGTAAGCATCATCTGAATATTTACCCTATTGTAAGTTGAAGAAAGACCTGTAACTTCTTTAAAACCTAGTTTTTCATACAATTTAATCGCTGGTTGTAGTTTGGTGTTGCTTTCCAAGTAAATTTTAGAAGCTCCTTTTTCTGAAGCCCATTTTATTGCCGATTCAGCCAATAATAAACCAACACCTTTTCCTTGTGCTTTCGGACTTACAGCCATTTTTGCTAATTCGTAATCAAATTCTTTTCCGTCACTTTTGATTAAGGCACAAACACCTAGCACTTCATCATTTAAAATGGCAGAAAAAATCTCTCCACATTTATTTATAATATATTCTTCGGCATGATCCAGCGCTTTTACATCGTTCGATTCAACTTCAAAATAATTTGAAATCCATTCTATATTTAAATCCTTAAAACTTTTTTGATATTTCGGATTATAAGTTACTATCGTTACTTGCTCGTTATTTTTCATGTTTTTAATAAATACTGTTTTTTATTATTCTGCCTAATTTTTCCAAATCAGAATCTACACGGTCATTCCATTCTAAAGCATAAGTTAATCTCATACAATTATGATATTGATTGTACTGAGAAAAGATTCTTCCAGGAGCAAAATTGATTTTTTGGGCTAGGGCAGTGTTATACAATTCTGTTGTTGAAATTCTTTCGTCTAATTCCAACCATAACATAAAGCCGCCTTTTGGCTGTGCTATTTTAGTGTTATCCGGAAAATAAGATTCTACAGCTCGATTAATCTGGAGATAATTAGCATAAAGTTTATTTCTAAATGTTCTCAAGTGATGATCGTAGCGACCGTGCTCTAAGAAATCTGCAATAACATCTGAATATAAAGAAGAATTGCAAACCGTTTGAACCAACTTTTGACGTATGATTTTATCTTTAAATTTTCCTGGTGCAATCCATCCAACCCGATATCCTGGTGCGAGCGTTTTAGAGACCGATCCAATCCATAAAACTAAACCAGCCTCATCGTAAAACTTACAAGGTTTAGGACGTTCTGAACCAAAATAAAGATTGCCATAAAGATCATCTTCAATTAACGGAACATTGTATTCTGTAATCAGTTTTACCAATTCTTTTTTGTTCTCATCGGGCATTTGAAATCCCATCGGATTATTGAAATTGGTGATGAAACAACAAGCTTTTATTTCAGGAAGTACTTTTTTTAAAGCATCAAGATCTAAACCGTATAAAGGATGAGTCGGAATTTCTACTGCTTTTAAACCTAATACCTTAATCGCCTGAAGTATTCCAAAATACGCGGGACTTTCTACAGCAACACTGTCTCCTGGAGAGGTTACGGCCATAAGTGCATTGTACATGGCATGCATGGCGCCAGAAGTAATGACAAGATCATCTTCGGTAATTTTGCCTTCCATGACAAGCGCCCATTTTGCAATCGCGCGTCTAAGTTCTTCAGATCCCTGAACGGGTTCGTAAGCTGTACCTGCATCGTCTCTATTGCGAACCGCATTGATAATGCCTTTGTTGAGTTTGGCCACTGGAAGGAAATTCTTTCCAGGTAATCCCAATGCAAATTGGGTCACATCTGATCTGTTGATGGTGCTGAAAACTTTATCGATAAGTTCTTCAGGAGTATTTTCGGTTTCGTGATTGTCAATGCTGGCAATTGTTGGAAGCGCTGTTGTGCGCTGTGAACTTTTACTAACATAATATCCCGTTTTTGGACGAGATTCTATCAACGAACGGCTTTCTAATTCTAAATAAGCTTGTTTGATTGTGTTTAAACTAACATTATATAATTTTTGCGCACTTCGTACAGAAGGCAGTTTGCTGCCGAGCACCAGAATCTCATTATGAATTTGATCTTCTATTATTTTGGCAATTTTTAAATATAATGTTTCGCGATTTTTCATTGACGCTTTTTGCTAATGGTTTAAAAGTTTAAAGAATGCATAAAATAATCCATACTGTGTTTGAGCTGTTGAGGATTTTTGAAATTCGCACTTCTTTTTTTCTTTAGAAAATTTGAAATATACTCCTCAAATAGTGTTTTGTCTTTATCGGTTAAACTTCCGTCATCGTAAATTTGATGTACGATTTCGTTATTCGAATTCAGTAATAAAGTGGCAAACGAATTGATTTTGTTTTCTTTTTCAACGAGTAAAAAAGGAATACCAAAAAGCATTTGATCTTCGGCTTTTACAGACTTGTTTTGACTGAAAATGTTTTGTAAAATTTCCATATCAAATATATACACTTCTCTAAATGTTAGTTTTTCCTGTAGTAATGCTTTAGATTTCATATCTTTTTTTAGCAAAATTATTGCTATTAAAGATTTGGGTACAGATACAGAAAATACTTTTTTTACGGATACAGATTAAAAGTAGTGTTTTTATTGTATCTGTAAAAATTACCGTTAAGTTTTTTATTGAATGAAGGATTGATTCAGAACTACTGTTGAATTTGAAGTTATTTTATCCAGCCTGTTTTTCTTCTCCAGTCCAGAACTTCTTGTTTTCGTTTTTCGAAATCTTCTGGTGGTAATTGATTTTCTTGTTTTACTTGTTTGCGAATAATTTCTGTTTGTTCTTCTAAAGAGTTGAGTCCAACAGATTTTCTTCTTTGGTTTACCATTTGTAAGTCATCAAACAAATTCGGACTTAAATCTCCATTTTCGTCCCAATCAAATTGAGTTCCGTAAAGTTGAGGTTTTTCTTCGAGAACCGCTATTCTGTCATTTAAATAGGCTAAATTGATAGGATCAGCTTTCTTTTGATCAACCGCATTTTGTAATTGATCAGCACATTTTTTCATAAAATGAGGCAGTGCGATTGAATGCTGAATGATCAACCAAGCGGCTTCACTTGCTTCTTTACCTACTTTGTCGATAGTTGGATAACCGATTGAATTTATTATTTCTTCTAAAATTGCTGCGTTTTGAAGATGCAGTTTTTCCATTTCTTCGTTATATCCTTCAGAAAGCTTTTTACTTTCAATAAGTTTAGCTCTCAGCTCGAGATCGGTATTTTTCAGCTCAATGATTCTTTTGGAAATGGTTTTATTATCCATTTTGATATTGGTTGAAGAATTAACGAAAAATGACTTTAATTTATAAAAAGTAGTCTTTTCTTATAAATTTAATTATTATCCTCCTTTTCTAAATCAGCAGCAGAAATCTGATCTAAAATATTGGTTTGGTTTGGCGAAATATAATTTTTGTTTTCAATTGTGGCTTCTTTCTTAAAAAGAAGATCTAAGGCATTGTATAGTTTTAATAAAACATCTTTGTCTGCTTTATCGATTTCTAAAGCAGTATTAAAATTAAAAACATAATTGTTCGAATTGCGTACTTCGACTTTTATCGTTTTTGATGTGATTTTAAATTTAACTATATCCATTTGGTTATAAATTACTTAGTTCGAAAAAAGCTGTTTTAGTAGTTTGTTTATTGAAAAATAAAACACAAATCTACTACAAATTACGAAGATTTTTAAATAAAAAAAACACCACTTAAAAAAGTGGTGTCTCTTACCTAAGTAGCGAGGACGGGAGTTGAACCCGTGACCTCAGGGTTATGAATCCTGCGCTCTAACCAACTGAGCTACCTCGCCTGGACTGCTATCATGAATTCCTGATTGCGGGTGCAAAGATAGAAATAATATTAAAGCATACAAGCAAAAAAGAAAGAAAAAAAAATATTTTTAAAAACGCATTGTTTTTGGACATATATTCTTATATTTCGAAAAAATTAAAAGTAGCACATGGATTCAAAAATACGTTACGAAATCGAGTTTCCGATCAATTCTTCGCCACAATTATTGTATCAATATATATCAACGCCGTCAGGTTTACAAGAATGGTTTGCTGACAACGTTAACTCAAGAGGTGAATTTTTTACTTTCATCTGGAATGATTCACAAGAAAAAGCACGTTTAGCGTCTAAAAAATCTGGTGAAAAAGTAAAGTTTAAATGGGTGGATGAAAGCAGTAAAGACACTGACTACTTTTTTGAACTCCATATTTTAGTGGATGAATTAACTAAAGACGTATCGCTTATGGTAGTTGATTTTGCCGATAGAGAAGAAATTGGCGAGGCTAAACAATTGTGGGAGAATCAGATCTCAGATCTGAAACATCTTATTGGATCTGTTTAGTAAAAGTCTATTTTATACCTTATATTTGCCCTGAACAAAATTCAGGGTTTTTTTATGATTAATTTTAACGGAAACATCGGACAGGAAGAGAATATATTAACTCAAAATCGTGCCTTTTTATACGGTGATGGGATATTTGAAACAGTAAAAATTATCAACGGAAAAATCTTGTTTCTTGAGGATCATTACTTTAGATTAATGGCTTCCATGCGTGTTGTTCGAATGATGATTCCGATGAATTTTACAATGGAATATTTTGAAGAGCAAATTCTTAATCTGGTTAAAGAACTAAATATTACTTCTTCAGCAAGAGCGAGAATCACTGTTTTTAGAAAAGATGGTGGTTTGTACCTTCCAAAAAGCAACGAAATTTCGTTTTTAATTAATGCTATCGTTCTTGGAAATACTTCTTATTCGGTAAGTACAAAAGAATATGAAGTAGATTTATACAAAGACTTTTATGTGACTAAACAGCTGTTATCATCTCTTAAAACAACTAATAAGATGATTAATATAACAGGAAGTATTTATGCGCACGAAAACGACCTTGCAAACTGTATTTTGTTGAATGACAGCAAAAATGTAGTAGAGGCGCTTCAGGGAAATATTTTTATGGTTTCTGGAAACAAACTAATTACGCCTCCAATTTCAGAGGGAGCTTTAAACGGTGTAATGCGTAAACAAATTTTAGCTTTGGCTAAGAAAGTAGAAGGCATAGAAGTTTTAGAAGAAATAATTTCGCCATTTGATCTTCAAAAAGCAGACGAATTATTTCTAACCAATGTAATCACAGGAATACAGCCGATAACTAAATATCGAAAAAAGGAGTTTAAGATAAATCTGGCGCATTTATTAGTGCAAAAACTAAATGAATCCATTTCTGAAAATTAATTCAGATATGGATTTTCTGGTGCATTAGACCAAATAAGATAGTCGCCTCCGAGTTCTATAATCTGCTCTTTCCAAAAATGAGTGGTAGATTTTCCGATAATTTTATTTTTATAATTATTATCAGCAATAATCCAAGAGTTTCCCTGCATTTCATTTTCAAGCTGATTTTCGTCCCAACCGGTATAACCTAAGAAAAAGCGAATGTTATTCTTGCTGATAGCACCGCTATTAATTAAATCTTTGGTCGACTCAAAATCACCTCCCCAATAAATTCCGTTCGAAATCTCAACACTATTTGGGATTAACTCAGGAATATTGTGAATAAAATAAAGGTTGTCTTGTTCTACAGGGCCTCCGTTGTATATTTTGAAATTAGCATCAATTTCTGGTATTAAGTCATTAATAGTATATTTTAATGGCTTGTTGATTATAAAACCTATTGATCCTTCTTTGTTATGGTCTGCTAATAAAATTACCGATCTGTTAAAAGATAAATCTCCAATTATTGAAGGCTCGGCAATAAGCAGGTGTCCTTTTTTTAATTTTTCTGAAATCATACGGTTACAATTTTTATTAAATTTAATCATAAAAAAATTAAAATCACAAAAAAAATCGTTAAACCGCATAAAAAAACCTTCCATAAGGAAGGTTTTAATTATATTATAAGTTTAGAGAACTTTCTTACTTAGTTCACTGCACCTTCTAATTCAGCACCAGCTTTGAATTTTACTACGTTTTTAGCCGCGATTTTGATAGTTTTTCCTGTTTGAGGGTTTCTACCATCTCTAGCAGCTCTTGAAGATACTGACCAAGATCCGAAACCTACTAATGAAACTCTTCCTCCTTTTTTCAAAGTTGTTCCTACATTACCTAAAAAAGACTCTAAAGCTAATTTCGCCGCAGCTTTTGTAATTCCTGCATCAGCAGCGATAGCATCGATTAATTCTGATTTGTTCATAATAATTAGTTATTAATTGTTGGTTAAAAAAAATTGTTAATACACAAATTTAGTAGGAAATCCGTTGCGTGCAAGTCTTTTCTTTAATTTTAGCAAAAATTGTTGATAACTTGCTTTTTTTGTTCATAAAGAATGTTGTTCATCGATGAAAATTAGGTACAAACCCCTGTTTTACTGATGTTAATAGACTTTTGCAGCGTCTGAAAAACTTACTCCATTTAATAATTCTGAGGCAAGCATTCTCTTTTTTCCTGGAAATTGTAGACTTAATAACTGAATAAAACCATCTTTTATTGCAATCTTGATTTCTTTTTTATTACTAATGAGTTTTCCGACCTCATAAGAATGTTGCTCTAAAATTAGTTTTGACTCATATATTTTGATGTTCAATTCTTCTGCTTGATCTTTCAAAAAACACCAAGATGCAGGATATGGACTCAAACCTCGAATCAGATTGTTGATTTCTGCGCCCGATTTTGTCCAGTCAATTTTGCAGTTTTCTTTGTTTAATTTATAGGCTGTTTTAATATCGTCATTATCTTCCTGAATTGTTGTTGTAACATTTCCGTTTTCAATCACTTTTAAGGTGTCAATTACCGTTGTGCTTCCTAAATTCATTAATCGATCGTGTAATTGTCCCGCAGTTTCTTCTGGTTCGATAGCAATTTCAGAATTCAAAATCATAGCTCCAGTATCAATTTTGTCGTCAATAAAGAAAGTCGTAACGCCGGTTTTAGTTTCTCCGTTAATGATTGCCCAGTTAATTGGTGCAGCACCACGATAATTGGGTAATAAAGAAGCGTGAAGATTAAAAGTTCCTAATTCTGGCATTTCCCAAACTACTTTTGGTAACATTCTAAAAGCGACTACGATTTGTAAATTGGCATTTAAAGCTTTTAGTTCGGCAAGGAAATTCTCGTCTTTTAAATTCGTAGGTTGTAATAAATTAAGATTGTTGGCAAGTGCATATTCTTTAACTGCCGAATATTTTATTTTTTGTCCGCGACCTGCTGGTTTGTCTGCAGCAGTAATTACGCCGACAACTTCGTAGTTGTTTTTGATAATGGTATCCAGAATGCCTACAGCAAATTCTGGTGTTCCCATAAATATAATTTTCAATTTCTTCATTATGATTTTAAAGTGTATTTATTATTCGCTTGTATGATAATATGATTGTTTTCGAGTAATTCTTGAAGAACCGAAACAATGTCTTTGGTATCCATGTTGATCTGGTTTTCAATTTCTCTTGAACTTAAAGAAGTTGTTTTTAGTAAAGATAAAATCTTGTCAGCAATGGAATCGGCTTCAGTAATTTTTCCTTTTTGGGTAATGCAATAAGAGCAAATGCCACAGTTTTCGTTGGTTTCTTCTCCAAAATAATCCAGAACCAATCTGTTTTTGCAGGTTTTATTGTCTTTTATATAATGAAGGACAGATAAAAGCTGTTCTTTTTTAACTAGATTTTGTTTTTCTAAATACTTCGAAACCCTGTTTATGGTATGATCGTCTTCTCGGACTTCATTAAATAAAATAGTAGCGTCGTTGTTTTTAGATTTATATTCAATGATTTCTTTTTCTTTTAATTTTTCTAAAAGAGCGATAACTTGTTCTTCAGAATGATTAGATTTTTTGGCAATTAAACCGAGATTTAAATTGGATTTAACTTCATAAACGCCAGGATAAGTTCTTAGAATAGCCAGAATGATTTCTTCGTCATTTGGATTTAAACTCATGTAGCGAATCACTTCTTTGGACTCAATCAAAAACTGAATATTAATTTTTTCTGAGAATTCCTGAGACATCGTAATAATTCCCTGCTGGTTCAGAAACTGTAAAGCATTATAAGTTTTTACAGTAGGGAAGTCGTATTTATTACAAAAATGATTCATTTTAAACGAAAATGATTCGTCTAAACCTTCGCCATAAGCAATCTGAAAATAATTACAGAGTTTTACATACATCGTTTTTAAAAACTTCTTATCGGGAAGAATATTTAAAAACTGCTGTTCGGTCTGAATCATATCGGAATTATTATAAAGCAGAACCGAAAAAGCTTTTGCGCCATTTCGTCCAGCTCGTCCAGATTCTTGGTAATAATTTTCTAAATTTTCAGGAAGCTGCGTATGAATAACGGTTTTAACATTGTCTTTGTCAATTCCCATTCCGAAAGCATTTGTTGCTACAATAACCTGTGCTTGCTGTGACATCCACAACTGCATGTTCTTGTCTTTTTCTTTTGCCGAAAGTCCGCCATGATAGTATGTCGCTGTAAATCCTAAGGATTGTAATTGCGAAGACATGTTTAGGCAAGATTTGCGATTTCGGACGTATATAATAGAAGGTTGCGGATTTTTTTTAAGAATTTGTTCGGTTCTGTAAAGTTTGTCTTCCACTTCAAAAACCATGTAAGCAATATTTTTACGCTCAAAAGACTGTTGAAAATGTCTCGGATTTTTTAATTCTAATTGCGTTCTAATGTCTTCAATGACTCTCGGAGTTGCGGTTGCGGTTAAAGCCAAAAACGGAATTTTAGGAAAGAATTTCTTTAACTCCGAAATTTTAAGATAAGCCGGTCTAAAGTCGTGTCCCCACTGCGAAACACAATGCGCCTCGTCAATAGCAATTAAATTGATAGGAAGATTTTTGATTCGTTCCAGAATCCAATCCGATTGTAAACGTTCTGGAGAAAGATAAAGGAATTTATAATTACCATATTGGCAATTGTCTAAAAGATCAATAATTTCTTCGGTGTGAATTCCACCAGTAAGAGCAATTGCTTTAATGTCTCTCTTTTGAAGATTCATTACCTGATCTTTCATCAAGGCAATAAGGGGAGAAATTACTAGACAAATACCTTCCTGCATCATGGCAGGAACCTGAAAACAAATCGATTTTCCTCCGCCTGTCGGAAGTACTGCAAAAGTATCCTGTCCTTCTAAAACAGAATCGATAATTTCTTTTTGCAACGGTCTAAAACTGTCGTGTTTCCAGTATTTTAGAAGAATATCCTGCGCTCCGAGCATTGCGTGAGTTTTAAAGTTAAAAATTTAGAAAGCAGCTTCTAGTTTTGCAACTTTAAAACCTTTTACTAAATTTTGTCTAAGATATAAAGAATTCTGTTCTCAACCGTATCTTTTGGAACTTCGATCAGTTCGTAACCATATTTTTTATAGGTTTCAATAAGATGTTCCTGAATTTTAACTGCCTGTTCAAAATTTTCGTAACGCTCTGCATCACTTTGGTAAATTTCTTCCCATGGCGGTAGAATAAAAGTTTTAGAATATTTATAATCTTCGCAAGCTTGAACAAAACTTTCTGGATATTCATCACCAATATAATCCATATAAGCTACAACATCAGGAATTCCTCGGTCAATAAAAACGACTTGGTCAGGTTCTTTAAGAGCATTTTTGTATTGTTCGATACGACCTTCCAAAAGCATTTCGCTAAACAAAAGTGGTTGTTCTAAAAACAATTGTTCAATACCTTCTTCTTGCGCTTTCATGGTCACCTGTCTGGAAATTTCAGGATAGCAACAAAAGCCACGAGCTACCAATTCGTTAATAAGTGTTGATTTTCCAGTACCGGGTCCGCCAAGTAAGACTATAATTTCTTTTTGCACTATTCTAAAAATAAAGCGCAAATTTACCTAAACTTATTTATAATTAAAAAGAATATTTATCAGAAACAAAAGATTTGATATTTTAATAAACAAAGGTTCCAGTTTTAAAGTCCCAGAGGGACGAGATATTTATAGAAAAATATACGCAATAAATATAAAGCTCCAGCGGAGCGACATAATTTTAATAGTTTAAATGTCGATCCGCTGGAGCTTTTGATTGGGTAAATTGAATTTTGCTATAAATATTTTGCTCCGCTGGAACAATTTTTAAAATGGAAATTGTTTTTTTATAGTTTGTTTGAATTGCCGTTGGTTTTAACCAACCTTTTTTTTGGAGATTTAGAATTTCGGCTTTAGCCAAAAAAAATTACTCGCAAAACAAATACTTCCCAGAGTCCTTTCCTTTTTTATTAGAAGGAACAATCAAATGCGATTCAAATTTTTTTCCTTTCAAAACATCATTCACAAAATCCAAAACATATTGTTGTCCTTGATGGAAAAGATAGCCTGAAAATTCATGTCCGCCTCCACAGAAAGTAATCAATTCGATGTCTTTGTGTAAATCTTGCATTTGATTGTAAACAGCATAAGAACCGAAAAGAATTAGCCAACCAGAAGCATTTGTTGGGCAAGAACGGTGTGAACCTGCAGCGTATGGCACAGTGTCGTCATTATTTCCATGAGCTAATAACATCGGAATTGCTTTTTCTTTTGTGATTAAATTAATATCCTGGATCGCTCCTGAACCTCCAATGAAACCTTTGTATTTGAAGTTTTCTGGAAGATTACTTTTGTATAAATTCATTAATTTATAATCCCAAAAAGAAGCGTGAAAGCCAATTTCTGCTCCAGCGCTAATTCCAGAAATAAAAAATTTTGAAGCATCGAGATTGTATTTGTCGGCATTTTCAATCATGAAAGCAGTTGCTTGCCACATATCGCTCACTCCAATTTGAATCGCTTTAATTTTTTCTGTTAAAGTTCCTTTACAACCAAAATCTTTTCCTTTCATATATAAACTGTATGAAATACTAGCGACAGCATAGCCATTTTGTGACATGAATTTTCCGAAGTCTTTTTCGCTTGTGCGTTCTCCGCCCGAAAATCCTCCACCAAAAGCAAATAGTATTAACGGAACTTTTTCGCCAGCTTTTTTCTTTGGCAGATATAAATCTAAATCCAGTTTTAAAGTGTCATTTTGAAAATAAGTTAAGGTTTTGACTTCTTGTGCCTGAAGTAAGTTTAATGAAAATGCGATAAAAAGTAAAAGGAGTTTTTTCATTCTGTTGTGTTTTTAATATCGTAAAGTCTCCAAGACGCAAAGTTTTGTTTTTGCAAAAAGGATTGTTTTTTTTTAGCAGATATAGCATAAAAGCTTTGCATCTTGGAGACTTTGCGAGAGATTTCGGTAGATTATTTCCTCAAATATAAGCTGAAATTTTACAATGAAATAATCTTGTAAAGCTTTTTTCTCTGCACCTTTGTAGCTTTGTAACTTTGAAGCTTTTTTCGAAAGAAAAAATCTAAAAAATCTGAAATCAAAAACGTATATTTGCGTTTATTTTTAATTACGAATGGAGAACGATAAAGAAAAAAATACAGCCGAATTTTACGAAAGATTGAAATTAGAGCTTGATAATGCAAATACTTGGCCAGCAGAATATTTATACAAATTCATTGTGCCTTCTGTAGCAGATAATGTAGAGCGCGTAGAAAAAGCTTTTGATCGAATGGGAGCGGTTATTAAAACAACAAAATCTAAAACAGGTAAATTTACCAGTGTTTCTGTAGATGTTACTATGCACAGTTCAGATGATGTGATTAGTAAATATAAAGAAGTTTCTACAATAGAAGGTATAGTTTCATTATAACTTATGATCGAAAAATATAAAAGAGAAGCCGCAAGCGATGTTGTCTATAATTTGGAATACAATTCTGAAAGACAACGCTTAATTATTCCAGAATATGGTCGTCATTTGCAAAAATTGATTGATCAGGCAACCGCTATAGAAGATGATGAAACGCGCAATAAAGCAGCGAAATATATCATTCAGGTTATGGGAAGCTTGAATCCGCATTTGAGAGATGTTCCAGATTTTCAGCACAAACTTTGGGATCAGCTTTTTATCATGTCTGATTTTAAACTGAATGTAGAATCACCATATCCGATTCCGTCAAGAGATGTTCTGCAGTTAAAGCCTGAAACTTTACAATATCCGCAGAATTTCCCAAAATACAGATTTTATGGAAACAATATCAAATACATGATTGATGTTGCCAATAAATGGGAAGATGGCGAAATGAAAAATGCATTGGTAATGGTGATTGCCAACCACATGAAAAAATCTTTCTTAAGTTGGAACAAAGACACCGTGAAAGATGATGTGATTTTTGAACATTTATATGAACTGTCTGGTGGTAAAATCAATTTACTGCAAAGTACAGAAGAACTGTTAAATACGACAGATTTGATGCGTACCAACAAGCGTATGTCTAATAAAACAGCTTCTGGTGCACAGCCAAAAAATCAAAACAACAAAAACAATAATAATAAAGGCGGTCAGAAAAAGACGTTTCAAAAAAATAATAATCAGAAATAAAAAGGCGCTAAGATGCTAGGGGCTAAGATGCTAAGATTTTTAGCTTAGAACCTCAGAATCTCAGAACCTCAGAACCTTAACAAAGATCTATGGGAATTTTTAAAATCGAAGGAGGAACTCCTTTAAAAGGAGAAATCACTCCGCAAGGAGCAAAAAACGAGGCATTACAAATTTTATGTGCCGTGCTGCTGACAGGAGAGAAAGTAAAAATTAATAACATTCCTGATATTATAGACATCAATAAATTAATCACTTTGTTGGGTAATTTAGGGGTTAAAATTCAACGTAACGAACCGGGTTCAATAACTTTTCAGGCCGATGAGGTTAATGTTGGTTATTTAGAAACAGAAGCTTTCAAAAAAGAAGGTGGAGCGCTTCGTGGTTCTATTATGATTGTTGGTCCGCTTTTGGCTCGTTATGGAAAAGGATATATTCCAAAACCAGGAGGAGATAAAATTGGTCGTCGTAGATTAGATACACACTTTGAAGGTTTTATCAACCTTGGAGCAAAATTCAGATATAATAGAGAAGATCACTTTTATGGAGTAGAATCTCCAAAAGAAGGACTTCAAGGAACAGATATGCTTTTAGATGAAGCTTCTGTAACTGGAACTGCAAACATTGTAATGGCTGCTGTTTTAGCAAAAGGAACAACTACAGTTTACAACGCTGCTTGTGAGCCTTACTTACAACAGTTATGTAAAATGTTGAACTCTATGGGAGCAAAAATCACTGGAGTTGGTTCTAACTTATTGACTATTGAAGGTGTTGAAAGCCTTGGAGGATGCGAACACAGAATTTTACCAGATATGATCGAAATCGGTTCTTGGATTGGTCTTGCGGCTATGACAAAAAGCGAAATCACAATCAAAAATGTTAGCTGGGAAAATTTAGGATTAATTCCGAATACTTTCAGAAAACTAGGTATTACAATCGAAAAACGTAATGACGATATTTACATTCCAGCTCACAAAGATGGATATGAAGTAAAAACAGATATTGACGGTTCTATCTTAACCATTGCCGATGCACCATGGCCAGGATTTACGCCTGACTTGTTAAGTATCGTTTTGGTTGTGGCAACACAAGCAAAAGGAGATGTTTTAATTCACCAAAAAATGTTCGAAAGCCGTTTGTTCTTCGTGGATAAATTAATCGATATGGGAGCAAAAATCATGTTATGTGATCCGCACAGAGCTGTGGTTATGGGACATAATTTCGAATCTCAATTAAAAGCAACTACAATGTCATCTCCAGATATTCGTGCGGGAATCTCATTGTTAATTGCTGCGCTTTCTGCAAAAGGAACAAGTACAATCCAGAATATTGAGCAAATCGACCGTGGATACGAGCGTATCGATGAGCGCTTAAGAGCAATTGGTGCTAAAATTGTTAGAGCATAAAGTTATTAGCCACGATCCGAGCGATAGCGAACGGGCGAAGCAATTCAAGAATTATTTTGATAATCTTTGCAGATTTAAATTCGTGAATTCGTGGCGAAAAAAAATAGTCATAAATGACAAACGAACAAAAAGCTATAAAAGCTACATACTTTAGTATAGCTGGAAACACCTGCTTAGCCCTTGTAAAAGGCTTAGCAGGTTTTTTTGGCAATTCATACGCCTTGATTGCAGATGCTATTGAGTCGACTACAGATATATTTTCGTCATTTTTGGTTCTGTTTGGAATCAAATATTCGAATAAACCTGCAGATGAAAATCATCCTTACGGTCATGGTCGTGCAGAACCTTTAATTACCTTTTTAGTAGTTGGTTTTTTAATTACTTCTGCAACTATTATCGGATATGAAAGTATCTCTAATATTGGAACTTCACACGATTTGCCTAAATCTTGGACATTATATGTTCTTGGAGCTATTATTATCTGGAAAGAGTATTCATTTCGTTTAGTGATGAAAAGAAGTCGACAAACCAACAGTACATCTTTGGCTGCAGATGCCTGGCACCATAGAAGTGATGCTATAACTTCTGTAGCGGCATTTATCGGAATTTCGATTGCCCTGATTATGGGTAAAGGTTATGAATCTGCAGATGATTGGGCAGCACTTTTTGCGGCTTTCTTTATTTTGTATAACAGTTATAAGATTTTTAGACCAGCATTAGGTGAAATCATGGATGAAAATCTTAATGATGATTTAGTAGAAGAAATTCGAGTGGTAGCTCTTACGGTTCCTGGAATTTTAGGTACAGAAAAATGTTTTATTCGTAAAGCAGGAATGCGTTATCATGTAGATTTACATGCAATTGTGTCGGCTAAAATTTCTGTAAAAGAAGGTCACGATTTATCTCATAAATTACAAGATACACTAAAGGAGCAAATTCCGCAGTTAGGAAATGTCCTGATTCATATTGAACCAGATGATTATCATTGAGAGGTTCAAAGTTGTAAAGGCTTAAAGGGACAAAGTTTCTAAACTGCATTTTAACTTTGTCCCTTTGTTGCTTTGTGGCTTAATCCAACGCATTCAAAATTTTTAATCCAAATACAACGCCGTTTTGCTGAATACCTCCTTGGTAAGAATGGATGTAATCAATTCTAAATAATTTAAATTTTCCAAAACCTAGATTGTCTAAACCAACTGTAAGCTCTGTATAAGGTTTTCGGTCAGGAATAGCCAGCGAATGAAAACCAATATTCATAGTCGATTTTAAAAGATTCAAAAGCGGAATTTTATTCGTAACATATCCCTTGTCATTGTGTTCCAAATGCATTTCAAAGTAACTGTCATTTGTGCTGTTGGCGTAATAAGGCATTAAATTAAACACATTAAGATAACGTCCTGTCGTGCCAATATGAGTTTGATTTCCGTTGAAATGTCTGTAATCAATAAAAGCAATATTTTCGGCATTAAAGAATTTTCCAGCTCTGAAATTCATGCCTAAAATTCCTTTATTGTTTAAATTTAAATCATATTGTACTGCTGCACCAATTCTTTCAAATTCGTATTTCTTTTCACTTCCGCCAAAAGCTTTTTCGAAACCTAATGTTACAGTTGGATATCTATCATCTTTGAAATTATATCTTCCGTCTGGTCTCGAAATGTATTTATTTCCGAAATCAATACGGGCATTTATACCAGCTTTAAACAAATGATGTTGGTCAAATGGGGCAGTAGTAAAGTTATTTGGATCTAATGGATTGTTAGAAGAATACAAATCATCTCTTTTAAAGAAAGAATAGTCTGTGGTGTTAAAAAGAGGTTTTCTCTGTTCATAAGCTACTTTTGCAAATAAGTTGACGCCATTTAAAACGTTTTGCGAATAGTTTACCTGTGCATATTCTAAGTTGTACAATTTCATGTAATTGTCTTTAAAAAATAAAGAACTTACAGAGTTCACCAATTTCGTAATCGGTTCTGCACTATTGAACTGTGCTACTTTCGTTCCACCAGAAACTCCAATTGTGGCGTAATTTATATTGTTGAATTTATGACTAAAATATCCCGTTGCTCTAAAACGTTCGTCTGAAAAACCGTAGTTGAAAGTTGTTCCAATTGTAGTTGTTTTTCCTTCTTCTTCATTCTCTTTTTTAAATGAAAAACCCGAATCTAGATTAAAGCCCTGAACGGTATTAAAACTTAGAGAAGAAATATTCAATAAACCCTGATAATTGAAAGAGTATTTTTTGAAAGTATTTTTATAATCATATCCCATTAAAATATCCCAAACTTTAAATTTATTGTTTTTGGCATCTATAGAATCTGTATACTTTTTGGATGTTCTAATGGTTAAAAGACTGTCTTTTTTGACATAATCGTTACTTTCTTCAATTGTCAACGGAATCGGACGGATTTCATTCCAGAAAGCATTATCTTTTTTGTTTGCATTAGCTTCAAAAGAAACAATTTCATTTCCAAAAGTTTTCTTTTCAAAAGAAGAAGGAAACTCATAATTAGAATATACGTAATTGAATTGTCCAGAGAATTTTATTCCAAAAACACCTGCCGTAAAAGAAAGAGTCTGCGCATTTTTAGACCATATTTTATTTTTTGAATTGTAACTAAAACTTTGTGTCAAAGACATTGTCTCAGTAAATTCATTTTTCATTCGATAACCTTTTAAATCTAAATCAATTGCATAAATGGCAAAACTATCATCTACTATATAAATATAACCTTCAAAAACGGGTTCTTTATCTCTTTTTGGAATGATCTTTATTTTGTAAATCTGTTTGTTATTATCATCATAAAAAGTGCCTTCGAGTTTATATTTGTAATAATTGAAAGCATTGTCAGCAATCGGAGAAATCATTTTGACATCAAAATCTAAAGTGTTGTCATAAAAATCATAAGTCGATAATGCAGCAGTATTATAACTATAACCTCTATTGTTTCCGGAGATTTTAGAAGCAATGATTTTCTCTTTTAGTTTGAAAGGTTTTTCAAAAGTAATCTTCGAAACGGTTTCTGATAAATATAAAATTCCAGATCCGGTAGAATCTAAATTAGCAGCCATATCTGGACCAAGATCTACTTTTTGACCAAGGATTTTTTTAGGAAGATCTTTGACTTTAAACATTCCTTTAGAATAAAAATCGGCAGTATATCTTTGTGTTCTGTCTGAGTTTTCCTTTTTTTTTGCAATGGCATTTTTGATGATGGCATTCGCAGGATTATTTTTAGGATCAATAACCACTTCGTTTAATGCAAAACTCTCTTCTTGTAGTTTTACATCTAAAGTTATGACCTTGGAATCTGGAGAAACCGTAATTTTTTGGGTTTTAAAACCTAAATACTGAAACACAATTCGGTTAGAACCAATTTCCTTTACCTGAAGTTGGTATTGTCCTTGCTCGTTAGAAGTGGTTCCTCTGTAAGTTCCTTCTTCAAAAATGGAAACAAACGGTAAAGGAGTTCCTTTTTCATCAGTTACAGTTCCTTTGATTTGGGCGAAATTGGATATTGAAAAAAGTAAAAAGGCAAATAATGTAAAGTTTCTCATGTAAGTGGTTTATCTTACAAAAATAGAATAACTTGAATCTCAGGGTATTAATAATTTGTTAAATTGTGGAGCGACTTTTCGAGCGTTATATTGGCGATTGATGCTAATGGTAGAAGTTAAGCAGGTATTTTTTTCTCGCAGATTCAGCAGGTTTTTTCTTGAAATATTGTAAGATCTGCTCAATCTGCGAGAAAAATAAATTATTTACAAAAAGGATTGAATAGCCAATTCATAACTTTTAAGTCCGAAACCTAAAATTACACCTTTTGCATTTCCAGATAAATACGATTGATGTCTAAAACTTTCACGTGCATAAGTGTTCGAAATATGAACTTCAATAACTGGAGTTGTAACCGCTTTCATGGCATCACCTAAACCAATTGAGGTATGAGTATAAGCGCCAGCATTTAGAATAATTCCGTCAAATGAAAAACCAACTTCCTGAATTTTTCCAATCAATTCGCCTTCAATATTACTTTGATAATATGAAAGTTCAACATTTGGAAATTTTGCTTTCAACGTTTCAAAATAGTCTTCAAAAGTTTGGCTTCCGTAAACTTCCGGTTCTCTTTTTCCTAAAAGATTCAAATTGGGTCCGTTGATAATGCAGATTTTCATGTTTTAAATTGTTTATATTGAAGTATTATAATTGTCATTGATTTTTGTCATTGCAATTGCAATTCTCATTGAGCTGCGTAAAAATAAAAAAACCGCTCTAATTAATAGAGCGGTTTTTGTAAAAGTATGTGATATATTTTTAGAACATGTATCCAGCTGAAAGTTGGAATACAGAGTTTTTGAAGTCAGCTTCTTTAGAAATTTCTGTCAAACCAATTCCGTAACGAGCTTGAACAAAAAGACCTCCAACAACTTTTAATCCTAAACCTGCATTAAGAGAGAAGTCAAATGTTTTTGGATCTGCAACATCAAATTCTTTTTTATTGCTTACAAGGAAAGATGCTTGTGGTCCAAGTTCTAAACTAAGAGATTTAGTCATGTAGATTTTTGCCATTACAGGAATTGCAATGTATCCCATTTCGTTTTTAAATTCAGATATAGCATTTTTATAAGTAGCTCCTTGTGTAGTATACAAAAGCTCTGGTTGGATTGAGAATTTTTCTAACAATTTAAGTTCTGCTACAAGACCTGCGTGGTAACTTGTAATCCCTTCTTTATCGACAGAAATTCCATCAAAGTCAGAACCTCCTGTTTGATTAGCAAAGTTAACTCCGGCTTTAACCCCGATTTGTACAAATTGGGCATTCATTGTTGCTGATGTTGCAAGGAACAAAACAGCGGCTACAATTATTTTTTTCATAAAAATGTTTTTTTAAATTTTTGGTATTTAAATGTTATTCTAAAGTTCAAAACTACATATTTAGCATTTTATTGCATTATATTTTGGATTAAATAATTAATAAAATTCCCACTACAAATGATTTTTTGAGTACTTAAACGATGATTTTTGCAAATATAGTGTTGATTTTCAGGCTCTTTTTTAGTAAAAAAAATATGTCTTTTTTTAATACTTTTTAAACTTTTGGAGCATTTTATTCTGTAAGTCTAATCCTAGTTTTGTCTTAAGTAATTAAAAAAAATATAAACATGAAAAAAATTGTTTTAGCTGCTATTGCAGTAATGGCTTTTGGTTTTGCTAATGCGCAAGAACAAACAGCAAAAGGGAAATGGTTAATTGAAGCTAATACTGGTTTTGGTGCAGCAACTGGAAACACATCTTTTGGTTTGACATCAAGAGATGGTGAAACAAATTGGAATGTTGGAGCAGAAGGTGGATACTTTGTGGCTGATAATTTAGCGGTTAAGTTAGGTTTAGGATATGGAGATGATGGAGATTCTAATGTGTTCTCTTATAAAGTTGGAGCTAAATATTATTTGTTAAACAAGTTTCCCTTAGAAGCTTCTTATACAGGGGTAAGTATAAAAGATGTGGATCATAATCCTTCTTTTATTGGACTTCAAGGTGGATATGCTTTATTTCTTGGAAATAATGTTTCAATTGAGCCAGGTTTACGCTATAACATAACTACTAATGAAGATTATGGAAAAAGCTTTTTCCAATTCAACATTGGATTTGCATTGCATTTCTAAAAGAAAATAGTGAATATTTTTTTGAGAGCCTTTTCAGAAATGAAAAGGCTTTTTTTTTTCTGTTTTGGTAAGTTTTATCAGGAATTAATCGCTATTTAACAATTTGTGTACTTATTACTATTTTATTTGTTAAATTCCAAATTAGTTTTTATGAAGAATATTTTTATATTTGATATGAAAATTAATTTAACCCAAAACAAATTAGAATGAAAAAAATAATTTTATCAGCCATTGCAATTATGGCTTTTGCATTTACAAATGCTCAGGAAACAAGATTTGGAGTAAAAGGAGGTCTTAACCTAACTACTTTTGCTGGAGGAAATTATTGGGATGCTAAATCTCTGGTTGGTGCTCATGTTGGAGGTTTTGCTGAAATTAAAGTTATTGAAAGATTAGCAATTCAACCCGAAGTATTATTTTCAATGCAAGGTGCAAAATTGGATGACTTAAATGTAGATGCAAAATTAAATTATATCAACGTTCCTGTTTTAGCTAAATTTTTTATTACTAAACAATGGACAGTTGAAGCAGGTCCTCAAATTGGATTCTTAGTTTCTGCCAAAGTTGATGGAGAAGATGCTAAAGACGGATACAAATCAACAGATTTTGGTTTTAACTTCGGAGGTGGATACAATTTTACAGACAACCTTTCTGTAAATCTTCGTTACACTGTGGGTGTGTCAAACATCGCAGATTATAATGCAGAAGATTTTGATCAATATTTTGATAGTCCAAAAAATAGTGTTTTAGCACTTTCTTTAGCTTACAAGTTTTAAGTTTTTGATTTATAAATATTTAAGAAGACCTTCCTCGAAATGGAAGGTTTTTTTATTTCATTTTTTCTAATAGTACTATTTTATTTGTTAAATAAAATACTTGTATTTAATAAGTATATTTTTATATTTGGTGAAAATTATTTAACCCAAAACAAATAAAATGAAGAAAATTTTTTTATCTGCTATTGCATTTATGGCATTTGGTTTCGCGAATGCACAGGATGGACACTTTAAAGTTGGAGCTCACACAGGTGTAGTTCTAGGTGATTTAAAAGATTCCTATTCAGTTAATCTAGGTGTTGACGTGGCATATCTATGGAATGTTACTGATAAATTCAGTGTTGGTGCAACAACAGGTTATACAACTTATTTTGCAAAAACGTATACCTTTTATAACGGTATGACATCAGTTGATATTAAAGGAGATAATGCTGGTTTTATTCCGGTTGCGGGTACAGCACAATATTCTATAACAGATAATTTATTTGTTGGTGCAGATTTAGGATATGCTATCTATGCAGGAAGTGGAAGCGGAGATGGAGGTGTTTTGTATCAGCCAAAATTTGGTTATCAAAATGATAAAATTGAACTGTTTGCTTCTTATAAAGCAATATCTGATGATGCAACACTTTCTTCTTTAAATATTGGTTTTAATTATAAATTCTAATTTATAGTTCAGTATATTTTGTAAAACCTTCCTGATATCTGGAAGGTTTTTTTTATGTGATTTTTTTAAATTAAATGTGTATTTGGTAAGTATATTTTTATATTTGGGCAATTAATTTAACCAAGCAAAAAAAGAAATTAAAAATGAAGAAACTTATTTTATCTGCTCTTGTAGTTATGGTATTTGGCTTTGCAAATGCTCAAGGAACTGGGGGGAGATTTGGAATTAAAGGAGGTGTTAATTTTCCAAATAGTTCTAGTGATTTCCATGAAAATGAAACTTTATTAGGGTATCAGGTTGGAATTTTTTCAGAAATTAAAACAGATGAAAAATTTGCTATTCAACCAGAACTTTTCTACTCAACTCATGGGGTGAAAAATAAATTTGAAAGGGATGGTATAGCATATAATAATGACATTAAATTCCGTTATTTGAGTTTACCTATTTTGGCAAAATATTTCGTTGTTCAAGGATTAAGTGTTCAGGCAGGTCCGCAAGTTGGTTTTTTAATGAAGGCTGAAGAAAACGGTATTAATATTACAGATCATGTTAAAACCATCGATGTTGGTTTGAATTTTGGTATCGGCTGTAATTTTCTGGAGGTTTGTTCGGTAGACCTTCGTTATAACTTAGGTTTGTCTAATGCTGTAGATTTTCATGTCGGAGAGGATAATTATAAAATAAAAAATAACTTATTTTCTTTGACTTTAGGATATAAATTAAATTAAAGTATTTAATAATTGTAAAAACCTTTTCTCCTTTAAGAAAGGTTTTTTTTATTTCGTTGTGTAAGACATTTTTATTTCTAAAATTGTTTTACTTTGTAATTATGAATTGGAGCAGATATATTAAAGATTATCAGTCGTATTTGAGGATAGAAAGAGGTTTGTCTAAAAATACGATCGAAAATTATGGCTTTGATATTGAACGGTTGTGCCTTTTCTTAGAAATGAATCAAGTAGATGTTTCTCCAATAAAAATTTCTGATGAAACGATACAGCAGTTTATTTACACTGTTGCAAAAGAAGTAAACCCGAGATCGCAGGCAAGAATTATTTCAGGACTAAAAAGCTTTTTTAATTATCTGGTTTTTGAAGATTACAGAAATGATAATCCGTTAGAATTAATTGAAACTCCAAAAACAGGTCGAAAACTTCCAGATACTTTATCGCTTCAGGAAATTGATAATTTAATTGAAGCGATAGACTTGAGCACCAATGAAGGAGAAAGAAATAGAGCAATGCTCGAAACTTTATACGGTTGCGGACTTCGTGTTTCGGAACTAATTACGCTTAAAATTTCAGATTTATATTTTGATGAAGGTTTTATCAAAATTACAGGTAAAGGAAATAAGGAAAGATTCGTTCCAATTGGATCTTTAACTCAGAAATATATCGACATTTATAAAAATGCTGTCCGCAGTAATCTGACTATCAAAAAAGGTGCAGAAGATACCTTGTTTCTTAATAGAAGAGGAAATCAATTAACAAGAGCTATGATTTTTACTATTATCAAAGATCTTGCTCAAAAAATAAACCTAAAAAAAAGTATAAGCCCCCATACTCTACGACATTCTTTTGCCACACATTTACTAGAAAATGGTGCCGATTTAAGGTCAATTCAATTAATGTTAGGCCACGAATCAATTACAACAACAGAAATTTATGTGCATTTGGATCGCAGTTTCTTAAAAGAAGTGATGCATAGTTTTCATCCGAGGAAATAATTTTTTAAATGTTGCGTTTGTTTTGTTGTAAAAATTTATATATTGTGTTAAAATATTGTTGTAATAAAAACAATAATGGAATAAGTTGTGATTTTTCTCTCTTTTTTAAAGAAAAAAATCTGAAATATTTTATTTACATAAAGAAGTAGTGTATGATTTTTGATTTATATGGAAATGACGATTGCTTGGAGGTAAATAATTTTTATAAAAAATTGTTGGCCGAAATGCCTGACTTACTTTTTCAGTTTACAATTGATCCCGATAATAACTATTCGTTTCCGCTTGTAAGCAAGTCTGCTGATGAGATATTTGAGCTTTCTGCTTCAGATTTTACTAATAATATCAAGCTTATAATTTACGATAGAATTGTTCCGCAGGATCGGGAGTATTTTTTTCAGTCCTTAGTTAAAGCACGTAAAGAGATTACGCCTTGGGATATTGAGTTTAGAGCTGTTCTTCCTAAAAAAGGAATTCGTTGGTTTAAGATTGCTTCAAAAACGGAGTTGACTTTAGAAGATAAGGTCGTTTTTTATGGTCATGTATCTGATATTACCGATTTAAAAGATAAAGAAGAAAAGCTTCGGATATCCGAAGAACGTTTTCAGTTTGCACTCGATGCTTCAACAGCTGGGATTTGGGATTGGGATATGGTGACAAACAGTGTTTTTTATTCGTCTTTGTCTCTTAAAATTCTAGAATTAGAGTCCACTGATATTTTTGACGATCCCGAGCGTTGGGACAAAATTGTGCATCCAGATGATCTTCCAAAATATTACTCGGATATTCAGGAACATTTCGATAATAAGATTCCATACTATGAGAACTATCATCGTGTGATGACTTCTAGTGGAAATTATAAATGGATTCTAGATCGTGGCAAAGTGATTAAACGTGACGAAAACGGAAAACCTTTGCGAGTTATTGGGACCCATACAGATGTTTCTGCACAGAAGGAAAAAGAGTTGGAACTTTTAAAAACGATGAAATTGTACAGCGATCAAAATAGTCGTTTGTTAAATTTCTCGCATATCGTTTCGCATAATTTAAATACACAAGCTGGTAATATAAAATCAATTTTGGATTTTATTGATGCGGATGTAAATAAACAAACAGTTGAAGAGATGCTGGAGCATTTGCGAACAGTTTCAAATGATTTGAATGAAACCATTTCTAATCTTACGCAAATTGTAAAAACGCAGAGTAATATTAATATTGCGGTTGCTCCGTTAATGTTGTGCGAATATATTGAAAAGACCATTTCGACAATTAAAGGTTATGATAAGCAACGTAAGGTTACAATTATAAATAACGTTCCGAAGTATTTGACGATTAATTTTAATCCGGCTTATATGGAGAGCGTTTTATTGAATTTTACAACAAACGCAATTAAATACGCGCATCCAGATAGAGATCCTGTAATTGTTTTTGATTTTGCAATAGAGCCAGAAGGATTTAAATCGTTAAAGATTACAGATAACGGATTAGGAATCGATTTAAAAGTGTACGGAGATTTATTGTTTGGAATGTATAAAACGTTTCATAAACACGAAGAAGCACGAGGGATTGGTTTGTATATTACAAGAAATCAAATAGAAGCCATGAAAGGAACTGTTTTGGTGGAAAGTGAAGTAGGAGTAGGGACAAGCTTTAAAATCGTTTTTAATGATATGTAAAGTTTTAAAATAGTTATAAAAAGAAAGGCTGTCAATTGACAGCCTTTCTTTTTATATAAATCTTTGATTATTTAGCAATGTTTACAGCTCTTGTTTCTCTGATAACTGTAACTTTTACTTGACCAGGATAAGTCATTTCTGTTTGGATTTTTTGTGAAATTTCGAAAGATAAATTTGCAGCATTATCATCTGAAACTTTTTCGCTTTCAACAATCACACGAAGTTCTCTACCAGCCTGAATTGCATAAGCATTTTTAACACCGCTGAATCCGTAAGCTACATCTTCAAGGTCTTTCAAACGTTGGATGTAAGAATCTAATACTTGACGTCTTGCTCCCGGTCTTGCTCCTGAAATCGCATCACAAACTTGAACAATTGGAGATAATAATGATTTCATTTCAATCTCGTCGTGGTGTGCTCCAATAGCGTTGCAAACTTCGTCTTTCTCACCATATTTCTCTGCCCATTGCATACCTAAAAGTGCGTGTGGTAAATCACTTTCAGTGTCTGGCACTTTACCAATATCGTGTAGTAAACCGGCTCTTTTAGCTAGTTTTACGTTTAATCCTAATTCTGCGGCCATGATACCACACAATTTAGAAACCTCTCTTGAGTGTTGTAATAAGTTTTGTCCGTAAGAAGAACGGTATTTCATTCTACCGACTACTTTAATTAATTCAGGGTGTAAACCGTGAATTCCTAAGTCGATTACAGTACGTTTTCCAACCTCGATAATTTCGTCGTCGATTTGTTTAGCAGTTTTAGCAACAACTTCCTCGATTCTTGCTGGGTGAATACGTCCGTCAGTCACTAATTTGTGTAAAGACAAACGAGCGATTTCTCTACGTACAGGATCAAAACAAGAAAGAATGATAGCTTCTGGTGTGTCGTCAACAATGATTTCAACTCCAGTTGCAGCTTCAAGAGCTCTAATGTTACGTCCTTCACGACCAATGATACGTCCTTTTACATCGTCAGACTCAATATTGAAAACAGATACGCAGTTTTCAACCGCTTCTTCAGTTCCAACTCTTTGAATAGTATTGATGATAATTTTTTTAGCTTCTTGCTGTGCAGTTAATTTAGCTTCTTCAATAGTCTCTTGAATGTGAGACATTGCTTTGGTCTTAGCTTCAGCTTTTAAACCTTCTACTAATTGCTCTTTTGCTTCTTCAGCAGAAAGTCCTGAAATTACTTCTAATTGCTGTAATTGACTTTTGTGAAGTTTGTCAACTTCAGCTTGTTTTTTGTCTAGAACCTCAATTTTATTATTGTACTCTGCAGTTTTTGATTCAAAATCTTCGTTTACTTTTTTAGCTTTAGAAAGTTCGTTGGAAACTTGAGATTCTTTATCACGTACACGTTTTTCTACTTCGGCAACTTTTTTGTCTCTTGCCAAAATAACTTGTTCGTGTTCAGATTTAAGTTCAATAAAACGCTCCTTTGCCTGAAGAATTTTATCTTTTTTAATATTTTCTGCTTCTAAATTAGCATCTTTTAAGATTGAAGCTGCTTCTTTTTTAGCATTTTTGATTAGGTTTGAAATATTACTTTTCTCGATAATTTTAGCTATTGCAAATCCTGCTGCAATACCTACAATACCAATAATGATCGTTATGATGTCCATGTTTGTTAGGGTTTATATATAAAAAAAGCCTACATTAATTGCTTGAATAAACTCGTAAAGACAAGTTTTGAGCTAACTCACTGTTCAAGTTTCCCAGCCAAAAGGAGGGCATACTATAGTAGCGACGATTTGCTCATTCTAAATTGTTAGTGTTGAGTTTACCAATTGTGAACTAATGTAGGCAGTATCTTAGTTTCTTGTAAAGAACGTTTAATTTTCGAGATATTGATCTAAAAGCGTGTTTAATCTTTTAATTCTTTCGATAGTCTCTTCTCCATCGATTGCGTTATCAATCTGTTTTTGTTCTACTTGCGAAGCAAATTGCAATGCACACATTGCCAGAACATCTTGTTTGTCACGAACCGCGTAATTTTCTTCGAACTGCTTGATCATAGCATCAATTTTTTTAGAAGCACTTCTAAGTCCTTCTTCCTGAGCTGGTTCAACCGTAAGCGGGTAAACACGGTCAGCAATTGATATTTTAATTTTAAGCTTTCCGTCCATATTACTAATCTGATAATTGCGCTATACAGTAATCGATTTCGCGAATTAATGAATTTATTTTAAGCTTTGTCTCTCTCTTGTTATTGTCGCTGCCAAGCAACGAATTGGCTATCTTAAGTGTTTCATTTTGCTTTTTCAAAGCTTCAATTTCTTCAGATTGTTTCTGGATAATTTGCGCAGCTTTGGATAATTCTAATCGTAATACTTGATTGTTTTTCTCCAAACCTTTTGATTTTTCAAAAAGTTTTTCGACTTTATATTCAAGAGTATCAATTATTTCTGCAATTACACTCATTATACATCCTATTCATTACTTAATCCTACAAAGTTAATATTCCTTTTTATTAATGCAATTTTTTCTCGATTTTTTTGCATTAAAATAGATAAATGTATGTATTTCAATTAATTGTGTTTTTGTGTGTTTTTTCCTGCTTTTATTGCCTTATTTTTGTTTATCTTAGCAAAAATGTTGTTTATGAGATTATATTTACTTGCCCTTCTGATTTGTAATTCTGTACTTGCCCAAACGCAATATCCAAAAGACTATTTTCGCCCGCCACTTGACATTCCGATGCAACTTTCGGGTAATTTCGGGGAGTTAAGACCCAACCATTTTCATGCAGGTTTTGATTTAAAAACAAATCAAAGAGAAGGATTAAGCGTACATGCAATTGCTGACGGATATGTCTCAAGAATTAAAATTTCGACTTTTGGAAATGGAAAGTGTATTTACATAACGCATCCAAATGGATATACTTCTGTTTACGGACATTTGCAAACTCCAGTTGGTCCTATTTTAGATTATGTAAAAGCGACTCATTACAAAGATAAAGCGTATGAAATTGAAATGTTTCCTAAACCAGGTGAGCTTCCGGTGACGAAAGGTGAAATTATCGGACTTTCTGGAAATACAGGTTCGTCAGAAGGACCGCATCTTCATTTTGAAATTCGCGATACTAAAACCGAATTTGTAATTAATCCAATTTTCTTTGGCTTTGACCAAAATATTAAAGATACTAAAAAGCCAACTTTATCAAGTTTATATGTGTATCCTTTGTATAATGCAACGGTAAATCAGTCTAAACAGCCTTTATTGCTGAATATGGCACTGCAGAAAGATGGAACGTATTTAGCTTCAAAAGTAAAGACAAATGGAAGAATTGGTTTCGGAATCAATGCTGTAGATACAGATGATGTTTCATATAACAAAAATGGAGTTTTTAATGTGTCTACTTTTTTAAACGGAAATGAAAATTATAACTATCAGTTTAATACCTATTCTTTTGATGAAATGCGTTATATCAATGCGTTTATCGATTATCCTAGATATAAAAAGACAAGTCAGCGCGTGCAAAAGCTTTTTATGAAAACGCCTTTCGCTTTAAGTATTATTAAAACAGATTCTGTGCGCGGAATTGTTAAGGCAGAACCGAATCTTTCTTCAACTTATAGAATCGAAGTTTCGGATTATTTCGGAAATTTAAGATCAGTTACAGTTCCGATTGAGTTTGATGATGCAACGCCAATTGTTGAAGCTACATCTGCAACTTCTAAATATTTTATCAGATATAATAGAGATTCTAATTTCGAAAAAGACAATATGTCTGTTTTCTTTCCTGCAGGAACTTTCTATGAAGATTTTAATATGAACTTTGATGTCAGAAATAACAAAGTTTTTATTCATGATGATACTGTTCCAGTTCATTCTAATTTCACCATAACGATAAAAGACGATTCTTATCCTGAAAATTTACGAGATAAACTTTATATTGGAAAAGGAACCAGTCATAATGGAACAATTAGAAAAGGAGATGTTTTTACGGCAAAAGCAAAAATATTAGGAGCTTATGGTTTGGTTTTGGATACCATTAAACCAGTAATTAAAATTGCAAAACCAATTGAAGGAAAATGGATTAGCGATCAAAAGAAAATCGATCTGACAATTGGTGATTCTTTATCAGGAATAAAATCTTATAATGGCTATTTGAACGGAAGCTGGGTTTTATTTGAATATGAAAATAAGGCCAGAAGAATTACACATACTTTTGATGCGCAGTATTTGGTTGAGGGTGAAAACTTTTTAAAAGTCGAAGTTGTTGATAATGTAGGAAATACTACTATCTTTGAAACTCGTTTTTTTAGAAGTCAAAAATAAAACCCCAACTTTTGAATAATAACAGGTTTATATTCGCTTTTCTTTTTCTATTCTTTAGCTGTATTTCATTAGCTCAGACTGCCCGTATTAAAGGAGTAATTTTAGATACAGATAAGCATCCCGTACCGAATGTGAATATTTCTTCGCAGGGAACTTTGGTGCAATCGGATGCTAAAGGTTTTTTTGAAATTACTGTTCCATCAAATAAAAAGATTTCTTTGGTATTTACCCATGTGTCTTTAAAAATGGTCAGTTTAACGGTTAGTTTAAAGACAAATGAAGTTTTTGTTTTTAATCCGATTATGAATAATTCGGAAGAACAGATGGGAGAGGTTTTTGTTTCTTCTGGAAATCGAAAGCGAGTTCAAGGAATTGCGACAATTGATGCTGCTACTATAAAAAAGATTCCGGGCGCTAATGCAGGAATTGAAAATGTTCTAAAAACACTTCCCGGAGTAAATTCAAATAACGAACTAAGTTCGCAGTACATGGTTCGAGGCGGTAATTATGACGAAAATCTGGTTTATGTAAATGAGGTTGAGGTATATCGTCCGTTTCTAATTCGTTCTGGGCAGCAGGAAGGTTTGAGTTTTACGAATACCGATTTGGTGCAGAATGTTGAATTTTCGGCAGGAGGATTTCAAGCCAAATTTGGAGATAAATTGTCTTCTGTTTTAGATATTACGTATAGAAAACCAACTCAATTTGGTGCTTCTTTTGAAGCGAGTTTTTTGGGAGGAAGCGCTTCTGTAGATTTGGTTTCTAAAAATAAAAAATGGTCAGCCGTAACAGGAGTTCGTTATAGAAACAATAGTTTGCTGGTCAATAGTCAGGATACGCAAACTAATTATACACCAACTTTTGCCGATGTTCAGACTAATATTAATTATGATATTTCTGAAAAATGGCAAATGAGTTTTTTAGGAAATATTTCTCAGAACAAATATTTGTATCAGCCTTTAACGCGCGAAACTAAATTTGGAACAATTGATCAGCCAATGGCTTTGGCAGTTTATTATCAAGGTCAGGAAAAAGATCAATACGATACGTATTTTGGAGCTTTAAAAACTACTTATAAAGCTTCTCCTTCTTTGACTTTAAAATTAATCGGATCTTTATTTCACACAACAGAAAAAGAACATTTTGATATTTTAGCCCAATATCGATTAGGAAATGTTGATCCTGAAAATCCAACAGATCCCTCTACAATTGATTTTACACGTGGAATAGGTTCTCAATTAAATCACGCTAGAAATGATTTAGATGCTTTAATTGCGAATATTGAATTGAAAGGAACTAAAGACTGGAAAGAAAGTCAGTTGGAATTTGGTTTAAAATATACTAGAGAATCTATTCGTGACAGACTGGTAGAATGGGAGATGATTGATTCTGCAGGGTTTTCAATAAATCCTCCAATCATTACGCTTCCCAAAAACAATCAGCCTTATTCGCCTTATACTGGACCACTTTTGCCTTATCAGGATATTCGTGCCACGAATTTTAATACTATAAATAGATTTTCGGGTTATGCACAATGGAACAAACAATCTGATATTGGTTCCAGTAGAATTTGGTACCATTTAGGAGCTCGTTTTCAGAGCTGGAATGTTTCAGGTGCTTCAGAAGAAGGGAAAAATCAATTTGTGGTAAGTCCAAGAGCGCAGTTTGCTATAAAACCAGATTGGGATACCGATATGGTATTCAGGATTTCCGGAGGATTGTATCATCAGCCGCCATTTTACAGAGAGCTTCGTGATTTGGACGGAGTTGTAAATCCGAATGTAAAAGCTCAGGAAGCAGTCCATGTCGTTTTGAGTAACGATTACAATTTTAAAATGTGGAATCGTCCATTTAAATGGGTAACAGAGCTTTATTATAAATCCCTTTCAGATGTAAATGTCTATTCTATAGATAATGTCCGCATTCGTTACGTTGCTAATAATAATGCAAAAGCGTATGCTCAAGGTTTAGATTTTAGATTAAACGGAGAATTTGTGCCAGGAACAGAATCTTGGGTGAGTTTTGGATATATGAAAACAGAAGAAAACTACGAAAACAAAGGTTATATCGCCCGTCCGACAGATCAGCGATTGAAATTTGCGATGTTGTTTCAAGATTATATGCCAAATATTCCAAGTGTAAAAGTGTATTTAAATTTGGTATATAACACAGGATTGCCAGGAGGTGCGCCAGCATATTCAGATCCGTATTTGTATCAAAATAGATTGAATGATTATAGAAGAGCGGATATTGGTTTTGCAAAAGTTTTTGTTGATAGCAGTACGCAAAACACCAAAAAAGGCTGGTTGAAAAACTTTAAAGAATTGGCTGTAGGCTTAGAAATCTTCAATCTTTTCAATAATCAAAACGCTATTACAAATACTTGGGTTCGTGATGTATATTCTAAAAATCAATATGCGATTCCAAATTATATGACTTCGAGGGTTTTTAACGTTAAGATTAATGCGAGGTTATAAAACCTTTTCAATAGTTTAGTAAAATTCAATAAAAACAAATATTACAATCAAAAATAGTATATTTGATAATCGTATATAATCTTGTAGATGAAAAAGTATTTTAAATATATCGCCTTAATAATCATCGGGACTGCAATAAGCTGTCGCGAAGAAGTTCAAAAACCAAAAGTAAGTTACGCAGCTTCAAATAAAGTAAGTATAGCCAAAACTGATACAACTCAAATCGAAATCGCTGATCTTCCGATCCAGATGGAAGGGACTAACTATCTAATTCATCCTGTTGGAGATTTAAGGGTTTTTGAAAGAGGTTCTAAAGCTCGTTATGGATCGTCTAGTGTAAATGATGTGAGTTTTACGATTTCTAATTTAGGTGAATATGAAATTACAGGTTATTTACAGAATTTGAAATTTCAAAAAATAGATTCAGACTCTATTCGTCCTTTGTCGGATAAACCAATTTTGATTTTAACGGCAACTTATTTAAAAACGGTAGCAGACAAAACGCATAACAATGTTATGGTTTACACCCTTACAGATTCTGATACTAATAAAGACGGAAAAATCGATACCAGCGATATTAAAACTTTGTACTTAAGCGATATCAGTGGAGAAAATTTTACCAAAGTTTCTGCTGACTTAGAAGAATTGGTAGATTGGAGTTTAATTGAATCTAAAAACCGTTTGTATTTTAGAACCATTGAAGATACCAACCAAAACGGTCAGTTTGATAAAAACGATGTTTTGCATTATAATTATATAGATCTGACCGCCAAAAAGTGGGAGGTTAAAGCTTATAAACCTATTTAAAGTTGCTAAGGTGCTGAGGAGCTAAGCTTCTAAGGTTTTGCTACAGATTTAAAGGATTGAAAAAAAAACTTTTATAAAAAAAAAGCGTTTAGAAATTAAAAAAATCTAAACGCTTTTTCGTTTTTTTTATCTCAATTTAGATAATCTTTTTAATCCTTAAATCTGTGGCAAAAAAACCTCAGAACCTTAGTCTCTTAGTGCCTTAGTATCTTAAATCAAAATATCGCTTTCCAAATCAGATTTTTCGATTTCAAAACCAAAATCTAGGCGTTCAACCAATTCGATTACTAGTTTTTTATACCAGTTTTCTGATTTAGGATGAATGTAAATCTTTTCAATTAGTTGATTAATATCTACATTGATTTTTAAGCCGTCATTTAATTTGATGTCGCTTTTAGAAGTGTCTGTAATAATGCGGACTTCACGTTCGTATTGGAAACTTTTTCGTTTAAATAAAAAGGGGAAAAACAAATCATCAAACGGAATATATTCTTTTTTGTAATCGATGTAATTCACTTCGCCAATGTATTGATCAAAGTTGTTTTCGGGTTTTAATGCTTTCTGCAATCTTCCAATTGTGGATTGAATGGCTAATCCTTCACTGTTTTGTGTGAAAATCTGCCACATCGCAAAAGATTCATATTCGTTGATATGCCAGCTGCTTATGGCAACTTGTTCCCGTTGCGTTTTGTAGTATTTCAAAAAGTCAGGATTGTCAATTGCCAGCTTTTTTATCTCTTCGTAAGTTGGTTCGCTGAAAGTGCCTTCGTATTGATCTTCAAACTTGTCAGAGCGTGACATGAATAATTTCTTGGAAAGCAATAAATCAAGAAATTTAGATAAGTCTAAGTATTTCCAAACAACAGTGTCAGGATTTTCAGGGAGTGTAATGTTGGGGTTGTTAAGATACATTTTCGTGAGATTAAATGATTTATTCTTTAACCAACCTAAAGTTATAAAAATAAACACAGATTAAAGAAATTAAACTCAGTTTTAATATTTCCTTAATCTGTGCCAATTATTTGGGTTTGGATGTGTTTACGATTCGAAAGACTGCATCGTTACCAATTTGTTATAAGTTCCGTTCAGAGCAATTAACTCTTCGTGCGTCCCTTGTTCAACGATTTTTCCTTTTTGCATTACCACAATCACATCTGCTTTTTGGATAGTAGAAAGACGGTGAGCAATTACGATGGAAGTTCTGTTTTGCATCATATTTTCTAAAGCAAGCTGAACAAATTTTTCACTTTCTGTGTCTAATGCTGAAGTTGCTTCATCCAGAATCATAATCGGCGGATTTTTCAATACAGCACGGGCGATAGATAAACGTTGTTTTTGTCCGCCAGAAAGTTTGTTTCCGCTGTCTCCAATATTGGTGTAAATTCCAGAAGGTAGATCTTTTACAAACTCGTAAGCATTAGCGATTTTCAAAGCTTCGATAATTTCGTCGTCTGTAGCATCCAGTTTTCCTAATGCAATATTCGCTTTTATGGTGTCATTGAATAAAATACTGTCCTGTGTAACCAATCCCATCAAGCTACGAAGAGATTGTAGATTCATATCTTTAATGTTGGTTCCATCAATAGAAATCGATCCGTCATTCACATCGTAAAAACGAGTTAATAAATTGGCAATCGTACTTTTTCCACTTCCAGATTGTCCAACAAGAGCGACAGTTTGTCCTTTTTTAATTCGAAGAGAAAAGTCTTTTAAAACAGTTTCTTCTTCGTACTTAAAGTTTACATTTTGAACATTGATGTTGTCATCAAAAGTTGTTTTGTCAACTGCATTTTCTTTTGATACAATGGGATTTTCCTGTTCTAAAATTTCAAGAACACGTTCTGCTGCTGCATTTCCTCTTTTTACTCCGTAAGAAGCTTTAGAAATAGCTTTTGCAGGAGTCAAAATGTTGTATGCTAATCCCATATAAGCAATAAAAGCAGCGCCTTCTAGAGTTTTGTCAATTAAAACCATTTGACCTCCGTACCATAACAAAATAGCGATTACGGTAATTCCCATAAATTCGCTGGCAGGAGAAGCTAAGTTTTGACGATTTCCAATGCTGTTGGATAAACTGAAAAATCGTTCTGTAGAATTTTGAAAAACAGTATTGAAATAATTTTCAGAATTATAACCTTTTACTACTTTCAATCCTCCGATTGTTTCTTCAATTGTAGAAAGAAATTTTCCTTGTTCTTCCTGAGCTTTAGTAGATTGTTTTTTAAGTTGTTTTCCAATCAATGAAATGATATATCCTGAAACCGGAATAAAAATGAAAACAAATAAAGTTAGTTTAGCGCTAATGATCAACATTGTGCTTATCGTAAAAATAATAGTTAAAGGTTCTTTTACAATAAGTTCAAGAATAGCTAAAAATGAAGTCTGAACCTCGTTTACGTCTGCGGAAATTCTTGAAATTACGTCTCCTTTTCTTTTTTCAGAATAAAATGCCAAAGGAAGTTCCAATGTCTTTTTGTATAATGCATTACGCATGTCTTTTAAAACTCCGTTTCGTAAAAAGTTGATGAAAAACATAGCGAGATAATCAGCTAAGTTTTTTAGTAAGAAAATCGAAATTATTATGGTAACCATAACACCTAAAACAAAACCAGGTTCATGTGTTTGTTTTGACGTAGTAATGTAGTAGCTTAAATAATTTTCCCCATATTGCTTAATTTCGAAAATGCCTGTGTAAACTGGTTTGGTTGTCACTGTTTTTGCTTTGTCAAATAAAACCTGGAGCATTGGAATTAAAGCAACAAACGAAAGTGTGCTGAAAAGTGCATACAAAACATTGAAAAAGATGTTTAGAAATGCGTATTTTTTATAAGGGTATATAAAAGGAACTATTTTTTTGAAATTACTCATTTATTTTTTGATATTGTTTTCTTTTGATGTGATAGCTCTTCTTGGTATTGAATCATTTTGAGCACGCAATTTTTACTGCACAAAATTAATCCAATTAAGGTGTTTTCAATTCCTTTTTAGTTTTTTTTATAAAAAAAACTCTGACTTGCATTTCAAGAATGTAAATCAGAGTTTGTTATAATTGATTTTTTCAATTGTTACACAGTATTTGTGCAATTGAAAATGTATTGAAAATCTATTTCAATTGCATGTCTGCAATAATATTTTCTATTTTTTGATCTAAGAATTTTTCTGCGTCATCAAAATCTAAAACTGATTCGATTTCAGCATTTACGCTGATATAGAATTTAATTTTAGGTTCTGTTCCACTTGGTCTCGCACAGATTTTCGAACCGTCTTCTGTGTAATAAATTAATACATTAGATTTTGGCATATCAATCGGCGATTCTTCATTTGTCAATAAATTCAAAGCTGTAGACGATTGATAATCTTCAACCATAACTACTCTTTGTCCATTGATTTCTTTCAAAGGATTTTGACGTAAATTAACCATCATCTGATTGATTTCTTCTAATCCTTCCATTCCTTTTTTAGTTAAAGAAACTAAGAATTCTTTATAGAAACCATTTTCAACATAAAGTTGTAAAAGTTCTTTGTAAACTGAGCTTCCAGCTGCTTTTGCTTGAGCTGCAACTTCACATATTAATAAGGTAGCCGCAACAGCATCTTTGTCTCTAACAGCGTCGCCAACCATAAAACCGAAACTTTCTTCGCCACCTCCGATAAATTCAAGTTCAGGAAAATCTACGATCATTTTTGCGATCCATTTGAAACCGGTTAAACCAACTTTACATTCAACGCCATAGCTAGTAGCTAATTCCATCATCATTGGAGTCGAAACGATAGTTGAGCCTACGAATTGTTTTCCGTTAAGTTTACCAGCTTTTTTCCATTGTTTCAATAAGAAAGAAGTCATTAAAACCATCGTTTGGTTTCCGTTTAGTAAAATCATTTTACCATCGTTATTGCGAACAGCAACACCTAAACGATCACAATCAGGATCTGTTCCAACTACAATGTCAGAATTAGTTTTGTCAGCTAAAGCTAAAGCCATAGTTAAAGCTTCAGGTTCTTCTGGATTTGGAGATTTTACTGTTGGGAAATCTCCATCTGGAATTGCCTGTTCAGGAACGATATGAACATTCTTATAACCTGCTTGAGCTAAAACGTCTGGAATAGATTTTATAGAAGTTCCATGCAATGAAGTGAAAACAATATGAAGATTGTCTTTTGCTTCTGCTGGAGTATTAAAACTTGCGTTTTCGATTGATGAATTTATAAAGGCTTTGTCAATTTCTGTATCAATATACTGAATCAAACTTTCGTTAGCATTGAACTTAATTTTATCATAAGTTAAGTTTTCAATTACATTGACAATTGCTTTGTCTTGTGGAGGAACAATTTGTCCGCCATCTTGCCAGTATACTTTGTATCCGTTATATTCTGGCGGATTGTGTGAAGCTGTTAAAACAATTCCACATTGGCATTTTAAATATTTAAGTGCAAAAGATAATTCTGGAGTAGGTCTTAGGTCAGAAAACAAATAAACCTGAATTCCGTTAGCAGAGAAAACGTCTGCAACTACTTTTGCTAATGTGTTACTATTGTGGCGACAATCGTAAGCAATAGCAACTTTTAGGGTTTCGTTAGGGAAAACTTCATGTAAATAATCAGATAATCCCTGAGTGTTTTTTCCAAGTGTATATTTGTTGATTCTGTTATTTCCAACGCCCATTACACCTCTCATACCTCCGGTTCCAAATTCTAGGTTTTTATAAAAACTTTCTTCAAGTTCTTTTGGAGAAGTGGTCATTAATTCTTTAACTGCAGCCTGTGTTTCCTGATCGAAAGTAGGTGTCAGCCATTCGTTTACAGCGCTTAAAATATTAGGTGCTATGTTCATGTTTACTGTTTTTATGTTTTGATAAAGATAGTTTTTCAAGAAAGTTTAACTTGACTCAAAAAGATTTTTTTTTCCTGATTTGTGTCAAAAATTCACTTCACGTGCTACTTTGTATCGTTCTTCGTTATTTTTGGTTCTTAAAATAATTTCACCTAAAAATCCAGCCAAGAAAAGCTGCGTTCCCAAAATCATTGTGGTCAATGCTATGTAGAACCAAGGGTTGTTTGTAACCAAAGAATATTTCATTCCGTTATACATATGGTATAGTTTTGAAACACCAATGTATCCTGCAGATAAAAATCCAATGATGAACATGATTGAGCCAATTGCTCCAAAAAGGTGCATAGGTCTTTTTCCAAAACGGGATAAAAACCAGATGGTAATTAAATCAAGAAATCCATTGATAAAACGCTCCATTCCGAATTTAGTCTCTCCATATTTTCTAGCTTGGTGAATAACCACTTTTTCGCCAATTTTTCCAAAACCAGCATTTTTAGCTAAAACAGGAATATAACGGTGCATCTCACCAGAAACTTCAATGTTTTTTACCACAACATTTTTGTAGGCTTTTAATCCGCAGTTAAAATCGTTTAACTCAACTCCAGAAGTTTTTCTTGCAGCCCAGTTAAATAATTTAGAAGGAAGATTTTTTGCTACAACAGAATCGTAACGTTTCTTTTTCCAGCCCGAAACTAAATCGTATTTCTGAGCCGTAATCATTTCGTATAATTCTGGAATTTCATCAGGGCTGTCTTGCAAATCGGCGTCCATTGTAATAATAACGTCGCCTTTTGCTTTTGCAAAACCAGCATGCAAGGCCTGAGATTTTCCAAAGTTTTTCATGAAACGAATGCCTTTTACATTCGGATTTTCATTAGAAAAACCTTCAATAATCTGCCAGGAATTATCTGTACTACCATCATCTACAAAAATGATTTCATAAGAGTAATTATTAGATTGCATCACTTTAATGATCCAGGTATAGAGTTCTTGAAGTGATTCCTCCTCGTTTAGAAGCGGTATAAGTATAGATAAATTCATTTATATATTTATTCTTGTGTAGATTTGCTTTTAAAAAATGCAGCTAGAATTAATCCTAATATAGAATAACCAACAATACTAAAAGCCAAAGCTTTAATTTGTTCTATTGTTGAAAAAGGATTGTTTTCTCTCATTTTAGTTAATGCTTCGTTTATTGCAGAAGCCGGTGTTCCAAATTTTTGTAATGTTTCGGCCATATATTTAACCAGTAATTCACTTAAAGTGTTTTTTGCTTCTGGGTCAATTACATTAAATAATAAAATGCTAAACAGTGAAGAAATTGCAAGAGCAATTATGGTAGTTATAAAAAAGGTTGTAAAGGCATCTTTGAAAGAGAAAAAGCCATTAATATCTTTTCTTGTTTTGGTTAGTAAAACGATTCCGATTACTAAATAAATAACAAAAGTAAGACCGCCAATCCAGCCTGAAACAAATAATTTAAGATCTATAGCATACATAGTTGCTGTAATCAATGAAAGAATAACTCCTAAAGCGATTCCATAAGTAATTCCATTCTTTTTTATAACTTCATTAATCATATTTCTATAGGTTTTAAAATTAATCCACAAATATAGTAATTCCCAATATAATCGGAGATAAAAAAAGCTTTTCGAAATAAACTAAAAAAAAGTGAGCTAAGTATTTGTTTATTAAAAAAGAATTGTAAATTTGCACACTCAAAAATAATTAAATTTTTAAACAAAAAAGAGTAGTATTGTTTACACCTTTTCAAAATCAAGGAAAAGCTTCAAAATAAAAATACTCTAAAACAATAAATAAAAGAAAAGATGAAAAAAGGAGTTCACCCAGAAAATTACAGATTAGTTGCATTTAAAGACATGTCTAATGATGACGTTTTTATCACTAAATCTACTGCAGATACAAAAGAAACAATTGAAGTTGACGGAGTTGAGTATCCAGTTGTAAAAATGGAGATTTCTAGAACATCTCACCCTTTTTATACTGGTAAATCTAAACTTATCGATACTGCAGGACGTATTGATAAATTCAAAACTAAATACGCTAAACACGCTAAAAAATAATAGCTGTTTTAAATTATACAAAAGCCTTCCAATCTTTGGAAGGCTTTTTTTATGCGTTAAATATTACTTTTCGTTAAACTGCTTTTTAATGAAACCAGTAAAATATTTGTAACTTTGGGGCAGGTAACCAAATCAATATTTTAACAAACACTCAATTATTTATGAACTACATTCTTTTCGACGGCCCCGTTCGGAATGCTTTATTACCCTTTACTTTTACAAGGCCAGTAGCCGATATTTTGGTTGGAATTATGACGATTCGGCAGAAATGGGAAAAACGTCTAGGATCTACGATTACAACTATAACCGAAGAATATTTGTCTGAAAAATTTCCGATGGTTGAAATGGAAGAAAACGTAATGATCAATGCGGCGTATTTACCAAATGATACGCTGGCAGAGATGGTTTCTAATTTATCCGAAAATCAGGCCATATTTAAAGGTGAAGATGTGATTGCATTTTTTGCAAGCGAAAATCAGGAGGAAGTCGATTTTGATTTTTATGAAATTATTCAGTACAATGATGACTGTATAACGATAGAGCATACTTGGGATATTTTCTCTAAAAATGATGCTGCAATTCGTCAGGATTTTAATTACTTGACTGAAGATCGAAAATCACAACCCATTCCAAAAAGTGTAAACGTAATTGCTCCTGAAAATATATTTATTGAAGAAGGTGCAAAATTAGAGTTTGTAACTTTAAATGCTTCAAACGGGCCTATATATATAGGTAAGAATGCCGAGATTATGGAAGGAACCGTAATTCGAGGACCTTTTGCATTATGTGAAAATGCAATGGTAAAAATGTCGGCTAAGGTTTACGGTGCAACAACGGTTGGGCCAGGATCTAGAATAGGTGGAGAAGTTAAAAACTCTGTTCTTTTTGCGAATTCAAATAAAGGACACGAAGGATTTTTAGGCGATTCTGTTTTAGGTGAATGGTGTAATATTGGGGCTGATTCAAATAATTCAAACCTTAAAAACAATTACGAAGAAGTGAAATTATGGAGCTACGAAACAGAAGGTTTTGCTAAAACTGGACTTCAGTTTTGTGGTTTAATGATGGGAGATCACAGTAAATGCGGAATCAATACGATGTTTAATACCGGAACTGTTGTTGGTGTAAGTGCCAATATTTTTGGATCAGGTTTTCCTCGTAATTTTGTGCCAAGTTTTTCATGGGGAGGTGCAGCTGGATTTACAACTTATGTGACTAAAAAAGCTTTTGAAACAGCACGTTTGGTTTTGTCAAGAAGAAATATCGATTTTGATGCAACTGAACAGGCTATTTTAGAACATGTTTTCGAAGAAACCAAAAAGTGGAGAAAAGACTAAAAATATAATTAGTCAATTTGAAAATTAAATAATTATAGTAAACCCGACAAGCTTTTAAAACCTGTCGGGTTTTGTTTTTCTGCCACAGATTTTAAGATTAAAAAGGATTTTTCTTTTAAAAAAATAATCAGTGAGAATCCTATAACCTGTGGCTAAAATTTTCACGTAGTAAACCCGACAGGTTTTAAAAACCTGTCGGGTTTTATTTTTTGTCCGTCACAGATTATAGGATTAAAAAGGATTTTTCTTAAAAAATAATCAGTGAGAATCCCGTAATCTGTGGCTAATATTTTCGCATAGTAAACCCGACAGGTTTAAAAAACCTGTCGGGTTTTGTTTTTTTCTGCCACAGATTTTAAGATTAAAAAGGATTTTTCTTAAAAAATAATCATTGAGAATCCTGTAATCTGTGGCTAAGATTTCGCGTAGTAAATTAGATAGGTTTTTAAAATCTGTCGGGTTTTGTTTTGAATATAAAATTGAAAAGGGATAATTATCTAATTATCAAATTGACAGATTATCTAATTATTTAAATTGCCTAATTATCTAATTAATCTATCTTTGCACCACGAAAAAAAAGGCTGATCAAATAAATGATTAACCGATTCAACAAATTCACAGAAAACAAATGATTACAGTTAACGATATTTCGGTTCAGTTTGGTGGAACTACACTTTTTAGCGATGTTTCTTTTGCTATTAATGAAAATGATAAAATTGCCCTTATGGGTAAAAATGGTGCGGGAAAATCTACACTTTTAAAAATAATTGCTGGTGTAAACAAACCTTCAACTGGAAGTATTTCTGCTCCAAAAGAAGCTGTTGTTGCTTATTTGCCACAGCATTTGCTTACAGAAGATGGAGCGACTGTAATGGAAGAAGCTTCAAAAGCATTCAGTGAAATTTTTAAAATGAAATCTGAAATAGACGAAATCAATGAGCAATTGACGGTTCGTACAGATTATGAAAGTGACGAATACATGAAATTAATCGAAAGAGTTTCTGACTTAAGCGAAAAATTTTATGCAATTGAAGAAGTAAATTATGAAGCTGAGGTAGAAAAGATTCTAGTTGGTTTAGGTTTTGAACGTGAAGATTTTACACGTCAGACTTCTGAATTTTCTGGCGGATGGAGAATGCGTATCGAATTGGCTAAGATTTTGTTGAGAAAACCAGATTTGATTTTACTGGATGAGCCAACCAACCACATGGATATCGAAAGTATTCAATGGTTAGAAGATTTCTTGTTGAATCAGGCAAAAGCAGTTGTGGTAATCTCTCACGATAGAGCATTTGTAGATAATATTACAAATCGTACTATCGAAGTTACAATGGGTAGAATTTACGATTATAAAGCAAAATATACGCATTATTTAGAATTAAGAAAAGATCGTAGAATTCACCAGCAAAAAGCTTATGATGAGCAACAAAAAATGATTGCTGAAAACCGTGCTTTTATTGAGCGTTTCAAAGGGACTTTCTCTAAAACGGATGCTGTTCAATCTCGTGTGAAAATGTTGGAAAAATTAGAAATTGTTCAAGTTGATGAAGTAGATACGTCTGCACTTCGTTTGAAATTCCCGCCAGCAGCACGTTCTGGACAATATCCTGTTATTGTAAAAGAAATGTCTAAAGCTTACGGAGATCATGTAGTTTTTAAAGATGCAAACATCGTAATCGAACGTGGGCAAAAAGTGGCTTTTGTTGGGAAAAATGGTGAAGGAAAATCGACTATGATTAAAGCGATTATGAAAGAAATCGGTGTTGACTCAGGAAGTGTTGAAATTGGCCATAATGCACAAATCGGATATTTTGCTCAAAATCAAGCGGCACTTTTAGATGAAAATGCAACTATTTTCGAAACAATTGATAGTATTGCTGTTGGAGACATCAGAACGCAGATTAAAAATATCTTAGGGGCTTTTATGTTCCAAGGTGATGATATTACTAAAAAAGTAAAAGTATTATCTGGAGG
>NZ_DASWYK010000159.1:0-4951 GCF_036405015.1 Flavobacterium sp. | reverse complement strand
CATTATACTCATCTTTATGATTATCATACCAATCCTTTGCTTGTCCTGGTGACTGTCCGTATTGACTGTTCTCCAAATCACTTGTAGCGCAATTTGTTGCCATAAGTAAAATTCCCGCAAGTAGTAAACTTTTAATTAAATCTGTAATTTTTGTCATACTAAATATTAGTTAATGGGGCGAAAATAAACGTTTTGATAATTAAAAAGTTACGTAAAACCGTAAAAATAAAAAATTTAATGTTGTTTTATCTTACATAAATTTTACTGTAATATGAAAAACTTTTTTTGCTAAAATCAAAAAGAATTTTGGATTTTTCTTTTTTTGTCCGAGACTGTTTTTGTTTTGGTTTGATGAGGAGATTAGTTGGATTGGTTTCCTTTAAACGAAGATTGTTAAAAAGTTAGTTAGTTAGTTAGTTAGTTAGTTAGTTAGTTAGTTAGTTAGTTAGTTTTTGGTTCTGTTCTCTTTCTTTTTTTAGATTGTTTTTAATTTTTGTTTTGGCCGGTGAAGGAGGAGTCGGTAGAGGAGTGTGGTTGATTTTATTGGCAGATATTTTTTAGATAGCTAATGATTTATTGAAATTTTTGAGGTATTGGTTCGAGTCCTTTTCCCGCTACTAATTGGGACAAAGAAGAAAATTTCTTCTTTGTCCCTTTTTTATTTAGTCCTATTAGCCTGTTAATGCTATAGATGAGATGCACCACTTCGTTTACTCTAGCGGTTCGAAACCCGTTTTCTGAGATCGTAAAATTCTCAGGAAAAATCGAACCTAATAGATCTCTCGATTCAACCCAGTTGCCGTTTTCATAATATTCATTAAGCTTCATCAGATTCTCAACTCCTGCTTTTAAAAGCTCTTCGATATCTTTATTTTCATCATCGATACCAGATAATTTCAATTCGAGCCTTCTTACCATCTCTCCATAATCTGATTTCATTTCTCTGTAGTCCGAAGCGTCTATCTGCTTTGTTGCAAGAAGATCTCTTGCGTTTGAGATTCTGGTTTCATAATCCTTGATCTGGCTTATGATTTTAGTTTTTTCTTCCAATACATCCTTAATCTGTTCTTTATAACAGTCGCCTATGACATTGGCATAGATATTTTTGATTTCAGGAATCGGTATATATTTTTTCAGGTTCTGTATAAATATCTCGTTGGCTGCTTCCGAATTAATCCTGTATCTGCAACCTGCACTGCAATGATAATACGGGTAATATTTATGTCGCCCTTTAGAGATGCTACCTGTGAGTATTTTTCCGCAGTCGGGACAGATGAAAAAACCTCTCAGCGGAAAAGGCTTGGCAGAAAGTGCCTTTGGGAGATATTTGCGGGATCTCCCGTCCAGCACATCCTGAACTTTATAAAAAAGCATTTCCGAGATTAATGCTTCATGCTGTCCTCTCACTAAAGTGCGTTCCTCATCCTTATATTTAGGAACTTCGATCTTACCGCAGTAAAGAGGATTGCGGATCGCTCTCCAGAAATGGTTTTTGCCTGCTTTAAGCCCTTTTTCTTTTGCCATGTGAAGCACCTGTTCCGTGTTGAATATCCCTTTGGAAAGTTCTTCAAAAGCCCATTTTAAAATAGATGCTTCTGGCTGGTCGAATGCAATATATTTTGTACCATCTTCTTTTACTCGGTTAACATATCCAATGGGAGCAATTCCCATATATCTCCCCTCTTTTCTTGCTCTTCTCATTCCATGAAACGTATTTAGGGCTCTACGGTCATTCTCCACCTCGGGAGCAGCCAGATAAAAAGCCAGCATCATTTTGTTCTCGGGTATTGAAAGATCCAAAGGCTGTTCTATAGCCTGAGGCTCAACTCCCAATTTTCTGAGCATACTGATCATCTGGTAGGCATCTCCTGCATTTCTGCTGAACCTGTCCCATTTGGTAAACAGGAGAAGATCGGTTTTATTCTTATGCTTCTTTAAATCCGCAAGCAGTTTCTTCCACTGCGGACGGTTGAATGTCTTTGCCGAATGGTCTTCATAAATAACGTGTCTTATTTCAACTGCATTTATTTCGCAGTACTTGCGAAGCATTTCTTCCTGATTTCTCTGTGAGTAGCCCCTGTCTGCCTGCTCATCTGTACTCACTCTCACGTATAGGTCTGCTATTCTTCTCATCTTTTCTCTTTAAATAGTTTGAAACTGCCATATTTGCCAGTTTTCTTAAAAATTCTAAAATCATTCCCGCCTGTTCCAGCGTCACTTCCACTCCTTCATCTTTCAGCATTTTTCTGGTCTTTTCTGCCGTCATTTTTCCTCTTTCTTGTCTTCCATCTTTCTCCATTTGAAATTCCTCTTCATTAAAAAAAGACCGAGCCTCGGTCTTTTTTGTTCCACAATCACTGTCCGCTCTAAAGTTAAAAAACTTTTTTCATTTTATCCTGATCAAAATATGGTGGGGATAATACAAATATAAAACCTAATCCACTGAGGATCATAAGCAAAATTCACCTATCATAACTCAATCCTTTTTCAGATTATTATAAAGATAAGCCTCTTTTCTCTCAATGTCATGGACATAATATGTACATAAAAATAGTTCTGCTACTATTGACAAACTTCTTTAGCATAGCATTCAATTAACCTCACTCTTCTCATTCAGCATTCTGTATATTTCATCCAAAACCTCTATTTCGGCACTTGGAATTAATTGAAGAGCAAGTTCCAGAACAGAGCCTATGTAAATATCCCTGTTATCAAGTTCGTCCGAATAAATGATATTCAGGCACATGCGGATAAGATTCACTCCCAGACATGTCATATCTGCATAACCATAAAATTTTATCTCACGTATTGATTCCCCGCCTTTGTCCCCAGCAGGTTTAAGCAGTTTAAAATGATAGGATGCAAAATCTTTAAATTCTTCCAGTGTTTTTATTTTATCAGTTTCCATAATTTTAAATATTAAAACTTAATGTAGTCTATTCTGTTTCTTCTTTATTTTCCGAAAAAAGATCAGAAATCTCATTTAAAAGCTCAAACTCGTCAACTGGAAATAACTGAAGAGCAATTCCTAGTATAAGCCCAACATCAATATATTGGTTTTCAATAGTTGGCGGAACTTCTGCGCTCTCGTGATCTAAAGCGATAATGCAAAGCTTCATCAGGTTTCTTATAACACAAGCAAGCTCTTGATAGTCATAAACTCTTATCACTGCATTATACATCCCTCTTTTGTCGTCAGCTGATTTCAGAGTATTAAGCATTCTTCTGCTTAACACCCTGATATTCTCTAGTTTTTTGATTTCATCGGTTTCCATAACTTCATTTTTATGCTGATAAAGACAGATCCTGATGAATTTCCGCAAGTCTCTCCAGTTCCTTCTGAATCATAGCTTCTGCCTCCTTCATAAAATCACGGCATCTGTCTTCCATCAGCTGATAGCACAAATAATCAGAGCTGTTTCTTCTGCTGAATCGAAGCGTGTTTGGATTCTTTTTCAAAAGTCTAAACATATTTTTTTCATCCCTGCTGTTGCGTGGGAAATAATCAGAAGTCAAGGTCGTGAAGTATTCGCATAGCTCAAATAAGTAGCCCAGAGAAAAGTGATTTGGGGTATATCCCAGAAACACTCTGATAAGAGAAAGGCATGTCTGCTCTACAATCTGATGAAGGCAACTCATTCTGACTTCATAGGAAAAATATTGGTCATTATTGTAAATAAGATCCCAGATCGATGCAGAAACACTGCTTCGGTCTCCAGCATATAATGTGGTGCTTTTTACATGGCGCATCCCAGAATTAATGTCAATCTTAGGATGCTTTTCGGGATCAATAAACAGAGCCTGAGAGGTCTTAATAATATTACATAAGAATAACTGCTGATCACCGTATAATTTCACAATATTTCGCAGGCTGTGCATGAGAATAGTAACTGTTATCAGACCTTTCGATCTGCTCTTAATCTTATCAGTAAGGTCATTTCCTATGTTATCCTCAAACTCTTCTGCAATTATTAGCAGATAAAGATGAACATGCTTTTCTTTTTGAACGGGCTTCTGGAAAGGCTCATTAAAAGTATAACTGCTTTTCTTCTCTGCAAAACAGTAAATGCCTATCGGATCGATGTTCTGCGAAATAACTCGATAAATTAAATCGGATGTGGTGTTTTGAATTGCTTTCATAATTTTACTCATTTTAGTTAATACTTGTCTGAAAAATTGTATTTTTGTTTAACACACAGGCAAGTAAGCAATTACTTGTACCGTACGGTATCAAATTTTCCCGTACCGTACATGAGATTTTTTGTATCATACATGAATCCTGCTTTTTTATTCTTAATTATTATCTTTGAGCTATGAGTACATTAACAAAACCAAACCACATGGGGCGCAAAATCAGCCGTATCCGTGAACTGAAAGACATGAAACAGGAAGCGCTCGCGCAGGCTATGGGTACAAACCAGCAGACTGTTTCGATATTAGAAAATAGTGAAGATATCGATGATGAAAAATTAGCAGAAGTGGCAAAAGCCTTGGGAGTAACTGTAGAAGCAATTAAGAATTTCTCAGAAGAAGCAGTATTAAATATAATTGGAAATACTTACAATGATAGTAATGTTGTTAATGGAAATGCATACAGTTGTAATTTCAATCCGCTCGATAAACTAGTTGAAGTTTATGAAGAAAATAAAAAACTTTACGAAAGATTATTGAAATCTGAACAGGACAAAATTGAATACTTGGAAAAATTACTAAAAGTTAAATAAACTTTTATAAAAGATATTAATTAAAAAAAGGAGGCTTTATAGCTTCCTTTTTTTAATTTCAAACAACAATCTTTCATACTTAATTAGCATTTTTTACGTTTTATTCTAATCTTAATGAAGACAATTTTTAATGCAAGTCTTTTGAAATACATCATGGCAAAGTGATTTAGGTAAATAATTATAATTACTAGACAAAAACCATAAACAACAAATGATTAAAGCTTTTT
>NZ_DASWYK010000158.1:0-27288 GCF_036405015.1 Flavobacterium sp. | reverse complement strand
AAGTAAATAAGTATAAAGAGTCTGGTGTTTTTTATTTAAAAATCACAGTACAAATCCTGATGATTATCAATAAACTACATTAAAAAATGTTAAAATTCAAAACAAAATCTTGAGCGAACTTCAATAAATTTATACTATTTTTAATAGTTTTTAAGTTCTATAACTTTAAATTGCAGTAAAAATTTATAATAGATTTTATGGATAAGATAAAAATACTTTGGGTCGATGATGAAATCGATCTTTTAAAGCCCCACATATTATTTCTAGAAAAAAAGAATTACGAAGTTACTACTTGCAACAATGGATTAGATGCTATTGCTTTGTTTGAAGAAGATAACTTTGATATTGTTTTTTTGGATGAAAACATGCCTGGAATGAGCGGTTTGGAAACCCTTTCTGAAATGAAAGAAAAAAAATCTGCCATACCGATGATTATGATTACCAAAAGCGAAGAAGAATACATTATGGAAGAAGCCATTGGTTCTAAAATCGCCGATTATCTAATCAAGCCTGTAAATCCAAATCAGATTCTGTTGAGTTTGAAGAAAAACTTAGACGATTCAAGATTAATTACAGAAAAAACAACGTTGGATTATCAGAAGGAGTTTAGGAAAATTGCAATGGAATTAGCGATGGTTAATTCTTATGAAGATTGGATTGAACTCTATAAAAAATTGCTTTTTTGGGAATTAAAACTAGAAGACATCAACGATACAGCGATGATTGAAATTCTGGAGTCTCAAAAGGTAGAAGCCAATTCTCAGTTTGGAAAATTCATTGAAAGAAATTACGAAGACTGGTTTGCTCCAAAAGCAGATAAACCTATTCAATCCAATACTTTGTTCAAAGAATTAGTTGTTCCTGAACTAAAAAAGAAAGATAAACCGGTTCTTTTTGTTGTAATTGATAATCTTCGTTACGACCAATGGAAAGCGTTTGAAAGTGTGGTAGCTAATTATTATAAATTAGAAAAAGAAGTTCCGTATTACTCTATTCTTCCAACTGCTACGCAATACGCGAGAAATTCAATTTTTTCTGGTTTAATGCCTTTAGAAATGGAAAAACAATTTCCTCAATATTGGAAAAATGACGTTGAAGACGGTGGAAAAAATCTTTATGAAGCTGAGTTCTTATCGGCTCAATTAAAAAGATTGGGATTGAATATTAAGGAAGACTATTTTAAAATCACCAATTATTCTGGTGGTAAAAAATTAGCAGAAAACTTTAAAGCTTTAAAAGGAAACGATTTGGTAACTGTTGTTTATAATTTCGTTGATATGCTTTCGCATGCTAAAACCGAAATGGAAGTTGTAAAAGAATTAGCTTCAGATGACAAAGCCTATCGTTCATTAACTCTAAGCTGGTTTAAAAACTCCCCTCTTTTAGAAATCATTCAACAAGCACAACTTTTAGGTTTTAAACTGATTTTGACAACAGATCACGGAACAATTAATGTAAAAAATCCGTCTAAAGTTGTGGGAGATAAAAATACAAGCTTAAATTTGCGTTATAAAACTGGACGAAGTTTAACTTACGAGCAAAAAGATGTTTACGTAGTAAAAGAACCTAAAACGATTGGTTTACCTGCAATTAACATGAGTAGTTCGTTTATTTTTGCCAAAAATGATTTCTTTTTGGCTTATGTAAACAACTACAATCATTATGTAAGTTATTATAAAAATACGTATCAGCATGGAGGCATTTCGTTAGAAGAAATGATTATTCCGTTCCTTGTTTTCAACCCTAAATAATTAAAAGTTGCTGCGAATTCCATGAATTTTCACTAATTTATTTTAAACAAAAAAGTATATTTTAATTCGCGAAAATTTGTGAAATTCGTGGCAAAAAAATAAAACAAATGAATATCGTTTTTTCATTAGATCAAATTCAAGAAGTTGCTGAGCAGATTATTGCTTCAAATCCTAAAAAAATAATCCTATTTAACGGAGAAATGGGAGTTGGAAAAACGACTTTAATCAAGCAATTATGCAAAACCTTAGGAGTTGAAGACGCAACCAGCAGTCCAACATTTTCGTTGGTAAACGAATACCAAACTCCTAACAATCAAACCATTTATCATTTTGATTTTTACAGATTAAACAAAGAAACTGAAGCGCTTGATATGGGTGTTGACGATTATTTATATTCTGGAAATTGGTGTTTTATTGAATGGTCTGAGAAAATTGCCAGCTTAATTCCTGAAGAACATTCTACAATAAATATTGAGTTATTGGAAGACGGAAAACGAGAATTGAAATTAAATTAAACTTCTATCTAAGTTAATGGTAAAAAAAACGAGTTTAACCTTGTTGAGAGTTAAAAACATTTATTAACTTTTCACTTTGAGTATTAGCAGAATTTTTGCATTAATTTTAAATCTTTTTACGTAATTTGTACCTTTAATTTTTTGCATACACATGTCAATCACGTTAACTCCATTTACAAAACAACAATTAATTCCGCAAGAAGAAAAACTTGAGGTTGGTCGTTTTAAAAGAGAACTTTTTATAGGAATTCCTAAAGAGACAAGTTACCAGGAACGTCGTATCTGCCTTACTCCTGACGCAGTAAATTCACTTACATATGCCGGGCATCGTGTAATGATTGAGTCGGGTGCTGGAGAAAGTTCGAGTTATACAGACAAAGAATATGCAGATGCAGGTGCAGAAATTACAAAAGACACTAAAAGAGTTTTTGGCTGTCCGTTTTTATTAAAAGTAGAACCACCTACTTTGACAGAAATACAAATGATAAATCCCGAAACGGTTATCATTTCTGCCATTCAGCTTAAAACCAAAAAGAAGGAATACTTCGAAGCGTTGGCACAAAAAAAAATCACAGCACTTGCTTTTGAATATATAAAAGATGAAGACGGATCTTATCCTGCAGTAAAATCTCTAAGTGAAATTGCAGGAACTGCTTCAATCCTAATCGCCGCCGAATTAATGATTACTGACGAATTCGGAAAAGGACTTTTATTCGGAAATATTACAGGTGTCCCTCCTACTGAAGTTGTAATTTTAGGAGCTGGAACTGTTGGCGAGTTTGCTGCTAAAACCGCAATCGGACTAGGTGCAAATGTTAAAGTTTTTGATAACTCTATCACTAAATTGCGTCGCTTACAAAACAATTTAAATCAGAGAATTTTCACTTCAACCATACAACAAAAAGGTTTACTAAAAGCACTGAGACGTTGTGACGTCGCAATTGGCGCGATGCGAGGAAAAGAAAGATGTCCAATTGTTGTTAACGAAACAATGGTCGAACACATGAAGAAAGGTGCCGTAATTGTTGATGTTAGCATTGATACTGGAGGTTGTTTTGAAACTTCGGAAGTAACAACGCATGAAAAACCAACCTTTATAAAAAGTAATGTTTTGCATTATTGCGTACCAAATATCCCATCAAGATATTCCAAAACTGCCTCATTATCAATTAGTAACATATTAACACCTTACCTACATCAGATAGCCGAAGATGGTGGAATTGAAAGTGCTATTCGATGCAACAAAGGACTTAAAAACGGTATTTATCTTTATCACGGAATCCTAACAAATAAAGCAATTGGCGATTGGTTTGATTTACCAGATAACGATATCAATTTACTTGTTTTCTAAGGGAACTTTAATGTACCTTTGCAAAAAAATTATTTCATGAAGTTCGTACACCGTTTTGCATATTACCTGATTGGTCTCATTATGGGATGTTTTATTGTATCAGGATTTTTTATTGGAAAAGATACTAGTTGCAATTATTTTCCAAATGCCCGAGTTTTAAATAACCTTAGAACAAAACCATTTCAATACTCTCCAAAAGCAGTTCAAACCTTAAACGAAAAATGGGTTGATACAGCAGACATCAAAAACACATTAACTTACGGAGATGTAGATTTCGATCAAAGTAATGTTCCAATGAAAAATGGAAAATTATATATCATTGAAGGAAAAACAGTAAAAAACCAAGAAATTATTCTAAAAGTAGTTAATTACGAAAACAAAGCTGTTTTAGAAGAAATCTTAAAAAAATAAGAAAAAATCTTTTGTTTCTAACTCTCGATAACTGTCGCGATTGAAGATTCAAAAGATTTTTTTTCATAAATATACTTTTCTAGCAAAGTGACAAAGACATAAAGTTTTTTCCTTTGCCCCTTTGTCACTCTGCAACTTTGTAGCTTAAAAAGTTACCATTCAATTTCTTTTAATCCTTTAGATTTTAAGAAATCATTTGTTTGGCTAAAATGTTTATTTCCAAACCAAAAACCTCTGTTAGCGCTTAATGGCGAAGGATGACCTGATTTTAAAATATGATGTTTTGAAGCATCTATCAAAGCTGCTTTCTTTTGAGCAAAACCTCCCCAAAGTAAAAAGACTACATTTTCTGTTTCCTCAGAAATTTTCTTAATTACAGCATCTGTAAATTTTTCCCAGCCTTTTCCCTGATGACTTCCAGCTTCAGATTGGCGAACTGTCAAAGTCGCATTTAAAAGAAAAACACCCTGATCTGCCCAACGCTCAAGATTTCCTGTTTGTGGAAGAGGTTTACCCAAATCAGTTTCAATCTCTCTAAAAATATTGTACAAAGAAGGTGGAAAAGGAATTCCGTCATTTACAGAAAAACACAAACCGTTTGCCTGATTTGGCCCGTGATAAGGGTCTTGTCCAATAATCACAACCTTCACTTCATCAAAATGACAATGGTCAAAAGCAGAAAAAATTTGATTCCCTTTTGGATAACAAACTTTCGTCGCATATTCCGTTTTTACAAAATCTATTAAGGTATTGAAATATGGTTTTTCAAATTCTTCATTTAAAACTGGTTTCCAAGAAGAATGCATTTTTACGTCCATAACTTTTTTTTTGCGAATTTCAGAAATTAATACTAAAAATCATATTTTTCTGACCATAAATTTTAGATAGAAACTGTCGATTTCAATCATAATGTTTTCGTACTTTTGCCTTTACTTTCATAAAGAAATTAAATGATCAGTATTACAGAAAAAACATTACAAGACTTACAATTTCCAACCGTACTTGAAACCATCTCAGAAGGATGCAACACAGATATTGGAAAAGAAAAAGCTTTACAAATAAAACCATATAGAGACAAAGAAGAATTAATGCAATCACTGATGCAAACATCAGAGTACGTATCTTCTTTTCAAAATAATAATGCAATTCCGAATCACGGATTTGACGCTATCACACATGAAATAAAGTTTTTAGCAATCGAAGACAGCTTTCTTGAAGTAGGAAGTTTTAGAAAAATTGCTAATCTTTCTGCCACTACAAATGTCTTATTGAATTTCTTAAAAAAATTCGATGATTATTATCCAAACATAAACGCAAGAGCATCTCGTGTTGAATTAACAAAAGATATCATCTCCGCAATTGATGCAATAGTAGACAAATATGGAGAGATTAAAGACAACGCTTCTCCCGCTTTAGCCGGAATTCGCCAGAATATGAATTTGGTTCGCGGAAAAGTAAACCAAAGTTTTGGAGTTGCTTTAACTCAATACAACAGCTTGGGTTATTTGGACGACATTAAAGAAAGTTTTGTACAAAACCGTAGAGTTTTAGCGGTTTTAGCTATGTATCGTCGTAAAGTAAAAGGTTCAATTCTAGGAAGTTCCAAAACTGGAAGTATTGCTTACATTGAACCAGAAGCTACTTTAAAATATTCTAGAGAATTAGCCAATTTAGAATATGAAGAGAAAGAGGAAATTACGAGAATTTTAAAAAACTTATCTAATGTAATTCGACCTTATCTTCCTTTATTAATTGAATATCAAGATTTTTTAAGTGATATTGATGTGGTTGCCGGAAAAGCAAAATATGCAAACCGCATTAACGGAATCTTACCAACCATTACAGACGAAAGAAGATTGTTTTTTAGAGAAGCATATCATCCAATTTTGTATTTGAACAACAAACAAAATAAAGAAGTTACATATCCGCAGACAATTGAATTAAAACAAGAAAACAGAATTATTGTTATTTCTGGACCAAACGCCGGAGGAAAAACTATTTCCTTAAAAACGGTTGGTTTGTTACAATTAATGCTGCAATCTGGAATTTTAATTCCGGTTCACGAAAGAAGTGAAACTTTCTTGTTTGATAGAATCTTAACTGATATTGGAGACAACCAATCTATTGAAAATCACCTAAGTACCTATAGTTATAGATTAAAAAACATGAATTACTTTTTAAAGAAATGTAATCGAAAAACCATGTTTTTAATTGATGAATTTGGTACAGGTTCTGATCCTGAATTGGGTGGAGCTTTGGCTGAAATTTTCTTAGAAGAATTTTATCATCGTGAAGCTTTCGGAATTATCACAACGCATTATTCTAATTTAAAAATTCTGGCAAACGAATTACCGTATGCTACGAATGCAAATATGATGTTTGATGAAAAATCTTTGGAGCCGATGTACAAATTGGCTTTGGGTCAGGCTGGAAGTTCGTTTACTTTTGAAGTAGCTCAAAAAAATGGAATTCCTTTCGGATTGATTAATCGTGCGAAAAAGAAAATCGAAGTTGGAAAAGTTCGTTTTGACAAAACCATTGCAACACTTCAAAAAGAAAGATCGAAACTAGAAAAAACTTCTTTGAATTTAAAAGAAGAAGAAACTCGTGCTCGTGAAGAAAGTAAAAAGATGGAAAACATCAATACCAAAATCCAACAAAAATTAGAAAGCTATCAGGAATTATATGATAGCAATCAGAAAATAATTTATATCGGACAAAAGATTGATGATATCGCTGAGAAGTATTTCAACAACAAAAATAAAAAAGAATTAATTGGTGAATTTTTGAAAATTGTTGAGATTGAAAATTCTAAACGTAAAAAAGCAACCCCAAAAGAAACTAAAGCAAAAGTTGAAAAACAAAAAGAAATTATTGCCGAAGTACAAGTAAAGGTTGAAGAAATTAGAAAAGAGAAAAAAGAAAAAAAACTCAAACCTGTTGTAGAAAAACCAAAACCAATTCTGAAAGTTGGCGACCGAGTAAGAATGCTTGACGGAAGATCTGTTGGAAGTATTGATTTGATTGAGAAAAATAAAGCAACAGTTAATTACGGAATTTTTACGTCAAAAGTTAGTTTGGACGAATTAGAATTAGTTGAAGCAGTTAAAAAATAATCTTTCGCTCTTTGAAATTGACCCAAAAAAGACCAAAATCTAAATAAAGCGATTTAAAAGGTAATTTTACAATTTACATAAATTCAGATAACCTTTTTTAAATAATAGCTTAAAACTAATTTATGAAAGCGATTTTTGATTTAAAAAAATTATCAAAATAGAGATTTCAATAGAAAAACAAAATACATAATAAAAAAGCTTAAATTACGCTATAATTGTTTTACATTAATAAACGCTAGAAAAGACGCGGCCTGAAACCAACTTTCTAATGGAAAATTTACCTAAAAATAAAAAAATTGTTCTTTTTGATGGAGTTTGCAATCTTTGCAGTTCTGCTGTTCAATATATAATCAATCATGACAAAAAGGATGTTTTTCGATTTGTAGCATTACAATCTGATTTAGGAATTTCAATTTGCAAACATTTAGGAATCAGTTTTTCAAAAATGGATAGCATCATTTTATATAATCCAGGAACAGCTTATTTTTACAAATCTTCAGCTGTTATTGAAATTGCCAAAAATTTTGGCGGTCTTTGGAAATTAACTCCTGTTTTTAGAATTGTACCCATTTTTATAAGTGATAGAATTTATGATTACGTTGCAAAAAATAGATACAATTGGTATGGGAAGAAAGAAAGTTGTATGATTCCGAGTCCGGAATTGAAAGCTAAATTTCTTTGATAAATTCCAAAAAATAAAATTCCAATTCCTCAATATTGTCATTTCGACGTAAGGAGAAATTACAAACTGGAAGTTAAAAAAAGAAAAAAAATCCCAAATTCACATTAATTGGAATTTGGGATTTTTTTTATTAAAATTTTCAGACAGATTATCTGATTAATTTCCTGTATTTCAAACGTTTCGGAGTCAAATCACCACCAAGACGTTTCTTTTTGTTTTCTTCGTAATCTGTAAAACTTCCTTCGAAGAAATAAACTTCAGAATCTCCTTCAAAAGCTAGAATGTGTGTACAAATTCTATCTAAGAACCATCTGTCGTGCGAAATAATTACAGCACAACCAGCAAAATTCTCTAGACCTTCTTCAAGAGCACGAAGCGTATTTACGTCAAGGTCGTTTGTAGGCTCATCCAGTAAAAGCACGTTTCCTTCTTCTTTTAAAGTCATTGCTAAGTGAAGACGGTTACGTTCTCCACCTGAAAGCATAGAAACTTTTTTGTTTTGCTCTCCACCTCCAAAGTTGAAACGTGATAAATACGCTCTTGAGTTTACTTGCTTTCCTCCCATCATAATCAACTCCTGACCATCTGCAAAGTTTTCCCAAATAGATTTATTCGGATCAATATTAGAGTGTGACTGATCTACATAAGCAATTTTCACAGTTTCTCCAACTGAAAATTCTCCGCTATCAGTAGCTTGTTCACCCATAATCATTTTGAAAATAGTAGACTTACCAGCACCGTTTGGTCCGATAATTCCAACAATACCAGCTTGTGGTAAAGTAAAATTCAAATTATCGTATAATAATTTATCACCAAAAGCTTTCGCAACATTCTTAGCTTCAATAACATTTGTTCCTAAACGAGGACCATTCGGGATGTAAATTTCTAATTTTTCGTCAAGCTGTTTTTGATCTTCATTTAATAATTTGTCGTAGTTCTGTAAACGCGCTTTTTGTTTTGTCTGACGACCTTTAGCTCCTTGACGAACCCACTCCAACTCACGCTCTAAAGTTTTTCTACGTTTAGAAGCTACTTTTTCTTCCTGAGCCAAACGGTTTGATTTTTGATCTAACCAAGAAGAATAATTTCCTTTCCATGGAATACCTTCTCCTCTATCCAACTCTAAAATCCAACCAGCAACATTATCTAAGAAATAACGGTCGTGCGTTACAGCAATTACTGTTCCTGAATATTGTGCCAAATGTTGCTCTAACCATAGAACTGACTCAGCATCAAGGTGGTTGGTAGGCTCATCTAAAAGCAATACATCTGGTTGTTGCAATAACAAACGACATAAAGCTACACGACGACGCTCACCTCCTGAAAGGTTTTTAATTGGTGTATCTCCTTCTGGAGTACGCAACGCATCCATTGCGATTTCTAATTTTGTATCGATTTCCCAAGCACCAAGAGCATCAATTTTGTCTTGTAAAGCAGCTTGACGATCCATCAATTTATCCATTTTATCTGGATCTGAATAGTTTTCTTCAAGACCAAATAAATCATTGATTTGATTATATTCTTCTAAAACTGCCATTGTTTCAGCAGCTCCTTCACGAACAATTTCTATAACCGTTTTAGAATCATCAAGAATTGGCTCTTGCTCTAAGTAACCAACAGTATAACCTGGTTGAAAAACAACATCACCTTGATAGTTCTTATCAACTCCAGCAATAATTTTTAATAAAGAAGACTTTCCAGAACCATTTAAACCTAAAATACCAATCTTAGCTCCATAAAAGAAACTAAGGTAAATATTCTTAAGAACTGGTTTGTCTGCTCCCTGATAGGTTTTACTCAATTTCTGCATTGAGAAAATTACTTTCTTATCGTCTGACATTTTTTATTTTTTATAATTATTTTATTAAATTAAACTCTACCTTTCAATGCATTGAATACCCATGCATTAGCTAAAAAACCAACACCAACAGCCGCAAAGCCCACACCGGATACTTCACGGTATTTAAAAATTCCAAGGCCTATAAGCAACAATCCCATAAGTACCATTATAAAAGTTGCCCATCCTAAAATGGTATTTTTATTCATTCCCATAATTGTGCAATTATTTTTAAGTAGTAAAATTTTTAGAAACGCAAATATCGTGAATTTTAATGGCTTAATTAAATATTTTATACAGCATTTCTTTTAGCAAATCTCCCTGAGGTAAAGCATTGGCTCCCACACCTTTACTTTTGATATCAATATCCCGTAAAGCTCCCACAATCTGACTTACTTTTCGCATTGGATAATTTTTAATCGCCAAATCGTATTCTTTTAAGAAATAAGGATTTACTCCAATCGCTGCCGCAACATTCTTTGGATTTTTATCTTTTAAACCATGATATTTTAAAAGTTGTACAAAGAAACCAAACACTAATCCTGTTGTCATTACTAAAGGATATTCTTTCGGATTATGTGCAAAATTTTCTGCGATTTTATAAGCTTTTAGTTGATTTCGCTCTCCAATCGCTTTTCGAAGTTCGAATACATTATAGTCTTTACTAAAACCTATATTCTCTTCAATGTGTTCGGCTGTAATCATTGTTCCCTGTGGTAAAATGATTTGTAATTTTTCTAGTTCATTATTGATTTTACTCAAATCAGTCCCTAAAAACTCCACAAGCATCGCATTTGCTTTTGGATCAATAGTATATTTCTTCCCTGCCAAAACACGTTTGATCCAATCTCCAACCTGATTTTCGTATAATTTTTTGCTTTCGTAAACGATACCATTTTGAGCCAATAACTTGGTTACTTTTTTACGCTTATCAAGTGTTTTGTATTTGTAACAAAAAACCAAAACCGTAGTTTCCATTGGATTATTGACATACGATTCTATTTTATCAATTGTACGTGATAAATCCTGGGCTTCTTTTACTATAACAACTTGACGATCAGCCATCATAGGATAGCGCTTGGCCGTTGAAACAATATCATCTACAGATACATCTCTCCCGTACAAAACAGTTTGATTAAAACCTTTCTCTTCTTCGGCTAAAACATTCTGTTCTATATACTCCGATAATTTATCAATATAATAAGGTTCTTCACCCATTAAAAAATAAATCGGTTTTATATTTCCGGCTTTTATATCATTAACGATTTTTACAACTTCGTCCATCTAAATTTGTTTCAAGTCTCAGGTTTTATCTTCAAATTTCAATTACTTGAAACTTTAAATTTGAATCCTAAAACTATTTTATATTTTTGCTTTATGCAGCGATTAAACTTTCCGATCTATAGTTTTCGATTCAAAAATAGCGAAAATAAAGTGTCTATTTTTGATGAAATAAGAAAAAAATTTATAATTCTTACTCCTGAAGAATGGGTTCGTCAACACGTTGTTCATTTTTTAATTTACGAAAAAAAATATCCAAAATCGTTAATTAACGTAGAGAAAGTTTTAAAAGTCAACGGATTAAGAAAAAGATACGATGTTGTCGTTTTTAACTCAGATGGTTCTATACATATATTAGTTGAGTGCAAAGCACCCGAAGTTAAAATCTCTCAAGCAACTTTTGATCAAATTGCACGTTACAATATGACAATGCAGGCACGGTTTTTGAATGTCACAAACGGACTAAACCATTTTTATTGTCAAATGGATTTTGAAAACGAAAAATATGAGTTTTTGAGAAACCTGCCTGATTATAAAGAAAACCATTAAAAAAATAAATAATTACAATACTTTTGGATAAAATAGCAGTTGTCATTTTAAATTGGAACGGAGTAAAATTGCTGGAGCAGTTTCTACCCTCTGTTATTGAGTTTTCAGAAGGTGCAACAATTTATGTTGCAGATAATGATTCTACAGACAATTCTGTTGAATTTGTTCTACAAAATTTCCCTACAGTTAAGATTGTAAAAAATTCAGGTAATTATGGTTTTGCAAAAGGCTATAATGATGCCTTAAACCATATAGATGCTGAGATTTATGCATTAGTAAACTCAGATATTGAAGTGACTGAAAATTGGTTAAAACCAATTATTGAAACTTTTGACAATGAAAAACAAACTGCTATCATTCAGCCTAAAATTCTGGATTTTAAAAACAAGGAATATTTTGAATATGCAGGTGCGGCAGGTGGTTTCATAGATAAATACGGATTCCCTTTTTGTAGAGGGAGAATTTTTGAAACTTTAGAAAAAGACAACGGACAATACGATAATAATTGCGAATTGTTTTGGGCTTCCGGAGCTTGTTTCTTCATTAGAAAAAATGTTTATCACGAACTTGGTGGTTTTGACGAAAGTTTTTTTGCACATCAGGAAGAAATTGATTTATGTTGGCGTGCTTCAAACGAAGGACATATTATAAAGTATAATTATCAGTCGATTGTTTATCATGTTGGCGGAGCGACCTTACAACAAGGAAACCCCAAGAAAACCTATTTGAATTTTAGAAATTCATTATTAATGCTTGTAAAAAACCTGCCAAAAAGAGGATTATTTTGGGTGATTTTCTTTCGTATGGTTTTAGACGGAATTGCAGGTATCCGTTTTCTTACACAGGGTAAATTAGGGCATACTTTCGCCATTTTAAAGGCACATTTTTCATTTTATTGCTTATCTTTAAAATATCTCGGAAAACGAAAAGAATTTCAGATTCAGCAATACTATATGGTAAAAAGCATCGTTTTCCTTTATTATATAAGGAAAATGACCTTATTTAAAGAAATCTTTAACAGTATTCAAAATATTAAAAACTAAATTTGTAATCAAGTCTAATTAAAATTAAATTTATGAGAAAAATAGTTATCGCACTATCAGTATTAATGGCCCTAACTTCATGTGTTTCTAAAAAGAAATATGCGGAATTGGAAGCTAAAAACAAAGAGACTCAAGATTTGTTAAACTCTTGTACTGTAAAATTAAACACGTGCTTAGAAGAAAAAGCTGGATTGGCTGCTACAGCTGACAGCTACAAACAACATAATCAAGATTTAATCAACAGCTCTAAAGATTTAACTATCTTAACAACTAAAGGTGCTGAAAATCTAGAAAAATCTCTTGAAAGCTTAAAAGAAAAAGATTTAAAAATCTCTAGACTTCAAGACGCTTTAACTAAAAAAGACAGTGTTACGTTAGCATTAGTTACAAGCTTGAAAGGAGCAGTTGGAATCAACGATCCAGACATCGAAGTTAATGTTGAAAAAGGAGTTGTATTTATCTCTATCGCTGATAAATTATTATTCAAAAGTGGAAGCTACGAAGTTAGTGACAAAGCAAAAACTGTGTTAGCAAAAGTTGCTAAAGTTGTAAACGACAAACCTGATTTCGAATGTATGGTTGAAGGTCACACTGATAATGTACCTTACAAAAGCAACGGAATTATCTTAGACAACTGGGATTTAAGTGTTAAACGTTCTACTTCAATCGTTCGTGTATTAACAAACGATCTTGGTGTTAACCCAGCTAAATTAATTGCTGCAGGTAGAAGTTCTTATGTTCCTTTAGTTTCTAACGATACTGCTGAAGATAAAGCTCGTAACAGAAGAACTCGTATCGTAGTTATGCCAAAAATCGATCAATTCTATGATATGATTGAAAAAGAAATGAAAAAACAAGCTAAATAATTCTTGGTTTTCATATTCATAAAAACAGAAAAAGCAGGTCAATTGACCTGCTTTTTTGTATTCTAATAAGAATAACAGTATTTTAAATAACTAACTAAATTTTAACTATAATAAAGTTAGGCAATATTTTTATAAATTTATTGAATTAAAGTATTTTTTTACAAAATATCGATATCACCTTTTCCTTCTCTTACAATAACTGGTTCGTGCTCTGAAAGATCAATAATTGTAGAACCAACATTGTCTCCATATCCACCATCAATTACCATATCAACAAGATTTTGCCATTTCTCGAAAATTAATTCTGGATCTGTTGTATATTCGATTACATCATCTTCATCACGAATAGAAGTTGATACAACCGGATTTCCTAACTGACGCACAATTTCCAATATAATATTGTTATCAGGGACACGAATACCAACTGTCGTTTTCTTTTTAAATTCTTTAGGAAGATTATTATTTCCTGGCAAAATAAAAGTATAAGGTCCTGGCAACGCTCTCTTTAGAATTTTAAAGGTAGAAGTATCAATCTGACGAACATAATCTGATAAATTACTCAGATCATGACAAATAAATGAGAAATTTGCTTTCTCTAGTTTTACACCTTTAATCTTTGCGATTTTTTCTAAAGCTCTAGAATTTGTAATATCACAACCCAAACCATACACGGTATCAGTTGGATAAATTACCAATCCACCATTCTGAAGTACTTTAACTACTTTGGCAATTGCAGCTTCACTAGGTTTATCTGGGTATATTTTTATAAATTCAGCCATTTTGTTTTTTTGTTTAAAGTTAGTTTTGTTTCAGGTTAAAATCATTACACTTTTCAATCTTCTTGTTTCATATTTATTGTATGAATATCAATTGAAACTAAACTCTTTTATCCAACAACATCAAGTTTTGCAAATCTCAACAACAACTTCTTGATTCCTCCCACTTCAAATTTTATTTCAGCTTTTCTGTCAGCGCCAACACCTTCGAGATTAATTACTTCTCCTTTTCCAAAACGTTCGTGCATCACTACATTTCCTACTGTTAGTTTACTGTCAAATAAATTCGAATTACCATTACTTGGTGCATTACCAGAAACAGGTTTTAACTTTCGAATATTCAAATCTGGTTTCGGACTATTATCTGTAACCTGTTTTGGTGGCGTTCCTCCAACAGGTTTTACTAATCTTAATTTAGATTTATCAACGTCACCAAAAATATCTCCGTCAATTGGCGATTTATAACGATAATTCGTTTCAGCCGGAGTTAAATACTCCAAGTACTGATCTTCAATTTCTTCAATAAATCGAGACGGTTCGCTATCAGTTAGTTTTCCCCAACGATAACGAGACTGTGCATAAGTCAAATAAGCTTGGTGTTCTGCACGTGTCAAAGCCACATAAAACAAACGACGTTCTTCTTCCAATTCGCTTCGTGTACTCATACTCATGGCACTCGGAAACAAATCTTCTTCCATTCCTACCACAAAAACGTGAGGAAACTCAAGTCCTTTTGCCAAGTGAATCGTCATTAATGCTACACGATCATCATCATTAGTATCTTTATCCAAATCGGTTGCCAAAGCTACATCTTCCATAAACTCAGAAAGCGCACCTCTTGCTCCGTCAATTTCTCTTTGTCCTTCAGTAAAATCTTTAATACCGTTTAAAAGTTCTTCGATATTCTGAATTTTAGCCATTCCTTCTGGAGTAGCATCTTTCTTTAATTCTTGAACCAAACCAGTCTTTTTAGCAACGTGATCTGTAATATAAAAAGCGTCCTGATTCTGATCGATTACCTGAAAACTCTGAATCATAGTAACAAAATCTTTCAGCTTGTTTTTTGTTCCAGCATTTAGTTTCAAATCGATTTTATCGATATTCACCATTACTTCCCAAATCGAACGTTTGTAATGATTGGCTGCAATGGTTAATTTTTCTACCGTTGTATCTCCAATTCCACGAGCTGGATAATTGATCACACGAATCAAAGCTTCTTCATCTTTCGGATTCAGAACCAAACGCAGATAACATAAAACGTCTTTAATTTCTTTACGCTGATAGAAAGACAAACCACCATAAATTCGATACGGAATATCACGTTTTCTCAAAGCATCCTCCATTGCACGAGATTGCGCATTGGTTCTATATAAAATCGCAAAAGATCCATTATGCAATTGATTTTGCATTTTCTGCTCAAAAATCGTACTGGCAACAAAACGTCCTTCTTCTGCATCTGTCAAACTTCTATGAACTTTAATTTTCGGTCCAAATTCATTCGCAGTCCAAACTACTTTATCTAGTTTGGTTTTGTTGTGCTCCATCACTGTATTTGCCGCTTCCACAATATTTCGCGTCGAGCGGTAATTTTGTTCCAAACGAAACATTATAACACCCTCATAATCCTTTTGGAAATTCAGAATGTTATTGATATTCGCCCCACGGAAAGCATAAATACTCTGCGCATCATCACCAACCACACAAATATTCTGAAATTTGTCTGATAAAGCCCTAACAATCAAATACTGAGAGTGATTTGTATCTTGGTACTCATCAACCAAAATGTATCTAAAACGGTTTTGATATTTTGCTAAAACTTCTGGAAAACGTGTCAACAATTCATTGGTTTTCAACAACAAATCATCAAAATCCATTGCACCTGCCTTGAAACAACGCTCTACATATTGCTGATAAATTTCTCCTAATCTTGGTCTTTTTGCCATAGCATCAGCTTCAACCAATTCTGGATTATTAAAATACGCTTTAACCGTAATCAAACTATTTTTATAACTAGAGATACGACCTAAAATTTGTTTAGGTTTATAAATATCACGATCCAACTGCATTTCTTTAATAATAGAAGAAATCAGTCTTGCCGAATCCTGAGAATCGTAAATAGTAAAGTTAGAAGGATACCCTAAATGATCTGATTCTGCTCTAAGAATACGAGCAAAGATAGAGTGAAAAGTTCCCATCCAAAGGTTTTTGGCTTCAGTTGCTCCAACAATATCCGAAATCCTGTGCTTCATTTCTCTCGCCGCCTTATTGGTAAAAGTCAGCGACAAAATATTGAAAGCATCAATTCCCTGATGCATCAAATAAGCAATTCTAATCGTTAAAACACGGGTTTTTCCCGAACCTGCACCAGCAATAATAATCATTGGCCCGTCTTTCTTTAAAACAGGCGCTCTCTGCGCTTCGTTAAGCTGGTCAATATATTTCTGCATGTAATTTTCTCCTTTTATGCAAAATTAAGAATTAAAGATTTAATAAGCTACTAAGTTGCTAAGGTTCTAAGTGGCTAAGTTTTTTTGAGTGGCTAAGATTCTAAGCTACTATGGCCTTAAGTTCTTTTTGAAGCCGAACAAAAGGCATTTTTTCCAGCATGGTTTCGCGCTTTCGGCTATATCTCTGCGCTACGCTACGAGGATACCGCCTCAATCGGGGCTAAAGTCAAACATTGTTTCAAAAATAAGAAAGAAAATTCTTAATATTATTTATATTTACAAAAATTATCTAATCATATAATGGATGTAAAACTAACAGAAAACGCGGAAAGGACATTTTCTCAAATTATAAATAAATATAGCAACTTAAAAGCTAATAAATTTTCAAATCAAACTATAAGAATGATAGAAATGATTGTGCAAAACAATTACATTGGCTCAAAATATAAAAAAACGTCCTTTCGGAAATTTTTAATATCAAATCAAGTGTATCTATTCTATAAAATTGAGAGACAGACAGTATATATTATCCTATTCTGGGACAACAAAAGAAATCCATTAGAATTAGACGTTATACTTAGCTCTTAATTTTTGTTTGAAGTCTGCAAAATCAATTGTTCTTCCAGCTTTTATATCTTCTTCACTTTTCTGTAATTCCTGCATCAAAATTTCTTCTGGAAATAATAAACTAGTAATTAGCTTAACTTCTTGAGGAGTGAAGCTTTTTGATTTCAGTTTTCTATAATAAGTTGCATGTTTAAGACCAAGCTTTTGCATAAAAAATTCAGCTTTATAGTAAGATTTCCCTATTAACTCAGGGATTGAATTAATATAATTCTCGTAATTCTGAACTATTTCTAACATTTTTTGATACTTTAAATATTAAAATATAATACAAATATAATCATTTTTTGATAATGATACTATAATACTACAACAAGTATATTATTGTCCTAGGACCTTATTAACTCATAAAAAAAACATCATATGCAAAACGAATCAGAGTTCCCACTACAACGATCAAAAAGAAAATGCGAATAAAACCATTTCCCTTATTAATTGCTAGTTTAGCACCAAGCCATCCGCCAATTCCATTGCTTATTGCCATCGGAATCGCAATAGACCAAATGATTTTTCCTTTGATCATAAACAAACAAATTGAACCAAAGTTCGTAGCTAGATTTACCATTTTAGCATTCGCGGAAGCCTGAAGAAAATCAAAACCTAAAAGGGCTATAAAAGCAACAACAAAAAAGCTTCCTGTTCCTGGTCCAATAAATCCGTCATAAAACCCAACAATTATACTTATTACAACAACATAAACTATTTGTGTGGTTGCAGAATGGTCTTTCGCAACATGCTGTCCAAAATTTTTCTTGGCATACGTATAGATAAACAATAGAGACAAAACCACAAGCAAAAGTGGTTTCATAAAATCATTGCTCACCATTGTTAAAATTGTAGAACCTAAAAATGCAGACGGAACCGCCAAACACATCATTATGATTAATAATTTCCACTGAATAACTACTTTTTTCAAATATTGAAAAGCAGCAAAGGCAGTTCCGCTAAAAGCCGGAATTTTTAATGTACCTACAACTGTCGAAACTGGAAGATTTGGTAACAAAATCAATCCCATCGGAGTTTGAATTAATCCGCCGCCACCCACAATGGCATCTATAAAACCTGCAGCAAAGGCAGCTAAACAAAGAAAAAGTATTAGGTATGAATCCATTACAAGTATATTCAGTAGAAATAAAAAACAAGTTGCAAAAGTACGTCTTCCTTTTTGTTTATTAGTATAAATTTAAAGTTGATTTTTTATAAAATAATTAGATTTGAATTGACTTTAGTTTTATCTTAACTATACAATAAATACTATAAAAAATCGATTTTATTAAAGATTCGCTAATACTAAATCGATTATAATCTAAATTATATTAATCATTAAAAAATAATTTTAGAAAAATTATGAAATCACTTCAAGCAACTGCATATTTATCATCACTTCTTGGTAGCGATGAAGTTCTTACTTCAGATTCAGATGTTATCTTGAATGTAGCAAAAGGAAAAGAATGGTGTCTAACAATATATTGTAAATTGTGTGATGTCAACTTACTTGAAAAAGTACGTGAAGCTAGATGGGTTGATCGCACATCAATACAATTTGGTTCATGTCTTGGTAAACCCACATGGTGGTCGCTCGAAGAACAAGGGATCGTAATTCTTGTTGGCAGTGATACAGAACTTTGGGAAGTTTGCGTCACTATCCCTTTAGATGAAATTGAGATTTTTTTAAATGATCTTTCCAATGCGCCTCTTGAACTCGGTTTTAAGTAAAATTCTTATTTGTTTATTAAATAAATTTAAAGTTGATTTTTAATCAAAAAGTATATTTTTGCTTAAAAATTATTCCAATGGATTTCAACAAAATAATAGAACTTGCGAGTTATACATTACCAGCCTTAGTTACAGGAGTTGTAGCTTATCGTTTTTTCGAATTACATATTAAAAATAATGACAGAAAACGCGCTTTTTTATTAAACAAACAAGCTCATAAAGAATCGCTTCCCGTAAGATTACAGGCTTATGAGCGTATGACTTTGTTTTTAGAACGTATTAATTTGACGAAATTACTAATTAGAATTTCACCAATTTCACAAAACAAACACGATTACGAAAATTATGTAATTGACCAAATCGAACAGGAATTCGAACATAATTTGACACAACAGATTTACATGTCTGAAGAATGCTGGACCATTATTACAACCGCAAAAAACGCAACGATTCAAATGATTCGTAAAGCTGCCATGAGCGATAAAGTTGATAATGCAGATAAACTTCGCGAAGTAATCTTAAACGATTTATTAGAGAAACAATCTCCAAGCAATGCTGCTTTAAGTTTCATTAAAAGTGAAGTTGCAGAAATGTGGTAAAAAATAATTTTTAGATTGCAGATTTTAGATTTTTCTTTTCACTCTAAAATCTGCAATTTAAAATCTAAAAATCAAATCAATATTTTATTGTCACTCATAACCTCAGACTTGTTCTGAGCATATTCGTATCCTTGCTCCCACCAATCTTTCATAACATCTTTATTAAAAATCAAGGCGTTATCGGTTAATTTTATAGGAGTATAATATAAATTAAGTTTTACATTCTTATTACTTGCCATAAGTTTTCCTATAGCAATATCATGCTTTTCTACTTGATCCAAAGCAATTCTAAACAAGTCAATCATCAATGAAAATGGATTTTTACCAATGACTGTTTTCGTTGTATTCACTTCTGTTTCAAGCACAATTACATCAATTTCTGTTGCTCCTCTATTAATTGCTTCGCGTATCGGAACTAAGCTTGAAAATCCTCCGTCACCATATTCAAAATTGTTCTTTTCGACCAAACTCATAAATGGAACATAATTACTTGATATCCATGACCATTCGCAAAATTCCTCGTAAGTACAATCTTTTACCGACTTATATTCTGATTCGTTTTTAGTAAAATTGGTTACAGTTACAATAACATCGGTTTTCAATTTTTTAAGTTTATTGAAATCCGAAAGCGAAAAATTATTTTGAATGTATTTCTTCAATCCTTTGCTTTCGCCAAAGGTTCTTTTTCCTTTAAAAAACTGACGCAAAACATTAAAGTGATTGATCGTAACAATATCTACTCCGTCTTTGTTTTTAACCACAAACGGACAAATATTAAAAATACTTGCCATGGTGACATTGGTATATACAGAATGGATTTTTTTGATATGGCCGAGAGCTAAATGCGGAATTAATAAACTTCCTGTCGAAGTTCCTAAAAACAAATCGTATTCGTGCTTTTTCTCTTCTATTAAATACTGGGCAACACCGCCGGCAAATGCGCCTTTACTGCCACCACCTGAAATAACCAATGCTCTCATAAATTGTAATGTAGTTTTTTTGGGATTTTTTTGAAGAAGAAAAAAGAGGAAAGAAAAAAGATCTGAAACTCTGGCCTCAATTCTATATTCTTACTTCTATTCTCTTATTTCTACTCTTTAAACAAACGATTCAATTGAAATTGTTCATCGGGGTTCAAATTAGGCAAAATTCTATTAAATGAAGCACGCATTTCTGGATTTTTTAATAAAAGTCGAATAGTATCTCTTCCGAACTTTGAAAACTGCCACATATGATGTGTAGTAGACGCAACTAAGTTACTCAAAACCTGATCGTTAATAATTTTAAAACCAATTAACTTTTCTAAAGCATTCTGTCTTGTTGTAGCTTCATATTTTGTAGACGAAAATGCAATTAACTCATTAATTAAAGATTCAGGGTCTGTACTGTAATTTGTTGTTGATAATGCCAGCGAAAGCCATAAAGTACGCAGATTATAATCGTTAAATCCGATCCAGTTTTTAGATTTGTCGAGATATTCTTTTCTATGATCTGGAAAGTTTCTCCAAAGCCAATATAAGGCTGTTTCTTGTGTTTGATAAGATTGATCGTCTAATAATGTTTCATAATTCAATCTGAAATCTTCTGGAATTTTAGTCAAAGTTCCTGCAACATTTTGACGAATCTGAATGTCTTTTGTTTCTAATGCTAAAAGTAAAAGTGGTTTCTTCGCTTCGTATTTTTCATTTTCTAATTGATCAACAACAGCCTCTTTTACAGAACGATAAATATCTGATTCTAAAGTACTTTTCAGAATATCAAATTTGTCCACCAAAGGTGTTTTTTTCAATTTATCAATTTCTAATCGCTTTTGAATTGTTTTATTTTTACTCAACAGTGCATTAGCTGTTGGAGTATCAAAAAGTGTCGATTCGAGCCAAGTTTTTTGAAATTTTTCTAAATCAAAATCAGATACTTTTCTAATTTCGTCGAAGAAATTTTGCGTATTTACAGTCTGATAAGCATATTTATTCAAATAACTTTTTATCGCTTTTTTAAATGCCTTATCTCCAATTGATTCGTGCAGGACAAATAATGTCCATGCTCCTTTTTCGTAAAATGTAAGCGAACTTGCTTTTGCATTTAAAACTGGAATAGTATCAGTTCTGGATGCAAATTTAATCTGTTGCGCTGTATCGTATAGTTTAGAATAAAAATAATCTTCTCCATAAATATCTTTTTCTGCCAGCAAAGCAAAATATGTAGCAAAACCTTCTTGAAGCCAATGATGCTTACTGCTTTCAGCTGTTATCAAATCTCCAAACCAATGATGCGCTAATTCGTGAGCATCAACATTTGTATAATTTCGATCACAAAAACCAATAGAATCTACTACATAACGTGTTGCAAAAAGCGTCGTTGTGGCATTTTCCATTCCTGCATACAAAAAGTCACGAACTGGAATTTGTCTGTTTATTTTCCAAGGATATTTTACTCCGATTTCTTTTTCAAGGAAATCAAAGATTCTCTTAGAATAGCGATATGTAGGTTCAAAACGATTAGAATCTTTTGGTTCATAATAATACTCTAACGGAATTCTACTTTTAGATTTTAATTCTTTCTTATCAAATTTTCCAATCGCTAGCATCAATAAATAAGAACTCATTGGTTTTTCCATTTGATACTGCCAATGACTTAAATTTCCTTCTGTCTTTTTGGCTTTTAAAACTCCATTTGAAACGACCTGATACTCTTTATCAAAAGAAATCCCAAGATTAAAAACTAACTTCTCATTCACATCATCAAAACTTGGAAACCAATTACTGGTATATCTCCCTTGTCCTTGTGTCCAAATTTGTACTTCTTCGTTTTCTATATCAACAAAATAAAGCGCTTGTTTGGGTTTTGTTTTATAATTAAAGGTCAAATGATTTTGTCCTTTTGTAAAATGCGAAACCAATTTTAATTGTTTGGTGTCATTTAGAAAAACAGCCTCATTATCATTGATTTTCACGTTTGAAAACTCCATGTTTTTAGCGTCAAGCGAAACGGTATCACAATCTTTTAAAACATCAAATTGAAAATCTACAGAGCCAGAAATTGTCTTTTCTTTTGAATTTAAAAATAATTGTCCTGAAACCGATTTGAAATCAACATTTTGAGTTTGCTGTGCAAAAAGAAAACTGGTGAATAATAAAAAGATATATTTCATTGAAATGTGTTTGAAGGCAAAATCCCAAAGTTACAAAGGATTCCTTTAGAAATAGAATGAAATTTGTAAGTTTACATTATTAAATCTCCAAATCGTGCCTAAACCGCAAAAAGCCTTATTTAACTGGAGCAGCGGAAAAGATTCTGCTCTTGCCTTATACAAGATTCTCCAAAATACTGATTTTCAAATCGAGTGTTTGCTGACAAGCGTGAACCAACAATACCAACGAATTTCTATGCACGGAATTCGCGTAGAATTATTACATAAACAAGCACAAAGTATCAGAATTCCGTTGAAGATTCTTGAAGTTCCGGAAATGCCAACCATGGAAGTTTACGAAAAAGTAATGACCGAAGTCTTAACAGAATTAAAAGATAACGGAATAACACATTCTGTTTTTGGAGATATTTTTTTAGAAGATTTACGTCAATACAGAGAAAATCAACTGGAAAAAATTGGTTTAAAAGGCGTTTTTCCGATTTGGAAAATTCCAACTCAAGATTTAATTCAAGAATTTATTTCATTAGGATTCAAAACCATTGTGGTTTGTGTGAATGAAAAATATCTGGACAAAAGCTTTGTGGGCAGAATTATTGATCAGGATTTTATAAATGATTTGCCAGAAAATGTGGATGTCTGTGGTGAAAACGGTGAATTTCACACGTTTACTTATGATGGTCCAATTTTTTCTAAACCAATTGATTTTGAAATTGGTGAAATTGTATACCGAAAATATGAAAAACCCGAAAAGAAAGATTCTTCAAATAATGCTTGCGACACCAATGACGAAACTGCTTTTTATTTTGGATTTTGGTATTGTGATTTAATTCCGAAACAATGAAAACACTCTACAAAGTCATCTTTTTAATTTTACTTTCTTTTTCACTTCAAAGTTGTTTGGTAAACAGATGTAAAAGACCTCAAATTACAGGTTACATTTACGATGCAGAAACGAAACAACCTATTGAAAAATGTAACGTTGGTGAGACTTTAACTCAAGCTAATGGTTATTTTTCACTGGATGAAAAGCGTTACCGTCAATTTACTTTTTTTGGTTTTGAAGCACCAATGTTAGTTATTGACGAATCCGTCAAAAAAGAAGGTTACGAATCTCAAAACATACAATTCATGCAGCCTCATGGCGGAGGAATGAAAAAAGGAGCTTCCCACAATGTTGATACATTATATTTGAAAAAGACTCCTTTTAAAACTATTAAGTAGATTCGTCAATCCAGGTTTTAAGAAACCATTTGTTATCTTTTAATTCAAAGATATAATCAACATAAATTCCATTATCAAGTCCGCGCTGTTGAAGCGTTGCGGTGTCTTTCTTTATAGACAATGTTCTTTTTAAATATTTCTCATCAGCTTTGTTGTTTAGATTAAGCGTTTTATACTTTTCTTTTGTCACTGTATAATTCGTTAATTCTAAATCATCATTATTCATTTTGTATTTTAAAGGAAAAACAACCCTACTAATCTGAAATTTTGGATCAGCGTTGAATTTCTTAAAAAAAGTATTAAAGTCTTCAGTTATTTTTGTGTTTTGAGCACAAACAGAAACTAAATTCATTAAGCAAACAAAAAGTATAAAAAAGTACTTTTTCATTATTCATTATACATTTTAAGCAAGTTCGTCACTGTATTCCAGTTTCGAATTGTTGCTGTTACATTTAATTTTTTCTCGATATACTTTTGATCAAAACGAGTTTTTCCGGCACCAACGGCATATTTAATAAAAATTCTGTTTTCATCAATACTTGCTTCGTCTGGTTTAAACTGACTAATTTTTAAATCGTTTATACTTTCTTTTTTCAATGCCATTGAGACGAAAGCAACGTATAATTTTTTGGTATCAACATCTTTCTCTTTCAAAAACGTATTGTTAGCAAAACAAGATTCTAAGTTTTCTTTGGTAATCATCACAACTGGAACTTCATGTCCGAAAACTTTAAAAATTTCTTGTTTGATCATAAAACCTACTTTTGATGCTTCTTCTTCGCTATCCACAAATACATTTCCAGATTGAAGATATGTTCGAACATTCTGAAAACCGAGATTCTCAAGCATTGCTTTCAAAGCTTCCATTTTCATCATATTGTGTCCAGAAACGTTGATGCCGCGTAAAAGCGCTAAATGTGTTGTCATTTTTTTCTAATTTAAATTCAAAGATAAAAAACTACTCTTCATCCTCCTCCTCTTCGCTAATTTCAATATCAAATTTCACTAAAAAATCATTCAGCTTTTGTTTGTACTTTTTCTTTGCCTGCTCTATAATTTCATCTGCTTCTTCGTTGGTTTCTATGGCATTAAGATTAAATTCTTCTTTTACCCATTCATGAAACTCTTCTTTATTTTCATTGTCTTCATAATACTCTTCGTCTTTGTAGAAATAAGCGTAATCAAAATCAACTGAAATTTCAGTATCTAACGTCAGCAAATGAATCAATCTGCGAATGTTTTCTGCCACAACGTGAATTCCACCTTCATCTCCAAAAACAACTATCGGACAATTATTTAAATCCTTATCTATAAGCCAATACGCATAAGAACTTCCTGAACCGTTTGCGCCAGCAAATTCTATAAAACTATTGTAAAATTCTTCTTCTTCAGACCAGGTCTTTATGCCTGTTTTATCATTTGTTATGGTCAATCCAAAACATTCCGAATAAGTTTCTGAACCGTATTCTTGTTGGAATTTATATAATTTCACCAAATCATCTGGTAATTTATAATCGCCAAATTGAGAAGTAAATTCTTCTAAAGAAAAACTACTATCATATTCTGCATCATCTGATTCCTCTTCGTCATCGTTATCTTCTTCAGTCATAAGAATTTCGAAAGTTTTTAGGGCAGCATGTTTTACACAGAAAAGTTCAATTCCTAGTGCATTTTCATCATTAATCCACTGGTATTTCGGATCTCCATTTTCATCCAGATATTCTAAAATCAGCATAATTTCTTTATCATCATGACACCATAAAGCACGCATTCTGATGTTAAAACCATTTGAAATTTCTTCAGAAATCTGACTGTATTTCTTTCCTTCATAATCAAAAGGAATAAACAAATAAGTGGTTCCTGAAAAATGTCTGACGATTTTATCATTGGCTTTTTGTTCTTCATTTTCAGATAAAACTTCAACCATATGGATAAACTGGTTACGGAAATTGGTATACAGATATTTTTCCTTTTTATCGTAATCTAAAATCGAAAGCCCATCTTTAAAAGCTTCCAAATAATTATTACCTAATATTTCTGTATTGTTAGAGGATAATTCTATAAAAGAATCACTTACAGTATCAGATAATTTATGAGTAGAAGGCAAATAATTTTCGACCGTTATAACAGACCCGTCAATATCTGTAACGTTACTGCAAATTAAAACATCTGGTCTATTCACGCTAATAATTGCCTGAACATCTGTAAAACGCTCAAAATGCAGCAGCATATCATCACTGTAAATCAGCCAAGCAATAAGATCGCCTTTTACAAAAAGCTCCCCATGATTGTATTCTCCCACAAGTGTATCACATTGTAAACCTCCACCTAAATAATGAACACTTCCAAATAAAGTAATATTTACAGTGGTCGTTTTTCCAAGTACAATTAAAGCAGGGGAATTATCTGTATCATAAGAACTTATAAATTTTGAAACCGTTAGATTTCCTTTAAAAATAAATCCTAAAATGAAAATATTGGGATTTTGTTCTGTACTAAAATCCATCTCAAACGAATCCATTTCGACATCTTCTTCTGCTAAAAGAAAAACTGGATTTTCTTCATAATCAGGAAAACGCCAGGTATCTTCAAAAACATTATAAATTTTCTGATTGTTGAAATCGGTAAGATCGCCAATACTATTGTGAGCTTCGTGTCGGTTAATTACTTTGAATGTAATACCAGAAAAAACTATCGTTTCAAAAGGAACTTTTTCTTTTTTCATCATAATTTGAGGCTTATAATTTTAATACTTTAACAAATCTAGTAATTATCTTTTTTTATTAGAATAAAACTGACGTTAAATAAAAACTCCGTTAGAAAACTAACGGAGTTTTAAAAGTTTTTACTATTAAAAACTTATTTTACTTTCTTAAATGATGAATATCTTTTACCACATGATGATGACTGATTAACCAAATAATCCATTTGGTTTATTTTAAAAGTTTCAGTTAAAGCACCACTTGTACAATTTGATATCAATTCGTTAGCGCTCGAATAAGTTAAAATAAAACTAGTTCCTGCCTCATTTTTTACAATCTCATATTTACCCGAAAGAGTTTTATTACCTTCACTATACGGGACTGTTTTAACGAAAGTTTGATTCTTATCAAATACATAATAAACCTCCATACCAGCTATAGTATTTGCTGCAGGATCTGGAACCTCAATCCATTTTCCGTAATAAGCTGAATTAGGAGAGGCAATGCCATCTGAATCGTTAGAACAAGAAGCTAAAGAAATAAACAATGCGATTAAAAGTCCAATTTTTTTCATTTTTTAAGGTTTTATGATTATTAACTATTATTAAGATTTTACTTCCTTAAAATGGTTGCGTTTATTTTTTCATGAT